>JBEKSB010000098.1:0-15258 GCA_049517455.1 Xanthobacteraceae bacterium
CCGATCTTGGCCTTGTCGCTTTCGCGGCGCGTGTGCGCAAGGATTTTTGCAATTTGGGTCTGACCGCCACGGCAATCGATGCGCGACATCAATTCGCCGAGCCGCTGCGGCTCCGCCACCCACGGCGAGGCGCGGCATTCCGCAAGTCCGCAATAATAAACGAGCTGGATGTCGAGGCCGCCACCGGTGGCCGCTTCGCGGAACATATCGGCCTGAAGCACGCAGGCTTGGTCCCACGTCGGTTGCCGGCTCATGGTCGCATCGAGCGCGAACACCAGCCGACCGCGCCCGCCAGCCTTGACCGCAGGCCCGAGCGCATTGACTTGACTAAGGAAGGCATCGAGGTCTGCGCGCGAAGAAGGCGCAAGATTTCGGTCGGGCGCCCTGGTATTCGTCGGTTCAGGGCTCGGCGCTGGCGTATAGCCGGACCGGTCTTTGCTCATTGCGGCCCCTCGCGGCGGGCGATGAAAACCTCGCCATAAGGTGGCCCCCTGCGCTGACGGGCGCAATGGGCAGCCGATTTTGTCTCTCGCAGTCGCTGAGGATTTTCGGGAAGCCTTTTCGACCCAGATCACGTCCGGCGCAGGCTTTTCCGGATCACGCGCTAGGCGAACAGGCCATGGGTATCGAGCGGTTTGTCGGAGGATGCAGCCCACTCGGCTCGCGCCGCGGCGCGACGCTTGCCGCGCTCGTCGATCGGCAGCTTCAGCGCATCGATCAGGTTCTTGACCTCGTCGCGGGCGGTTACATGCGAGGAGCGCTGGCCGAGCATGCTCTCGTCGACCTCGTCCAGCGCGGTCAGCCCGCGCGGGAAATACTCGCGATAGACCACGCGCTCAGCAAATCCATCGATCGCACGAAAGCCGAGCTGCCTGGAAAGCGCTTCGACTCCGGCCCCGACCAGCCGCTTGTTGCGCGAGCCGAGCGTGGAGAGCCGGTTGCGCACGACCACCCAGTCGGTGAGGCCGCCATCGACCAAACGGCGTTGCCGGCGCGCTTCGCGGACCATTTCCGCGTAGTGGCTGACCCCGGTCAGCTCGAAGGTAGTCGGATCGACCAGACCAAGCACGTCGAAATCGATGAAGCTGTCGTTAAGCGGCGTGATCAGCGTATCGGCCATCGAATGGGCGAGCCGCATCAGATATGAATCAGTGCCCGGCGTATCGATGACGACGAAATCGTGGGTTTGCTCGACCGCGCCTACCGCGTCGGCAAAGGCGCCGAACTCCTGCGCCTCGATTTCATCGAGCCGCATGCCGAAGCCGCGCCCCACGCAAAAATGCCGGGGATGCTGCAGCGTGATGCCCGCGCGGTTTGCCCAATCGCGCCGGTTCTCGACATAATGCGTAAAGCTGCGCTGGCGGGAATCGAGGTCGATGGTTGCCACGCGCTGGCCGGCCTGTAACAGCGCGACAGCGACATGCATAGCCGTGGTCGACTTTCCCGAGCCGCCTTTTTCGTTGCCAAGGACGATGACATGCGCCGAGAGCGCCTTGCCAATATCCGCCTGCATCAACATGGATACGCAACCTCTGCGTGGCGATCCCTTCTCCGGCTTGCAACGCTCACGGTCAAGATACAGCATCGGCCTCGATAAGTTAATCATTAACCACGCAGTGCGCGACGAATGCGCGCGGTGTGTGTTTGCTTTGCAACGCCATGACCCGAAGTTCTTCAAGATCGAAGCATCGCCGACCGCAGGTCATCCGCACATTGCCCGCGCTCTCGCGCACGCTCGCGCGGTGGCGCGGGCAACACGACACGATTGCGCTCGTGCCGACCATGGGCGCGCTGCATGCCGGCCATCTTGCCTTGGTGCGGCTGGCGCAACGCCGCGTCGATCGCGTCATCGTGTCCATCTTCGTCAATCCAACCCAGTTCGCGCCGAATGAGGACCTGGCAGCCTATCCCCGCACCTTCGCCGCGGACGCTGCGGCGCTCACTGCCTTGAAGGCCGACCTTATTTGGGTGCCATCGGCGGAAACGATGTATCCGTCCGGCTTTGCAACACGGATCGAGCCGGACGGTCCGGCTAAAGTCGGTCTCGAAGACACCTTCCGCCCGCATTTCTTTGCCGGCGTCGCGACCGTTGTAACCAAGCTGTTGATCCAATGCGCGCCGGATATCGCGCTGTTCGGCGAGAAAGACTATCAGCAGCTCAAGGTGGTGACGCAGCTCGCGCGCGATCTTGGCCTAAAAACCCGCATTGTCGGCGCGCCAACCGTGCGCGAGACCGACGGGCTCGCGCTCTCCTCGCGCAACGCCTACCTCTCACCGAGCGAGCGCGCCGTGGCGCCTGTGCTCCATCGCGTGCTCGCCGATTGCGCAAAAAAGATCGCCGCAGGCACGTCGATTGGCACCGTCCTCGGTGAGGGCCGCGCGGCCATCACGCAGGCGGGCTTCGTCCTCGATTACCTCGAAGCGCGCCGCGCCGAGACGCTCGCACCCGTCGCTTCGCTTAAGGACGGCCCGCTCCGCCTCCTCGTCGCCGCGCGCATCGGCAAGACGCGGCTGATCGACAATATTGCGGTATAGGACCGCCGCGCTCACTTCGCTGCGGCCTTCATCGGATCCTTCACCGCCTCGTAGGTCGCAAACTCCATGTTATAGAGTTGCCCATTCACCTTCTCGACCTTGCGGATATAGATGTTTTGCACGATGTCGCGGGTCTGCGGGTCGATCGAGATCGGGCCGCGCGGGCTTTCCCACGCCATGCCCTTCATGGCCGCAACCAAAGCCTCGCCGTCGGCGTTGCCGTTCGTCTTCTTGAGCGCTTCGTAGATCAAATGCATGCCGTCATAGCCGCCGACCGAGACGAAGTCCGGGCGAAAGCCGCTGGCCTTCTCGAAGGCGGCGACATAAGCCTTGTTGATCGCAGAATCATGGGCGGCCGAATACGATCCGGCTGTGATCATGCCGAGCATCTGATCCCCCATCGTGTTCAGATCGTCGTCGTCAGTCAGATCGCCGGGACCGATAATCTTGATGCCGGAATTGCCAAGGCCGCGTTCGGCGAATTGTTTGGCGAAAATGCCGGCCTGCGTACCCGGAAAATAGATAAACGCGGTGTCCGGATTGATGTCGCGGACGCGTTGCAGGAACGGCGCGAAGTCGGGATTGGCAAGCGGAATGCGAATCGATTCGACGATCTCGCCGCCCACCTGCGTGAAGCGGGTCTTAAATGCCGTCT
Organism: Xanthobacteraceae bacterium; assembly: GCA_049517455.1. Lineage (GTDB taxonomy): Bacteria > Pseudomonadota > Alphaproteobacteria > Rhizobiales > Xanthobacteraceae > BOG-931. The sequence continues at coordinate 3,191 of JBEKSB010000098.1, forward strand.
CCGATTCGATGCCCGGCGCCCAGTCGTTGACCAGCGTGACGACGCGCCTGCTGCCGTTCTTGAACGCCCATTCGGCCATGATCCACGCTTGTTGACCTTGCAAGAAGCCGGCTCGGACCATGTAGGGCGACTTCGTGACCGTGATCGAGGCGCCCGAACTCATGACCAAAGTCGGCATCTTAGCCTCGGTCATTAGTGGAGCGACGGCCAGCGCGGTCGGCGTGATCCCGATGCCGACCATGCCCACTTTTTCGTTGACGATCATCTCCTGGACGATGCGGCGCGCATTGTCGGCAACGCCGCCGTCATCGCGCATGATGAGCTCGATTTTACGCCCAGCCACCACGTCGCCATGCTGTTGCACATAAAGCTTGATCGCGGATGCGAGTTGCCGGCCGACGGCATTGAACCCGGCCCCGGTCATGGGGATGCATATCCCCATCTTCAGGACTTCTTGGCTGGCGGCGCGACGGGCAAACAGGCCGACGGCAGCGCCGGCGGCCATGCCCTTGAGCATTGCTCTCCGCGACATTCCGTCCCCTCTCCCGTTTTTTATCGACTTAACTTAGCTCGCGAGCAGGCGAGCATCACGCCGGTTCGAGATGTGGAATTTGCGGCCGCTCGCCCTCAGCCTTGCCGGTGATCGGCGCTCGCGGCAGGCGCGCGGTGCCGGCTTCCATGACGAAGTTATGTGTCAGCGAATACCATGGCGCCTTCGCGTCGGCAGCGGGCGCCGGTCCTTCGTCGTGCCGTACAAAATTGCCGAGCAAATGGCGGGTGACACCGAACTGCACGTCGCTATCGATGTATTTGTCGTCGGGCGGATAGACCTGTGAGATGAGCGTCTTGTATCCGACCTTGTAGGCCAGGAAATGTAAGTGGGCCGGACGCATGTTGTGCCGGCCCTGGGCGCGTAAAAGCTCCCCCACCGGCCCGTCGATCGGGATGGGATAACCGGCCGGCTTCACGCTGCGAAAACTGATATGGCCGCCCGCGTCGGTCGTGAACTTGCCGCGCAGGTTCATGTCCGACTGCGTCGGGTCCTGGTTTTCGTAAAAGCCTTCCGGCGAGGAGTGCCAGACGTCGACCTCCACACCCTCCATCGGCTTGCCGCGGGCATCGCGGTAATAGGCGTCGACAAAAAGCGCCGGTCCCGGCGTGGGCGAACGCACGATCGAGCCGCCATTGTGCGTCCGCGGTGAATTCATCCGCCAGAACGGACCGAGCTGGCTGGCATCAGTTTCGGTCTGACCGTTGTCGCCGTTGTTGAGAAGACAGACGAGGGCCGAGAAGCCGAGCGTTCCCGCCATCAGCACCGCTTCGTTGTGGTTGTCATTGGTGTGCTTGCCGATCGCATTGATGTAAGCGCACGCCGTCTGAAACTCTTGCTCGGTCAATTTCACTTCACGCGCAAAATCATGCAGGTGGCGAATAAAGGCCGACATTATTTCGCGAAAGCGCGGATCGGGCGCCCGCGCAAGTTCGGTCAGCACCGCCTTGGTAACGTCCGCCTGGTTCTCGATAATCATGTTTTCGACTCCGCCGGCGCTGTACTCATCGGCCGTTGCGCGGACTGTACGTGATCGTTTTCGCCCGCGCTATGTGGCAACGCGTGTGGAAGGATTGCCCGGCTCACATAAGACCGAGTTCGCGCAACTCTCGCCGCAGTTTTTCCGGCATCGCGGCTGCGCCTGGGGCCGCTTTTTCGAGGTCGCGCGGGGCGTCCTTCGCCGCCAGGTAGCGCCAGCCCTGAAAAGCGCGATGGGGGCGCGGCGCAACCAGGATCACCTTGGGATCGAGCACAAGGCCGCAGCGGCCGATGCCATCCTTGTCACGGAACGGCCTGACGTCGCGGATGCGCTGGCGGCAGACGACCTCGCCGCGGATCACCCAATAGAGCGAGCCGCCATCGACCAGCTCGGCCGCGCGCTTGGGCACCATGCGCGTCCTATGGACGTGCTCGGGCTTTTCGCCGCGTTTGCGTTTGTCCTTGAGCCTTTGCTTGATCCAGCCCTCGAGTTCGCGGACCGAGTCACAACCGACGCAGAGCTTGATGAGATGGAGCGCCATCCTTCCAGATTATCCCTTCGCGGCCCGTTCGATCAGCATGATCTTCGCGCCTTCCACAACTTGCACACCCGCACCGACCGCGACGTCCGCGACGACACCGGCAAATGGGGCGCGCAAAGTATGCTCCATCTTCATCGCCTCGATCACGGCAAGACGTTGACCGCCGGCAACAGCATCGCCCGCGCCGACGAAAAGCTCCAAAACCTTGCCGTGCATCGGCGCCTTGATCGCGCCATCACCGCCGCCGGCTTCGGCGGCAGCGGCGGAAACGTCTTTGAGCCGCACGCGGGTCTGCCGGCCGTGGCGCAGAACGTAGACCTCCTCATCCGCCGCGAACACCTTCGCGTCGGCAGCAGGCGCCGCGCCATCGATCACGACGCTCATGCCATCCTGGCCGTATGTGACCGTTGCATCGGCGCCCTCGCCGTCCATGAGGATCGGCACAGTGATCGAGCGCGCGCCGCAAAGCTGAAAGCCGCCGTGCGCGGCCCAAGGCGAGTTTGCCTCCGCGGATTCTTCAGCCGGAGGCGCTGCCGCTTCGTCGCCCTCGAGCAGGCGCACGACGCCGAGCGCCGCGGCCGCGCGGTCGGGATCGTGCGGCACGGCGCCCAGCGCGGTGAGATTGCGATCGATGAAGCCGGTGTCGACCTTCCCTTCTCGGAACTCGGGCGCGCGGCAGAGCACGCCGAGGAAGGCGACGTTGCTGCGCACGCCGGCGACCCGCGTGTGATCGAGCGCATTCGCCATCCGATGGAGCGCGGCCTCGCGTGTCGGCGCGTGCGCGATGAGCTTTGCAATCATCGGATCGTAGAACGGCGTCACCTCGCCGCCAGCTTCGACGCCGCTTTCCACGCGTACATCCGCCGGCAAGTCGAGACCGACGATCGGACCGGTCGCGGGCAGAAAACCGTGTTCGGGATCTTCGGCGTAAACGCGCGCTTCGATCGCGTGACCCTCGAAGCGAACCTGCGCCTGCGCGAGCGGCAGCTTTTCCCCGGCCGCGACCTGAAACTGCCACGCCACGAGATCTAGCCCTGTGACCTCCTCGGTCACCGGATGTTCGACCTGGAGCCGCGTATTCATTTCGATGAACCAGAAGCCGTCCGCGCGCAGCCCCTTAGTACCGTCGGCCACGAACTCCACCGTGCCGGCGCCGAAATAGCCCACCGCCCTCGCCGCCTCGACCGCGGCGGCACCCATTTGCGCGCGTATTTGCTCCGTCATTCCCGGCGCCGGACTCTCCTCAATCACCTTCTGGTGGCGGCGCTGCAGGGAGCAATCGCGCTCGCCGAGATGAATAACGTTGCCGTGCCGGTCGGCGAAGACCTGGATTTCGATATGGCGCGGCGCGGCAACATATTTTTCGATCAGGACGCGGCCCGAGCCGAAGGCCGCCCCTACTTCGCGCACCGCGCCTTCGAGCGCAGCTTTAAACTCCGCCTCGTTGTCGACGCGGCGCAGGCCGCGGCCGCCGCCGCCCGCGGCCGGTTTGATCAACACCGGATAGCCGATCGCGTCGGCCTTCTCCTGGAGGAATTCGGCGTCCTGTCGCTCGCCATGATAGCCGGGCACGACCGGGACGCCGGCTTTCTCCATCAGCGCCTTGGCGCGATCCTTTAGTCCCATGGCGCGGATTGCCGCGGCGGGCGGACCCACGAATTCGACACCGGCTTGCGCGCAGGCCTCGGCAAAATCGCCGCTTTCGGACAAGAATCCGTATCCAGGGTGGATACATTCGGCGCCGGCCTCTTTAGCAACCTCGATCAGCCGTTCGATGCGGAGATAGCTTTCGCGCGGTTCCGCTGGACCGATGAAATAGGCCTCATCGCAAAGGCGCCGATGCAGCGCGCGCGCGTCCGCGGCGGAATAGACCGCGATCGTACGCATACCGAGCCGTTTGGCGGTGCGGGCAATGCGGCAAGCGATTTCGCCACGATTGGCAATGAGGACGGAGTTGAACATGAGAATGGATTTGCCGAAGCCTGCCGGCTTGCACTCAGGTCATTGCGCTCGCACCGCCGCGCCCGCGTTCGCGTTGGCAGCAGGCGGATTGAGCTGAACCGGCGGCGCGCCGGACGGCGCCGAAGCAGTCTGCGGGGCCGGTACGGACGGCGGCGGGGGTACGGGCTCCGGCCAGATCGGATCGGTCGCAGCGGCGCCCGAAATGGTAGCGGGCGCCGGCGGATTGGCCGTCTGCTTCCTCGCATGTCGCGCCCCTGACGCGGCAGCGGGCGGCGGGTTCGGATTGGATGCGGCCGCGGCTGCCACGCCTGGCAAGACCGGCCCGGAAGGCTCGGGGTTCATGATACTCACCGCCGGGATCGAGGCGGCCGTCGGGAAATCGATGGTCACCATCTTGTGCGTTCCCGGCGCGTTCAACTGAGCCGTCGGTTGCGCCTGCGTCCCATCGGCTGCCGTACCCTCAGGGCCATTAGCCCAAAGCGACACGTAATGCTCCAAATACCGGTCGAGCGTTGCCGCGCTCAGGTTGGCACGAACCCGGCTGGCATCGTGGAGGAGTGCGAACGCCTTGCAATTCTCGCTCGTACAGCCTTCGCGGATCGCAAGCACATGGGCGACGAATCCGAAGCGGTCAGTCTCGAGCGAGCGGAGTAACGGCGACAACATGTCGTCGATATCCGCACCGCCGCGTGCGGCATAGGCACCCATGATCGAGAGCAGCGTCAACCGTGCCGCGACATAAGAAGACGCCGAAGCCACACTCGCCGGCGACACAAAGAGCGCCTTTTCACACGCCGTCTCGACCCTCTCGCCTGCGACGGCGTCGAGGCAGGCGAGCGGCGAACCAGGGGCGAGAACCTGCGCGCTCAGCTGCTCGGCGCGCATTTCAATAGCTCGGCGGTCGGCACTACGGTCACCAGTTGCGGCGCGACCAAGGAAAGCCCACGTCAACGCCGCGCCGAGAACTGCGCCGACGATCACGAAGCCGGCGCGCCGCGCCGGGCTCGCCGCCATTCGCAACTGCGGCTGAAAAAGCGCAAGCACACAGAACAGAATGAGCAAGGCCGCCGAGCCTGCCGCGACCCACAAGCGCAATACCGAGACTCCGAACTCGGGATCAACGCCGAGCATCAACCACTCCGTTGCGGGCAAGGACGTTTTCCTGGGAGAAGTATGGCCTAGGGGGCCAGGAGACGCCAGCCTCAACCATTTTCGAACGGATCGCGCGGTCGCACGCAACCGGCACGCGGAAAATTTCCGGCGTCAATGCTCAACTTCGAGCTGGCTCTCTTTGGCTACGCGCTCAAAGGCTTCACCGGAATTTTTGATCCGGTATTGATAGTCGTCGCCGTCGGACGGCAAGAGCTTGACAACTTTGTAAGTTCCGCTGGCGCCGGGCCGGCTGATGGGGCTTGAGGTGTACAGCACCGTTTGGCCGACACGGAACCTGTGCGTGCGAAGCATCGGGCCGGGCATGGCCAGTCGCTGTGTAACGGCCGTTACCGACGCAATCTGGATAGCATTACCCGGCTCAGGCTTGCCCGAAACTTGCCGCGAAACAGCCTTCCGAACAACTTGACCGCGACTTGCTTTTGCCGGCCGCTTTTTCACTGAACGCTTATTCATGGAACCACACTATATAGGCTATCGGTGCCTGGAGCAAAAAATATAGTGTCGCAAAAGTAGTTTTGCGATGCGCGCTTAAGGCAAATGATTAAGACGAAAAACCCATTGTATTCAATATGATATAAAGAACCCTTCGACTCGACTAGCACCTGATCTTCAGGCTTGGCGGCGCCAACCGCCCTTTTCGTCGGCTTGCCAATAAGTCACCGCGAACCCCGCCGATTTAGCCTCGGTCCAGCGCGCGCGTGCCGCCTCGACGGCGTCCGGATCTTCGCCGTCAAAAAGCAACACCACGCGCTCGTAGGCGGAGGCATCGCCCGGCATGGTCGCTCCTTCGACGAGGAAGCGCACGGCCGCGCCGTTCGGATTGTCGTCCTTAAGCGTCAGCACGACAGGCTGCTGGGCCGCTTCAGCCTCCCGCCAAGTCCCGTGTGGAAGAAAGGAATCGTCGCGCCACGTCCACAAATGCGCATCGAGCGCCTCAATGCGCTCTTCGGAGGATGCTTGCACCACCACGCGCCAACCGCGATCGAGGGATTTCTGCAGGAGCGCTGGCAAGACCTGCTCCGGCGTTTGTCCTTTCAGGTGATAGAAGAGGATTTCGGTCATGTGAGAGCACGCAAGACTCGCCGCCTTCGCGGTTGGGAGGCGATCATGGTAGACCATAAAAATTCTGCATCAAAGGCGGGCGCGTCATGAGCGGCAACATCAATCGTCAGATCAGGCTGGCGGCGCGTCCGGTTGGTCTGCCGAAACGCAGCGATTGGCAATTCACCGAGACGCCGGTACCGGAGCCGCGCGACGGCGAGATCCTTACCCGGGTGCTGTATATCTCGCTCGACCCGGCCATGCGCGGATGGATGAACGAAGGAAAATCCTATATCGCGCCGGTCGGGATCGGCGACGTCATGCGCGCAGGCGGCGTCGGCAAGGTTATTGCGTCTAAACATTCCGGCTCTGCCGCGGGCGACTACGTCAGCGGCGGATTCGGGATTCAGGAATTCGCGGCGCTCGACGGCGCGCAACTCACCAAAATCGATTCCAATGTCGCGCCCCTGCCGACATTTCTCAACACGCTCGGGATGCCGGGCACATGACCGCCTATTTTGGCCTGCTCGACGTGGGGCTGCCCGAAGCGGGCGATACGGTCGTTGTCTCGGGCGCCGCCGGCGCGGTCGGCGCGACCGTCGGCCAGATTGCAAAAATCAAAGGATGCCGGGCTGTTGGCATCGCAGGCGGGGCCGCGAAATGCCGCTACGTCATCGAGGAACTCGGATTTGATGCGGCGATCGATTACAAGGCAGAGGACGTGCGCAAAAGCCTGCGGGCGCATTGCCCGAAGGGCGTGAATGTCTATTTCGATAATGTCGGCGGCGACATCCTCGATACCGTCCTCGCCCAACTGGCGCGCCACGCCCGTGTCGTGGTGTGTGGGGCCATTTCACAATACAACAACACAACGCCGATCAAGGGGCCGAGCAATTATCTCTCGCTGCTGGTCAACCGCGCCCGGATGGAAGGCATGGTTGTGTTCGACTACGCCTCCCGGTATCCGCAGGCGATACGCGACATGGCCGCCTGGATCGGCGAAGGGAAGCTCAAGTCGCGCGAGGATATCGTCGCGGGACTGGAGACCTTTCCGGAAGCGTTGCTGAAACTCTTCAGCGGCGAGAATTTCGGCAAGCTGGTGCTCAAGATCGCGGATGCGTGATCACGGCGCCAATCCGGCACGCTGTAGGCGCCGACGACCGTGGTGGTGTATTTCACCTCGCGCTTAGCGGAACCCGACACGATCCGTCTCCGGGGGTTGAGACTATGGGCAATATCAGGCCAAACGCTTACTCCGTCGGGTCGCAGGCCATTGGGCACTCGGCCAATCAGCGCTCGTAATGGTCCGCAACGAGACGGTCGAGCAGGCGCACGCCCCAGCCGGAACTCCAGCTTTTGTTGATGTCGGTCTGCGGCGAGCCGAGCGCAGTGCCGGCGATATCGAGATGCGCCCAGGGTGTCTTGTTAACGAAACGCTGAAGAAATTGCGCCGCGGTGATGGAGCCCGCCGAACGGCCGCCGCTATTCTTCACATCGGCGAACTTTGAATCGATGATCTTGTCGTATTCCGGTCCGAGCGGCATCCGCCATACCCGCTCCCCGGTCTCGTCACCTGCTTTCGTCAGACGCCCGACGAGCTTGTCGTCGTTGGAGAACAGTCCGGCATATTCCTGTCCGAGCGCAACAATGATGGCTCCGGTGAGCGTCGCCAGATTGATCATGAATCTCGGTTTGAATCGTTTATTGACGTAGTACAGCATGTCGGCAAGCACGAGCCGCCCCTCGGCATCGGTGTTGATGATTTCAATCGTCTGCCCCGACATGGACGTGACGATATCTCCCGGCCGCTGCGCCTTGCCGTCCGGCATATTTTCCACCAACCCGATGACGCCGACCGCGTTGACCTTTGCCTTGCGCACCGCGAGCGCGTGCATAAGGCCGACGACGCAAGCCGCGCCGGCCATGTCGCCCTTCATGTCTTCCATGCTCGCCGCCGGCTTGATCGAGATGCCGCCGCTGTCGAAGCACACGCCTTTGCCGATGAACGCGATCGGGTCGGCGCCACGCTTACCGGCATTCCAACGCATGACGACGACCTTCGGTTCATGCGCCGAACCTTGCCCGACGCCGAGAATCGCGCCCATACCGAGCTTCCTCATCGCCGGCACGTCGAGTACCTCGACCACGACGCCGAGCTTCCTTAGGCCTGACGCGCGGCGGGCAAACTCACCAGGATAGAGCACATTGGCCGGTTCGTTGATGAGGTCGCGCGCCCACACGACACCGTCGGCCACACCCACCGCGCGAGCCCAAGCCTTCTCCGCTGCGGCCGGGTTGGCACAGGCGAAATTCACTTCCACCTTGTCGGCCCGCTCTTCACCCTCTTTGCGCTTGGTCTTGTAGCGGTCGAACCTGTACCCACGCAGGCGCGCGCCGAGCGCTAAATCGGCGATCTGATCGGCCTTCAGCGCGCCCCCCGCGAATTCAGCCACAATGGTCGCCTGCGCGGCGGCCGTCGGGATTTTCCCCATCGCCACACCGCCAAGCTTGATCAAATCGCGATCTCGCAGCTCGCGCTCCTTGCCGGTCCCGATAATGACCAGACGGGGCGCGTTGAGCCCCGTGGGCGCAATGATGTCGAGGGTTGATCCGTTTTTGCCGGTGAAACGGTCCGCAGCCGCGGCGCGGCGGTAGAGATCGCCGAGGGGTGACAGTGCCTTTTGGGTCGCAGGACCGAATTTGAGACCCTCGGCGCAGAACGTAACAAGAACACCCCGAAGGCGGTCAGCTGGGGTGAAGCCGATCTTGGGGCGGTCGAGCATTGGAATCGGTCCTTATCGGGCGGAGCACAGACTTTCTTGAACGGCCATATGAACCGGACCGCCGACTCGTGCAAAGCACCTTCTGTCGAGGTCGGCACTTGGCCGCTATCACGGAGGGAATCCATTAACCCTTAGCAACTCTTAGCTTTGCAAGTTCAATGGCTTTGCCTTGGCGAGGCCACTTTGTGAAAGCATGAAACTGCGGGCATTGGGGAATCTCGGCTCGGGGGGTGACGCCCCTTCCGGCGGGCCGAGGGCGGCGGTAGGGCCCCGTCAGCGGGGAAGTTGAGTCCGATGGGGTCGATCGGCTGGTACATGTTCCGCACCACGATGGGTGCGTTCCTGATTACCGTTGTCAGCCTGACAGTCGTGATGTGGTTCACGCAGGCGATCCGCGAATTCGACCTCATCACCAGCCAACGGCAAACGCTCTTCGTCTTCATCGGCATCACCGGGCTGTTCATCCCCCTCCTCGTCATGATGATTGCGCCAATTGCGCTGGTGCTGGCCGTCTCGCATGTCCTCAACAAGCTCAGTTCGGATTCCGAGATCATCGTGATGAACGCCGCCGGCGTTTCGCCGTGGCGGCTGGTCCGTCCGTTCATAGCCGTGGCGTTAGTGGTTTCGCTGCTCGTCACCACCATTGCCGTCTATATTTCGCCGCGCAGCCTGCGCGAGCTGCGCGACTGGGGGACGCAAGTTCGCGCCGACATCCTCACCAATATCGTTCAACCCGGTCGCTTCACCTACCCGGCCGAGCAGGGCGAGATCGTGAAGAACGATACCGGCTCGTTCCTCGTGCTCGAAAAAGGCAGCGTTCAGCGCATCGAGGCAGGCCAGCGCGATCTGCGCATCGTGACGTTCGATCGGTACGCTTTCGATCTCTCAAAATTCACCGGCAGCCCGCAAAGCGTGGTCTACAACACACGCGAGAAATATGTTTGGGAACTCATGTGGCCGCGGCCAGAAGACGGCCTTCATGGGGCACCGTTGAGCGAGTATCGATCGGAGTTGCACGATCGCTTCGTGACCCCGCTCTATCCGCTGGCATTCGCTATCCTCGCCTACGCCTTCCTCGGCCCGCCGCAAACGACGAGGCAAAGCCGCACATTGGCGCTTCTGGCCCTTGTCGGCGTGGTTTCGCTGCTGCGCCTTATCGGCTTCCTTAGCGTTATTATCGGAACGCGCATTCCGGCCGTTCTCGCCGTCCAATATATTGCTCTGATCGGCTCGATCATCGCCGGATCGTGGCAAATTTCACGCGGACGAGCCATCGAACCCGCAGCGGTGGTATCCAAGATCGCCATCGCAATCACCGAACGCTTCGCAAAAGCGACGGCAGGTTGAGGATGGCGCCGATGCTTACTGGTACGCTCTCGCGCTATTTCGGAATACGCTTTCTCAAATCCGTCACCGGCTCGTTCTTGGGCGTAGTCGCGCTTGCCGCGATGATCGATTACGTCGAACTCTTGCGCCGCAGCTCCGACTGGCCAAAGGCGACGGCCTTCGTCATCGCCGAGATTTCAATGTTCCGCGTTCCCCAACTTTCCGAACGCATCATGCCGTTCGCGGTGTTGGTGGGCGCGATGTCGTGCTATCTGGCGCTATCGCGCCGCCTCGAATTGGTCATCGCGCGCGCTGCCGGCGTTTCCGCCTGGCAATTCGTGGCGCCGTCGATGATCGCAGCGTTCCTGTTCGGCGTGGTCGCCACCGCAGTTTACAATCCACTCGCCGCAGCGCTGCACGAGCGGTCCAAACGCCTCGAAGCCGAGATGATGGGCCAGCTTCCCACCTCGGCACTTCAGGAAAATACGGCCGGCTTCTGGGTACGCCAAAGGAGCGCGGACGGCGCCGCCGTCATCAACGCCAAATCAAGCCGCGAGCAGGGCGCCCAGCTTGGCGGCGTGAGCGTATACACCTTCAATAGCGACGGCCAATTCCAGGAGCGGATCGAAGCAAAGACGGCGGCGCTGGAGCAAGGCTATTGGCGGTTCGACGATGCCCGCATTTACGCGAGCAGCAATCCGCCCGTGCTCCAAGACACCTATCGGCTCGCTACCAACTTGACGCTTGAACAGGCGCGGGAAAGCTTCGCCACGCCCGAAACCGTGCCGTTCTGGCAACTCCCCTCCTACATCGAGCTGGCAGATCGGGCGGGATTGGTCGCCGCCGGTTATCGGCTGCAATACCAGCAGCTGCTGTCGCGTCCTTTCCTGCTTACCGCGATGGTCTTGCTCGCTGCTTCGGTGAGCCTGCGCTTCTTCCGTTTCGGCGGTGTGCAGAAAATGGTGTTGGGCGGAATTTCCGCCGGTTTTCTGCTGTTTATTTTGTCAAAGTTCACGGAGGACATGAGCAAATCGGAGCTGATGTCGCCGATCATGGCGGCGTGGATTCCGGTACTGGTCGGCAGCCTCACCGGCTTCTTCGTCTTGTTGCATCAGGAGGACGGGTAGTGGCGAGTTCGATCCGCCCTTCTTCCTCCGGCTTGCGTATTCATGCCCGGGTGAGCATAGCGATCCTCGCTGCGTTGCTCGCCTTTGGCGCGCATTCTTTGCTCACGCCCGAACCGGCGTCGGCGCAAAACCTGCTGCATTTCCCGCCGCGACCGCCGGCGCCGAAGCCGCCTTCGCAGGCCTCGGACGCGCCGATGCTCGTGCAGGCGGCGGAGATCAGATACGACTACACCAACAATACCGTCTCCGCGGTGGGCAACGTCCAGATCTATTTCAACGGATCGACCGTCGAAGCGGACGAAGTCACCTACGACCAAAAATCAAAACGGCTGCAAGCGCGCGGCAATGTCAGGATGACCGAGTCTGATGGCAAGATCACGTATGGCCAGTTCATCGATCTTACCGAGGACTACCGCGACGGCTTTGTCGATTCACTGCGGCTCGAAACCTTCGATGACACGCGTTTTGCCGCCGCGCGCGCCGACCGCGTCAAGGGCAACTACACGGTCATGCAAAACGGCGTCTATACCGCCTGCGAACCCTGTAAGGATGATCCGAAGAAACCGCCGCTCTGGCAGATTGAAGC
>JBEKSB010000099.1:0-15230 GCA_049517455.1 Xanthobacteraceae bacterium
TTGGCATCGGCGGCGGTCGAGGGCGCGACAACTTTGAGGCCCGGAACGTGCGAATACCAGGAGGTGTAATCCTGGCTGTGCTGTGCGCCGACGCGGGCGGCCGCTCCATTCGGCCCGCGAAACACCATGGCCACGTCGACCTGTCCGCCGGACATGTAACGCGTCTTGGCCGCCGAGTTGATGATGTGATCCATCGCCTGCATGGCGAAGTTGAAGGTCATGAACTCAATGACCGGCTTTAGTCCGGCGAGCGCGGCCCCAACGCCAAGACCGGCGAAGCCATGCTCGGTGATCGGTGTGTCGATGACACGCCGCGCGCCGAACTCCTGAAGCAAGCCCTGCGTGACCTTGTAGGCGCCCTGATATTCGGCGACTTCCTCGCCCATCACGAACACATCGGCATCGCGGCGCATTTCCTCGACCATGGCATCGCGCAACGCTTCGCGCATGGTCATGGTGACCATCTCGGTGCCTTCCGGCACGTCGGGGTCGGGCATCACCCGTGCCGCCGGCGCCTTCACCGTTCCGGTCTTTGCGAGCGCAGGCGCTTCGGCCTTTTTGGCCGGCTCATCCCTTTCCGCCAGTGACGCGGATTCGGCAGCCTTCTGCGGGCGCGCCGGCTCCGTGGCCCCGGCGTTTCCCTGCGCCGGCTTGCTGTCCATCAGCGCGGCCTGATCCTCGCCCTCGGCGAGGATCATTGCGATCGGCGTGTTGACCGCAACATCGTTGGTACCTTCGGGCACCAGAATTTTCCCGAGTGTGCCTTCGTCGACCGCCTCCACTTCCATGGTGGCTTTGTCGGTCTCGATTTCGGCGATGACGTCGCCGGATTTGACGGCGTCGCCTTCCTTTTTGAGCCACTTGGCGAGATTGCCCTTCTCCATGGTGGGGGAGAGCGCGGGCATGAGGACCTGGGTCGGCATGGTGGGTTAACTCGTCGATCGTCGCGCCGGGGAATACAGCGGGCGCCGGTACGCAAGCATGAACACTGTCACCGATACACGTCCGTATAGAGTTCGGCGGGATCGGGCTCGGCATCATTGGTCGCGAACTCGGACGCTTCATTGACGACGGCGCGCACCGAAGCATCGATTTTTTTCAGCTCGTCTTCGCTTGCCCATTTCCTGGCGAGCAGCCGCGCGCGCACCTGCTCGATCGGATCGTGTTGGGTGCGCACTTTATCGACCTCTTCCTTGGTCCGGTATTTGGCCGGGTCGGACATCGAATGCCCGCGATAGCGGTAGGTCATCATTTCAATAATGGTCGGCCCTTTTCCGGAGCGGCACCAGGCGATCGCCTCCTGGCCGGCGGCCCTCACTGCGCGTACGTCCATGCCGTCGACCTGCACGCCCGGAATATTGAAGGAGACGCCGCGTTTGGAGAAATCGGTCTGCGCAGAAGAGCGCGTCACCGCGGTGCCCATGGCATAGCGGTTGTTCTCGATGATGTAGACGACCGGGAGCTTCCACAGCTCCGCCATGTTGAAGCTTTCATAAACCTGGCCCTGGTTCGCCGCACCGTCGCCGAAATAGGTCAGACAGACGGCGTCGCTGTCACGATACTTATTGGCGAAGGCGAGCCCCGTGCCGATCGGCACCGGCGCGCCGACGATGCCGTGTCCGCCGTAAAAATTCTTCTCGCGGGAGAACATGTGCATCGACCCGCCCTTACCCTTGGAATAGCCGTTGCGCCGGCCGGTGAGCTCGGCCATCACGCCTTTCGGGTCCATGCCGCAGGCCAGCATATGGCCGTGATCGCGATAGCCGGTGATCATCTGATCGCCGTCCCGCTTCGCCATCTGGACGCCGACAACGACTGCTTCCTGGCCGATATAAAGGTGGCAGAAACCGCCGATCAGCCCCATGCCGTACATCTGACCGGCCTTTTCCTCGAAACGCCGGATTAGGAGCATTTGCCGGAGCGCCTGGAACTCCTCGTCTTTGCTAAATTCCGGGCCGGGCCCAGGATGCGTCGAAACCTCTACAGCCGGAAGGCGTTCGTCGGCGATATGATCGACTTCTTTGGTTTTGGCGACGGCCATCAGTGTCCTCGATACATCGCGAGTTCCATCCCATAGCCGAAATCGCCTTATGGCGGAAGTCGGCGTCCAGCGAACGGTTCCGGCAACCAAACCGTTGGCATTAAAAATATTTTGGGAAGGGCCGCGGTAGTTTCAAGGCCCGCCTTACGGCGCAAGCCGAGGCGTGTCGAGCATCAAAGTCAAATCGTTGGGGTGCGCATAATCGAGGAGAGCGCGCGCGCGTTCGTCGAGCATATCGGGATCAAGCCCCCTGGACTTGAGGAGGGCTATGCGGCGCTCCCACTGCCGGCGCTCGACTTGCAGCCGGGCAAGCTCGATCGAGAGCGAAGCGGTCTGCAGGTCGATATCCTGCTTGGCCTTCAGGCCGTGATTGCCGCTGAACGCGTTTACACCGAAATAGCCGATGAGCAGCGCCGCCAGGACGTAAAGGCCCAGCGCGGTGAGAATCGAGCGCAATCGCTTGCGGGTGACCATCCAGCCACCATGCAAGCGCGCCGCTTAAAGCGGAATTAATGGCGCGGGTTCGACGGTTACGGCAGGCGGTTGCCCAATTCGCTGAGGACGAAATTGCCGGCCCGCTTGCCGCGAAGCGCGTCGCCGGACCCCTTATGCGAGGGCTTTGAAGGCGGAGCGCCCGGGATAGACCGCTTGTCCGCCGAGCTCCTCCTCGATGCGAAGGAGCTGGTTGTACTTGGCGATGCGATCCGAGCGGGCGAGCGACCCGGTCTTGATCTGACCGCAGTTACAGGCCACCGCGAGGTCGGCGATCGTGGAATCCTCGGTCTCGCCGGAGCGATGCGACATCACGGCTGTGTAGCCGGCCTTGTGCGCGGTTTCAACGGCCGCGAGCGTCTCGGTGAGCGTGCCGATCTGGTTCACTTTGATCAGGATCGAATTGCCGATGCCGTTTTTGATTCCCTCGGCGAGCCGCGCGACATTCGTCACAAAAATATCGTCGCCGACGAGCTGGCAGCGCGCGCCGATCATTTGCGTCAGCATTTTCCAGCCGGCGAAGTCGTCCTCGGCCATGCCGTCTTCGATCGACACGATCGGGTAGCGCTTCACCAGCGCGGCAAGGTACTCGGCCTGCTGCTCGACCGAGCGCGTCTTACCTTCTCCCTTGTAGCGATAGGCGCCGTCGCTGAAGAATTCGCTCGCGGCCGGATCGAGCGCCAGCATGACGTTGTCGCCGATCCGGTATCCGGCCTTCTCGATCGCCGCCACGATCTGATCAAGCGCGGCCTCGGCCGAGGGCAGATTGGGCGCAAAGCCGCCTTCGTCCCCGACATTGGTGTTGTGACCGGCGGCTTTGAGCGCCGCGCGCAGCGTGTGAAAAATCTCCGACCCGGCGCGCAACGCTTCGGCAAAGGAGGCCGCGCCGAGCGGCACGATCATGAATTCCTGGAAATCGATCGGATTGTCGGCATGTACGCCGCCGTTGATGATGTTCATCATCGGCACCGGCAGAAGCCGCGCCGCAGTGCCCCCGACATAGCGGTAGAGCGGCAGCTTATTCGCGATCGCCGCCGCCTTGGCGACGGCGAGCGATACGCCGAGGATGGCGTTGGCGCCGAGCCGGCCCTTGTTGGGCGTACCGTCGAGCGCGATCATGGTCTCGTCGATCTTGACCTGGGCCTCGGCGTCCATGCCGCTTAGCGCGTCGAAAATCTCGCCGTTGACCGCCTCGACGGCGTTGCGCACGCCCTTGCCCAGATAGCGCGGGCCGCCGTCGCGCAGCTCGACTGCTTCGTGCGTGCCGGTCGAGGCGCCCGAGGGCACGCCGGCACGGCCGCGGGAGCCATCGGCGAGGACGACATCGACCTCGACGGTCGGATTGCCGCGGCTGTCCAGGATTTCCCGCCCGATGATGTCGATAATGGCAGTCATGCATGCTCCCGGCTTACTAGTGCCGAGGCGCTTCTACAGGATCGGCAAGGCGCTTGTCATGTCCGGCCGAGCGGGGCATGCAGTGATGCAGATGTGAGCGAGCCCCTTATCGACCGGCGTTCAGAACATGCCGAAGAAGCGCCTTCAACTCGGACGCCCCGTGCCGATCCCCGCCTCGCCAGCTGAGGCCGTGCTCGACCGCGTGCGTAATCCGCATCCGGATACGAACTACATTGCCCGTTTCACGTTTCCTGAATTTACCGTAATGTGCCCGGTGACCGGACAGCCCGACTTCGCCACGCTTGTTATCGACCATGTCCCGCGCGCCTGGCTCGTGGAGTCAAAATCGCTCAAGCTTTATCTCAACAGTTTCCGCAACCACGGTGCGTTCCATGAGGAATGCACGGTTGCGATCGGCAAGAAGCTTGCCGCGCTATTGAAGCCAAAATGGCTGCGCATCGGCGGGTATTTCCATCCGCGCGGCGGCATGCCGATCGACGTTTTCTGGCAAACGGGAAGGCTCCCTGCCGGCGTGTGGGTGCCCGATCAGGGGGTCGCTACATACCGGGCGCGCGGATAGCGCGCGAACCATTGAGCGCCGCGACCAACGAACGAACCTCTTGCGTCGGATCGGCAGCGCGCATGACCCCGCCCATCACCGCGACGCCGGCCGCCCCCGCTGCAATGAGTTCGCCAAGCCGCGCCGCATTGATGCCGCCGATCGCAAGCACCGGCACCCTTGAGGCATGCGCGATGTCGCGAAAACCTCGGCGGCCGATCTCGGGGCCATAGCCCGGCTTGCTCGCCGTCTCGAAGGCCGGCCCCGCCAACGCATAGTCGACGAGCGCGGGATCAATCGCCTCCGCGTCGGTCGCCCTATGGATCGAAACGCCCAAAAGCTTGCTGGGGCCGATCAGCGCGCGGGCAGCCCTGGGGTCACTGCCCGAAGGCAGATGCGCGCCGTCGGCACCCGCGGCGTTGGCCCAAGAGGCCTCGCCGTGCAGCATCAACTTCACCCCTTCGGCCTGCGTCAGTCGCAAGAGCGAGCGCGCCAGCAAAACTTGCTCGTCTGGCGGCAAATCCTTTTCGCGCAGGCTCACCCAACGGCAACCGGCACTAAGCGCGGCCGCGACAATGTCGCTCAGCGAACGCCGGGCTTGCCGGCGATCGGTGACGAGAAGGAGTGGCGGGTTTGGAAGGTCCACTTGGTCATGTCCGGTTTTATGCGCGCAGCGCCAACGAAACCAATCGTACTCCGGCTCCCGTGCAATGAGGAAAGCGGGCTCGCGGACCGGTTGACCTGGGCGGCCACAAGCCCCATCTCGTGGCCAGCTCCCGGAATGAGCGAATAATCCTATATCCTATAGGAATCTGTTGAACCGCGCTCCCCGCATCTCTTTCGTGTCGCTCGGCTGTCCGAAAGCGCTAGTCGATTCCGAGCGCATTATCACGCGGCTGCGCGCAGAGGGTTACGAGCTTTGCCGCGACCACGCCGATGCCGATCTTGCGATCGTCAACACCTGCGGCTTTCTCGATAGCGCGCAAACGGAATCCCTCGCCGCCATCGGCGCCGCGCTCGCCGAGAACGGCAAAGTCGTCGTCACCGGCTGCATGGGCGCGGAACCGGAAAAGATCACCGCTGTATACCCGAACGTGCTGGCGATAACGGGGCCGCAGCAATACGAGAGCGTGCTTGAGGCGGTCCATCGCGCCGCTCCGCCGCAGCACGATCTCTATACCGATCTCATCCCGCCCGAAGGCATAAAACTCACCCCACGCCACTACGCTTATCTCAAGATTTCAGAGGGTTGCAACAATCGTTGCACCTTCTGCATCATCCCTAAATTGCGCGGCGATCTAGTCTCCCGGCCGGCCGCGGAGGTGCTTCGCGAGGCCGAGCGGCTGGTCGCCGCCGGGGTCAAGGAACTCTTGGTCATTTCCCAGGATACATCGGCCTACGGCGTCGATGTGAAATACGCCGCGAGCGAATGGAAGGGCCAGGAAGTTCGGGCCAAATTCGTCGATCTCACCCGCGCGCTCGGCGAGTTCGGCGTCTGGGTGCGGCTGCATTACGTCTATCCCTATCCGCACGTCGATGACGTCATCCCGCTGATGGCGGACGGCAAAGTGCTCCCCTACCTCGACGTGCCATTCCAGCATGCCAGTCCCGCCGTGCTTAAACGCATGCGCCGCCCTGCGGCCCAGGAAAAAACGCTTGCGACCATCCGGCGATGGCGCGCCGTTTGCCCCAGCCTCACGATCCGTTCGACCTTCATCGTCGGCTTTCCCGGCGAGACGGATGAGGATTTTTCGCTGCTGCTCGAGTGGCTCGGCGAGGCCGAGCTCGACCGGGTCGGCTGCTTCCGCTACGAGCCGGTCGCAGGCGCTGTGGCGAACGATCTCGGCGCGCCAGTACCCGCGCCGGTCAAAGAGCAGCGCTGGAACCGTTTGATGCAGCTCCAGCAGGGGATTTCGGCAAAACGCCTCAAGCGTAAGGTCGGCGCCCGCGAGCGTGTCATCATCGATGAGGTCAGCCCGGCCGGATCAAGTTCCGGTACCGCAAAGGGTCGCAGCAAGGGCGATGCGCCCCAGATCGACGGCACCGTATTCGTCCAGAGCCGTCGGCCGCTCCGGATCGGCGAGATCGCCACCGTAAAGATCGAGCGCGCTGACGCCTACGATCTCTACGGTACCGTCGTAGGTTACTGATCCGGCGCCATCCGTCCGCCACCGGCCCGGCAGCCGGTCCTTTGTTTTCGCTGGTATTGCCCGAAATTCGGCGCTTTCATGCCCGCCGAGGCGCTGAATCGTGACCGCGATCTTCATCACCGCGACCGGCACCGATGTGGGAAAAACCCTCGTCGTCGCCTCGCTCATCCGGCACTTGCGCGAATCGGGCCATGCGGTCGACGCCATCAAACCGATCGTCTGCGGATACGACCCGGCGCACGCCCCGGCAAGCGACCCCGGCACGCTCATCACCGCGCTCGGCCTGCCTTTTTCGCCTGAATCGATTGATCGCATCTCGCCCTGGCGCTTTCGCGCCGCCGTTTCGCCGGATCTCGCGGCACAGATCGAGGGCCGCAGCATCGATGTCGATGGCGTCGTAAACTACTGTAAGGCCGCGATCGAACGGCGCCGCGACGTCCTGCTGATCGAAGGCGTCGGCGGCATCATGGTGCCGCTCGACGAGCACCGCACCATCCTCGACGTGATGATGGCGTTGCGCTTGCCGCTCATCCTGGTGACCGGCTCCTATCGCGGCACCATCAGCCACACGCTCACCGCGCTCGATTCGTTGTTCCGGCGCGACATGAGCGTTCTTGCGACCATCGTCAGCGAAACGCCCGGCAGCACCGTAGCGCTCGCCGACGTGGTCGCATCCATTGCCCGCTTCACGGAGCCAGTGATTGGGCTGCCGCGCTTGCCGCCCACGGTGTGAACTGATAACGCGCTACGAGAAAAATCGGACCTGCAACACGGTTTCCAGCGTGCCTTCGACGTTGAACAGCCCGTGCAGCAACAACGTCAACAGCGTGGAGCCGCTACGCCAGCGCATCCAGCCGAGAAACAGCCCGATGACGAAAATCTGCAATATACCGGTCCAATCGTACTGGACGTGCAGCGCCGCCCATAATACCGAGATCACCACAATGGCCGGCCACGCCGCGCGATCCGAACGGACCCAGCCGCGGAACAGAAATCCGCGGAACATGATCTCCTCGCCCGCCGGCGCCGCGATGACGGCGCCAATCAACAACGCCGGAAGCCATCCCTCGGCGGCGGCCGTCGTGTAGGATTGCAGCTGAAACGGCGTGACGAGCGGGTATCCGCTGAAATAAAGCAGCGCATCGCCGAGCGCGATCAGGCCGACGAGCCACACCAGCCCAATCCTCACGTCACGCTTCGGCGGCCACATCAGCGCCAGATATTCCACCTGCCCACCCCGTTTCAGCCACACGGCGAGCGCGATCACCGCCATTGTGACCGGATTGGCAATCATGATGAAAAGCGTGACCATGGCACCGTCGAACGGTGTGGAAAGCAGCGAGCTGACATCGCTCAGGCGTATCCACAACAACGCGGCGAGCGCGGCGAATTGACCCGCGACCAAGGCAAGAAACGCCCAGCCGAGCGTCGCCCAATAACCCCAAATTCTCATTGGACGTCGCTAAGTCCTCACGGCACCAGGATGGAGGCGCCGGTGGTATTGCGGCTTTCGAGATCGCGGTGCGCCTTGGCGGCGTCGCGCAGCGCGTATGTCTGATTGATCGGTATCTTGACCGCGCCGCTGGCGACGACGGCAAACAGTTCGTTGGCGATGGCGAGCAAATCCGCGCGCTTGGCGGCATAAGTGTTGAGCGTCGGACGCGTGGCGAACAGTGAGCCTTTGAACTGCAAGAGGTTCATGTTGAACGCCTCGATTGGGCCCGACGCGCTGCCAAAGCTCACGAACAGGCCGAGCGGACGGATGCAGTCGAGCGAGGCCGGAAAGGTCGTCTTGCCGATGCCGTCATAGACGACGTCGCAGAGCTTGCCGCCGGTGATTTCCTTCACTCGCGCGACAAAATCCTCGTCGCGGTAGAGGATCGTATGATGACAGCCATTGGCGCGCGCGAGCTCGGCTTTGTCCTTCGATCCGACCGTGCCGATGACGTTGGCGCCGAGATGGTTCGCCCATTGGCACAGAATGAGGCCGACACCGCCGGCCGCCGCGTGCATCAGCACATTCGTGCCTTTCTCGACCTTGAAGGTGCGGCGCACGAGATATTCCACCGTCATGCCCTTGAGCATCATGGCCGCGGCTTGCTCGTAGCTGATCTTGTCCGGCAGTTTCACCGCGCGGTCGGCCGGAAGCACGCGTTCTTCGGTGTAGCAGCCGGGCCCGATGACATAAGCCACGCGATCGCCGCGCTTGAATTCGCTGACGCCGGAGCCGACTTCGACGACCTCACCCGCGGCTTCGTTACCGGCGACGAAGGGCAAGCCGCCCGGGGCGGGATACAGGCCCGAGCGGAAATAGGTATCGACGAAATTGACGCCGATGGCATGCTGCTTCACCCGGATCTGACCGGGCCCGGCGGCGGGAACGGTAATTTCCTCGTACGTCAAAACCTCGGGACCGCCGACCTTATGTACGCGCACCGCCGCAACCATTGTTCGCTCCCTTTAAAAACCTTCACGCAGGTGCGCGATCATAGGTAGTCGACAAGGCGGCGCAAGGGGAGCCGACACAGTTCATCGACGCAGCCCGCGTCGCACGCGCCGCTGCCGCGCCAAAATGTTGAATGCCTCGACGGCACCGGCAAACGCCATGGCGAAATAGACGTAGCCACGCGGAATGTGGACGTCGAACCCGTCGGCGATGAGCGCGACGCCGATCAAGATCAGAAATGACAGCGCCAGCATTTTTGTGGTCGGGTGGCGCGTGATGAAGCCAGCGACTGAGGCCGACGCCGCGTACATGACCCCGACGGCGATGAGCACCGCGGCAATCATCACCTCGATCTGCTGCGCCATGCCGATAGCGGTTACGATCGAGTCGATCGAAAATACAAGATCGATGACGGCAATCTGCAAGACGACCAAGAGAATGCCGGAGGCGGTCCCCGCCGTGTGGCCTTGCTCACCCTCGTCGACATCGATCTCGCCGTGGATATCGAACGTTGCCTTGGCGATGAGAAAGAGGCCGCCGCCGATCAGGACGATATCGCGCCAGGAAATCTCATCGCCGTAAACAACGATGAGGGGGTAGCGCAGCCGCCCCAGGCTGGTCAGCACGAATAGCAGCGCGATGCGGAAAGCGAGCGCGAGCAGAAGCCCGAACTGCCGTGCCCGCCGGCTCGAGGCCGGATCGAGATTCGCAGCCAGGAGCGAGACAAAGATGACATTGTCGATGCCGAGCACAATTTCGAGCGCGGTGAGCGTCAGAAGTGCCGCCCAGGCATTCGGATCGGTGACAAGCGCGAGCATTCGATGCTTTTAGGACCTTTGGCGCAACAGGCCAACGATCACGAAATAGACGGCGATTGCCGCGAGCGCAGCGGCGACCCAGGAGGGCGGATCGAGGTTTTGCGCCAGCGCCAACACCGCGAGCGCCGCCCACAGCACCAAAGCCGCCAGATTCACTAGCCGCCAGCGCGGCACGCGGATCGGGTGGACGAAATGCATCGGTGCGAATGTCGCGGCGGTAAGGACGGCGATCGCAATCGCGCCGAGCCAGGGAGCGGGCTTGAGCAATAGCAGATAGAACGCCACGACGTTCCAAAGCGCCGGGAAGCCACGGAAATAGCTGTCCGATGTCTTCATTCGCCGGTCAGCGAAATAGAGCGCCCCTGTCACCGTGACGATAAGGCCGAGCGCGAGTGCCACGGATGACGGCAACAGACCGCTGGCGGCAATGGCGTAGGCCGGCACAAACACGTAAGTGGCAAAATCGACGACGAAGTCGAGCGTTTCGCCTGACCAGCGCGGCAAAAGCTCGGCCACGCGCAATCGCCGCGCAAAGGTGCCGTCGACGCCATCGATGACGAGAGCAAGCCCGAGCCACACAAACATCCGCGTCCACTCGGCACTCACCGCCGCTATCAACGCAAGCAGCGCGCAGGCGGCTCCGCAAGCGGTGAAAACGTGGACCGCGAAAGCCGCCACGATGCGCGGTGGCGTATGGGTTTCGAAGGACTTTGGGTCCATAACTTCACCCTACACATGAACAGAGGATCGTGCGCAATCTCCCTGTCCTTGCTACTTTTTCGATATACATTTGAGAAGCCAATGCACCGGGAAGGGACGCCGTCGTGAACAGCGAGAAAGAAAGTATGACAGCCGAGGTGGCGGTCGTCGGCGGCGGGCCGGCCGGCCTCATGAGCGCAATTGCGCTGAAAGCCGCCGGTGTCGACACTCTGCTCATCGCGCCTCAGCCTGACGACGATCACCGCACCACCGCGCTGCTTGCGGGCTCGGTGACCGCGCTGGCGACCTTAGGCGTCTGGCAGGCGTGCCTCCCGCATGCCGCGCCGCTCGCATCCATCCGTCTCGTCGACGATACGCGGCGGCTTCTGCGTGCGCCGGAGGTGATGTTCGCAGCCACGGAAATCGGTCTCGACGCCTTTGGCTATAACATCGAGAACCGTCATCTCATCGCAGCACTTTACGAGCGCGCGGCACAGTTGAAAATTTCGCGCGTGGCTGCTCCGGCAGTCGCGATCGCGAGCGATCCGGCCGGCGTCACCATCACGCTCGCTGACAGTGTAGCGCGCGTGCGGCTTGCGATCGGAGCAGACGGGCAGCGCTCGCTCTGCCGCGCCGCCGCCGGGATCGGCACCGATCGCCGCGCCTATCCGCAGACCGCTTTGACGGTCAATCTCGCGCATGAAAGGCCGCACCAGGATACGGCGACGGAATTCCACACCGGAAGCGGACCACTCACGCTCGTTCCCCTACCCGGCCGGCGCTCGAGTGTCGTCTGCGTGCTCGACCCGAAGCGCGCGGCGGCGCTGGCCGCAATGACCGACGCGGACCTTTCGGCCGAGATCGAGCGCCGCGCGCATTCGCTGTTCGGCAAAATGAACGTCGAGCCCGGGCGCGGCGTGCTTCCGCTTGCGGTCGAGACGGCGCATTCCTTTGCGCGCGGTCGGATTGCCCTGGTCGGCGAGGCCGCGCATGTGGTTCCGCCGATCGGCGCGCAGGGCCTCAATCTCGGCTTCCGTGATGCCGCGACACTCGGCGAAATCGTCGCGGAGGCACGGCGAAACAGTGTTGACCTCGGCTCACCCGGCGTGCTCGCGCGCTATGATAACCAGCGCCGCGCCGACGTAACGAGCCGAAAGATTGCGATCGATCTTCTCAACCGCAGCCTGCTTACGGATTTCTTGCCGGTGCAGGGCATGCGAGGGCTCTCACTGTTTCTCGTCGATCGGATCGGGCCGCTGCGCCGCGCCCTGATGCGCGAAGGCGTCATGCCGGCCGCCTCGCAACCCCGCCTGATGCGCGGCGAAATGGTGTGAAGGAGCGGCCTTCGGGCGCATTTGCAACCAAAATCGCTACAATCCATAAGGCATTGTAGAGTTGAGAGAATTTTAAGCTAGGGATAGCAGATTATCAGAATACCATACGATGTTCTGACAATCGGCAAGTAACCGATACACAGGTTATTTGCCGCCCATCGAAGGGCCTTCTCCTTGACACCGGGTTTCGACTCCATTACCCCCGGCTCATGGCTAACTTCGATCCCTATGAGGCTGCCGTCCTTCCGCTCCGGGAAAAGGAAGCGCGTCTGATTGCCGAACTCGACGCCGTGCGGAAATCGCTGACGGCGATCGGCGCGGCACGCGAGGCGGCCGGTTTACAGCCTTCCGAGGCGACTACGACGAAAACTGAAATGCCCCTCCCCCCGCCGCTGGCCGCCGTGTCCAACAAGTACAAAGGCATGGGGCTTGAAGCAGCATCGGCCAAGGTACTTTCCGAAAGCGACCGGATCGAATTGACCGGAAAACAGATTTGGGCGGTCCTTTCTGATGCTGGATTCAGCCTTCTGTCGGACCGACCCGAGCAGTCAGTCAGTTGGGCGCTACGAAAACGGGAACGGAAAGAGGGCGATGTAATTCTCGTCGGTGACGGTAAATGGGGCATCGTCACTTGGTATTCTGCCGAGCGGTTACGCCAACTGCGGGCACGTCGAAACAATGCCAGCACGCGCAACAGCGCGGAACACATTGAAAAAACCAAGGCCGGGATCGCCAATGCGAGGAAAACGCGCCTCGACAACTGGGGGCCTCGACGCAGGATAACCGCAGAGCAAATGGCGGCGGCGCGCCACGCCATTCGTAGCGGTGCCGCTAAGTCGAAACTGGCGGCAGCGAAAGCGGGCGGAATGGTTTGGCCGACATTCAATTTCTATTGGTGCAACTACAAGATGGAACACTGGAAGCCGGGCGACCCATTTCCGCCTGAGCGCCGCGCGGTTCCGCTGAAGAGCAAAGACATTCCACTTGAGGAAATGTGGTCGCCTGACGCCAAGAGCATCAACGGCGCGGGCAATTCGCAGGCGTCCGAAAAACAGGGAGTATCCGATGACACCCGCATTGCTCCCCTGACGTGAGGTCTGGTCAGGGGAGATAGGAAAAGCCGGAACGGGTCTGAACACCCGCCCGGCTTTCCCGTAGGACCGCTGTCAAACCGGCTCCGTTGAAGTCGGCTCAAGAGTGCGGGCCACCAATCGTTAATCTCGCACTTTCTGGGTCGGTTTTCAACGGGGCCTCCCGCAACTCCGAACCCAGGAGAGAATCATGGTCAAAAAAGACCACCCGATTTTCCGCCAGCGCCGGCACTGGGTCCGCTCATACGTTCGGGTTCGCTATAGGCGAATCGAAACGGTACGCGGACACCCCCGTCCCAAATAGTCACGGCGCTACTTGGCCTTACGCTTGTTACCGCCCGACCGACCTGTTCGGCCGGGCGGCTTACGTTTTGGGCGATCTTCGGTCATCCGAACAGAGGGCCGCACTGGCCCAGAAACCGATGCTGTGTCGCCGCTCGCGCTGATCGAGAAGACTATCCCGGCCACCTCCAAAGCCTGCCGAATCGTAGCTAAACGGTTCCTATGCGGTTCCCGCCGGTGAGCTTCAAAGTCCCGAATCGTGCTGTTGCTGCAATTCGCACGCGCCGCCAGGTCATCCATTGACCAGCCTAAGAAGGCCCTCGCAGCCCTGCACTGTTCCGGCATCATTGCCACAATCTAGCTAGATCACCGGATTCCGGCAATACCCACGGTATGATAATTTTCAACGGTTTCCGTTGACAACGCCAGAACTGTTGCTTTATAACTTTCTCAACGAATATCGTTGAGATTGCCCGTGGCCCAGCACTTCCTTATTTCAGCCAAGTCCCGGACCCTTTCGGTCAAGGATGTTCGGGCTATGGGCGAAGAAAGGGCTTTCGAGACGTTCTGCAAAATGCGGTGGCCGTCAACGGAAGGGTCGCCAGTTTGCCCGCGTTGCGGCTCCCTCGATTATTACAAGATTACACGCGGCCGCCGCTTCAAGTGTGCCGGATGCAACCATCAATTCAGCGCGACCAGTGGCACAATCTTTTCGGCGCGCAAAATGTCATACACCGATTTGCTAACCGGAATTTGTTTGTTCGCAAACGCCGTCAAAGGAGTTTCCTCGCTTCAATTTGCGCGCGACATGGGGTGCAACGCAAAGACCGCGTTCGTGATGTTGCACAAGTTGCGCGAGTCGGTCGCCTCCGAAACCACGAACATGAAATTATCTGGCGAAGTTGAAATAGATGGCGCTTTTTTTGGAGGTCATATCCGCCCCGCGAACCTGAAAGAGGACAGGATTGATCGCCGCCGAGGCATGTATCAGACGGGAAAGCGCCGCGTGGTCGTGGCGCTAAGGCAGAGAAAGGGTCGCACTGTTCCATTCGTTTCGATCAGTGAAGCGCATGGCGTTTTAATGGCTGCGCAGACAGTAAGGCCGGGAAGTACCATGATCGCCGACGAAGCGGCCCATTGGGACGCGCTGCATGCGGCCTACGACACCCAGCGGATCAATCACACGGAGGCATACAGCCTCAACGGTGTGCACACCAATTTCGTTGAATCCTACTTCTCTCGGCTTCGCCGCATGGTGCAAGGCCAGCATCATTTTGTAAGCGCCCGCCATCTTTCGCAATATGCCAGCGAAGCCGCTTGGAAAGAGGATCATCGACGCCTCGATAACGGCACTCTGGCGCACCGCGCGCTCGGGCTGGCGCTCAACCATTCTCCTAGCAAATTCTTTGCTGGTTACTGGCACCGATAGGAGCCATCCCATGCCTCGTGCCTTCAAAGCCAATCCTAATCATCCCGCCGTCGATTATCTCGTCCGCCTTCATGCTGATCTAGGCGGAAAGATTTGGGAGAACCGAAAGGAAGCCGAGCGCCTAGCCGAAGCTATGAAACACGTTGAGGCCGTGATCAGACTTTTTGATCCGGCCTACAACGTTCGCCGCATAGCGATTCGGCGGCGATACAAGGGCAACGCCTGGTTCAAGCGCGGGACGCTGTTTAGGCACGCGATAGACGTGCTCAGGAAGGCGCGCGAGCCGATGACGGCGCGGCAGATAGCCGAATACATGCTCGCCGCGAAGGGCGTCTCAGGCGTCGATTCCAAGGCCATGAAAGACCTTGCTGCGAGCGTCCGAATGTCGCTTCAAAACAATGATGGCAAAATTGTCAAACGCTTCGGCGAAGGTATTCCGTCGCGCTGGCTGGTAGCGACTTGAAGCGGCGCGCTGAATTATGCCGCGTCAGGCA
>JBEKSB010000100.1:0-15472 GCA_049517455.1 Xanthobacteraceae bacterium
GCGCCAGCGGTTGCGGGGGACGAGATTCACGGGATGGAGAACGCCGCGCCACCCGCCGCTGCGCGAATGCTGGCCGACGATAACGTTCTCGAGAGTCGAAAGGTGCGGCATCAGGCGCACGTTCTGAAAGGTGCGCGCGACGCCGTGCCGGATGCGGTTGCGCGAGGGAATATGCGTGATGTCGGCGCCATTCATGCGGATTGAGCCAGCGTCGACCGGAAAGATGCCGCTGATGAGATTGAAGATGGTGGTCTTGCCGGCGCCATTCGGTCCGATCAGGGCCGTGCGCGACCCCCGCCGTACGGAGAAGGTGAGGTCCTCAACCACGCTCAGCCCGCCGAAATGCTTGCTCACGCGCTCGACTTCGAGAATTGCGCCCGGGCTCACGCGATATGCTCCGCCATACCGTCGGCATCGCGCGCCGGAGAGTGCGCGTGACGCCAGGCGAACAGTCGTTGCAGTTGTCCGCGAGTCAGCAACCCTTGCGGCCGCAGCGCCATCAGCACAATCACCGCCGCTGCGAACGCGACATAGCGCCAGCTAGCACTCTCCCGCAGAAGCTCCGGCAGGAGCGTGAATATTGTCGCGCCGATTAGGGGACCCATCATGGTTTGGGTGCCGCCCAATATCACATAGAGGACGATCGTGATGCTCAGCCCGACATTGAAATATTGCGCTTCGATGTAGCCGAATTGATGCGCGTAGAGGCCGCCGCCGATACCCGCGATCATGGCGCCGAGGCTAAAGGCGGCGATCTGGATCCCGCGCACTTCCACACCCATGAGGTCGGCGACCCGTTCGTCGTCCTGCACCGCGCGCACCGCAATACCAAAGCGCGTGCCGAACAGGAGCGACACCAAGACGACGACCCCGATCGCAAAGCCGAGCACTATCGGCAGCCGGATATAATCGGTGACCGGATAGCCTGCTGCGCCACCGATAAATTGTAGATTGAGAATCGCGGCTCTAATGATCTGTCCCAGGGCGAATGTCGCCAGCGCGAGATAGATACCGCGCGTTCGCAGCACCGGCACCGCGACGGCAAGCGCGACGAGTCCGGAGAGAATGGCGCCGAGCAGCATCGCGATGAGCGGATGAACAGCGAATTGATTGCTCAAATAAGCCGAAGCGTAGGCGCCGATCGCCGCAAATCCGGCCAGCCCGATATTGAGTTGGCCCGCCGCTAGCGGCAGATAGGCCCCGTAGGCGAATACGATATTGATCGCGAGCAGAACCAGAACGCCTTCGAAATAACCGCTCATATGCCGGCCCGCGCGGTCTGCATGCCGCGGAACAAGCCGGTAGGCCGCACGAACAGGATAAACAAGAGAAGGCCGAAGACGGCGATGTCGACGAAATCGGCGCCGAAATAGCGGATGGCGAATACCTCGGCGAGGCCGATGACAAGGCCGCCGACGATCGAGCCCCAGATGTTGCCCATGCCGCCGACAATCATGGCCGAGATGGCTTTGAGGCCCACCGCTTCGCCCATAAAGGGGTGCACCTGGCGGTAATTGAGCGCGAAAAGAATGCCGGCGAACGCGGCAAAAAGTCCGGCAACGACGAAAACGGCGGCGACGACGCGGTTGATGTCGACGCCGAGCATCAGGGCAGTTTCCGAATCTTCCGCGATGGTACGCAAGGCACGGCCGAACTTCGAATGCTTGAGCAACAAAGAGAGCGCCCCAATCAATCCCGCCGAGCAGATCAGTCCGACGAGTTGCGGAATGCCGATCACAAGTCCAAAGAAACGCCAGTTCCCGTTCGCGAAGGCCGCCGGCATCACTCGCATATCCGAGCCCCAATAGGCGAGCGCCAGATGTTCGAACAGAAGCAGAAAGGCCATCGAGCTGACGAGGGGCACGAATGGCGACGAGGTGCGCATCCAGCGCCAAGTGAAACGCTCAACGACGAGCGAAGCCGCGGCCGCGAGCGCGAGCGCGCCGACCATCGCGAGCGGCAGCGGAACGCCCTCATGCGCAAGCGCCCACACCATCATTCCGCCCATCATGAATAGCCCGGGGATGCTGAAATTGAGGAAGTTGAGCACTCCGATGCTCAAGGTCAGTGCAACCGCCACCATCGCATAGACCGATCCGAGCATGATGGCGTTGACGACCTGTTGCGCAAACACGGATGAAGTCCTCGGGCAGTGTCCTAAAAGACGTTGGCGCGCTCGTCTTGGATCAGCCTAGGGGGCAAAGCTTGCCATTACAGTGAAATTTCACAAGCGTTTTTTATGAGCAGGAACCGCCGCGCTTGCGGGCAGTCGCACGCCGAACATTCCGGCCCAATTATTCGGCGGCCTCGCGCCAAGCGGCGGAATCCGCGCGGTTCAGGTGCGCCGTGGCGCGGGCCGAGCTACGCACGAGCTCGGCCATAGTCGTGGACAGTGCGGCAAATGTGGTTCGCGTCAGCGCACCGAAAAAGGCATCATTGACCGAGCGGATTTCGTTGCTGTTTCGCTCGATGAGCGCGCGTCCCGTGCGCGTCAAGCTCAAGAGCACGGCGCGCCGATCCTGGGGATTAGCGCGCTTGGTCAACAATCCGGCCTGCGCAAGCTTGCCGGTTTCCGTCGCTACAAATGCGCTTGAAACGTGCAGCACTTTTGCGACAGCCGTTACACCGACGCCGCGCTCACCGTGGAATTGGCCGACGACCATCAGCAAGCTGAATTGCGGAGCGGTGATGCCCATGCCGCTCGCCAGATGCTCGCGCACCACGGTCATCCGGCTGGCGATGGTGAGAAGATCATAGACCAGCCGGCGGAAGCGCGCGTCGGCCCCTCCTTCCAGCAATGCTGGCCGCGACACGGTCGCGGGAAGCCGGGACTTGGCTGTTTTGATCTCGACGGCCGGCGCCACAACGCGGCGCCCGCGCACTCGCTTCTGGCGCTGTTTAGAGATCGACATAGCCCGTGTCGTGCAGGAGCTGGCTTTCGACCGGGATGTGCAGGCTGTCATGCACGGTGTTGTAGAATTTCCAGAAGCCAACCACGCAGGCGAGCTCGACGATCTGCGCCGGCGTCAGGTTCTTTTTCAGCCGCTGCAAAATCTCATCGGGAACAGAGGTCGGGTCCTCCGATGCCGCGCGTACGTAGTCGAAGCAGATGCGTTCGAACTCGTTTTTCGGCTCGACGTCGCCGGTGATGAGGTCCTGCAGCTCATCCTCACTAAGGCCCCAACCCTCGAAATCATCGCCACGCGGCTTTTTCAGCATCGAGCAGCTATGCGCGGTGCAATAGGCGCAGCCGTTGGTGGCACAGGCGATCGCCGCGAGCTTGCGCTTGAGCAACTGATCGAGCGTTGACGAAGGATCGCGCATGATATTGCTGTTGAGCTTCCACAGCGTCTCGGCGATCTCGGGGCGGTAGGCATAAAGCTTCAGCGCGTTAGGCAAAAAGCCCATCCGTTTTTTGTAAGGATCGAGCACGGGTTTGAGTTTGGGCGAAATATCTTCTTCGCGCACATATGGGATAAAGGGCTGCGCCTCGACCAGCACGTGCGGTTTGGGCGGTGTAACCGGTTTGTTCATGGTTCTCACTCCTCTCTAGAGAAAATCTTTCAGACGAACCTTGCCCCAGTTGATGGGCCATGCCCGCTCGAAGTCCGCAGGGTCGTGGCGCGATTTGCGCGTCGCATCGATGCCGATCTTGCCGACGGTGCGCAGCGGCGGCTGTCCTTCGATGGGGCGGCCAGAGGGATCGAAGGGCGAACCGCGCGTATGCGGCACGATGATGATGTCCCGCGCCGGATCGACCCGCGTCGCCATCGCGTGATACACCTCGCGCGCATCGTCGATGTTGGTGTCCGGGCTTACCGCAACCACCATCTTGGTGTTGAGCCACGGCGCTCCCATGGCCGTCATCAGCGCATCGTTGACGAAACCCTCCCGCGGATACTCGAACTGCAAAATGCAGGAGAGCGCGGCGCCCCAGGTCGGAAACCGCACATCGGTGACGTTCAACCCAATCTCGGTGAGACGATTGTAGAGCACCGCCTCGTGACACAGGCGCGGCAGCGTCTGGTGATCGGTGTCGGGTGTGGTCTGGTGATTGCGGTAGATCGGCCGGTCGCTCCGCATCGTCATCGCGGTGATCTCGACTTCCGGCACCTGTTCCGAATGCGGCAGGTGATACATCGACGGCGAGGTGACCTCGCCGACGGGGAATTTTTGCCCAAGATGCACGTAACCCTCAACGACGATCTCGGCCTGCGCCGGAACTGTCAGATCGATCGTTTCGCACGGCACCATCTCGACGTCCTGGTCCATGATGGTGCCCACCATTTCCATCTCACCCCACATGTCCATGTGCAGGCCGGAGAAGTTGCCCATGATCTCGTAGGCCGGCGGGATTCCGAAAACGAAGGCAATCGGCATCTTGTCTTTGCCCATCGCCCGGTACTTATTTATGATGATGTGCGAATGCGGGGTGATGAAACTAATTAAACCCCGGCGCGGCCCGACAGCGTACGTGCCGGCGTGACAGGAATTGTAGAAGCCTGTTTCCGGGTCCCGAATGATGTTCATCGCCGTGACATACGGCGCCTCATCCTTGTCCTTGTGGCGGGGGATCGGCAAAATCGTCCAGTCCGCGTCGACGCCGGTCTTGATGATCTCCTTCACCGGCCCAGTCTTCACGTTCTTCAAGCCGCGCGGCGGCTGACGCAGGCGGAAAGCCAGCGTTTTCAGATAATTCTCCGACGTGACACCGAGAGCGCGCGCTTGCGAGCGCCGGTTTTTGACGAACATGTCGCAGAGGCGAAAGCGGGGCTTTTCGACGATGTTCTCGAATACAATCGGCATCTCGCTCTGCGCCGACAGCGCGCCGATATCGTCCATGCGCACCGGCTTAGTGATGCGCGTGACGATGTCCGAATTCGTTTCAAGATAGTCCCGCAGGTTCGCGTCGAGCGGCCGTTCATTCGCTCGTGTCGTAACTTCGGCCGACGCGGTGCCGGGCTTCGCCTGCATGAAGCGGGACTCCAGATAGCAAAGTAAGTTTATTATGCTGGTTTACTATGTCAACGGGCGCAATTGCCCGGAGCCTGTATGTCGTCAGCGCGCGGCGGCAACGGCGGCAGCGACGAGATGATGCGGCAGGCCGGGCGCACCGGCCGCCGCAGCGCCCAATGCAAACAAGGCGCGGATGTTGGCGGCCACCGCCTCGGCCGCTTGCATTCGCGGCCAAGAAGCGACGCGCGCCCTGCTCCAACTCGCCAGCATCATCTGCTCAAGCCGCTCGGCTTCGAGCTCCTTAGATTTGACGTCGGTGCGCAAGCTCGCGACCGCTTCGACGTTGGGCGACCCATCCGTTGCGAATGGCTTGAGGGCGCGCCGCGCCTCACGCAGATTGGTCACGATCTTCTTGTGCCACTCGCTCACGAGATCGACCGCTTGCCTCAGGTCGTGATCAGGCAATACAGCGCGGTGAACGGCGCCGATAAAGGCGCAAAACAGGAGCAGGTTGACGTCAATGCCGTAACGATCCTGGAGATCAAGGCACTCCCGCTGGACGGCGGCATCGCCATACACGGTCAGCGAAAACGTCCAGAATCGCGACTGGTGCTCTTTCACAGAGGCACTATCGTTCATTTCGTTAGCCGCCGCCGCGGCTTGCCGGCACGATGGCGAACACGCGCAAGGGACTGCCGCTGCCACCAAGGATTTTCAGCGGCGCGGCGACAATGAGTGCGCCGGTTGCCGGCAGACGGTCGAGATTACACAGGCATTGCAGCCCGTATTTACCGGCGCCGTGCATGTAATAGTGACACGGATACGGTGGCGCGAAGTGCGCGGCCTGGCCGGCATCGGTGCCGATAGTCTCGGTGCCGAAGCCGAGCACGTCGCGCTCATTCACCAGGAGGCGAACGCAGTCCGGATCGGGGCCGGGCGTGTGCTGGCCGGTTTCGTCGAGATTCTGATAGGCTACCGCATCCGTGCGTTTCGACCAGTCAGTCCGCATCAAGACCCAGGAGCCAGCGGGAATGCGGCCGTGTTGCTTTTCCCAGGCGGCGATATGGCCGACGGTGAGAAGGAAATCGGCGTTGGCGCTCGCCTCGGCGCCGCAGTCGATCACGCAGGCCGGCGCGATGAAATGCTCGATCGGCAGTGTATCGAGCGAATTGTTCGGGCGGTCGCGGCCTGAAATCCAGTGAATAGGCGCGTCGAAATGCGTCCCGGTGTGCTCGCCGAAGCTCACATTGTTCCAGTACCAGCCCGGCCCGCGATCGTCGTAGCGTGAAATCTCCTCCATGCGAAACGGGCGGCTTTGGCCCATTTCCGGCGGCAATACGATCGGCGGAAAATCCGGCGATAGCGTCTGTGTCAGATCAACGAGCCGGACGCCACTCGACCCAATAACACCGCTCAAGATCGCGCGGAGGTCGGTCGGTGGCGTTGTCGCCTCCCCCTTTTTTGCCGCGTTCATTGCGCTCCCTCGCTCAGCTCACGCTCGAGCCCTTTCGGGTTATCGAGGTGTCGCGCGAGCCAATCCTGCGCCACATCGCCCGGATACACGTCCTCTACCGACCCCTTAAGCGCTTCGACCACGGCCGACGCGACGCCGGAGGGCGACAGTTTCGGCGGCCGTTCAAGCTGGTCCCATTCGTCATCGATCGGGCCCGGGAAAATATTAATGACGCGCACGCCGGCCTGGCCTAGCTCCGCTCGCAATGCTTGCGACAGTGAGAAAGCAGCTGCTTTCGAGGCTGAATACGTACCATGCGTCGGATAATTGGAGAGGGCGAAGATCGAAAGCACATTGACCCAGGCAACCGCGCTCGTGGGTCCGTCTGCCGCACGCGCCTTGAGCACGGGAGCAATTTCCTGAGCGAGCCGCAGCAAGCCGAAATAATTGACGTCCATCTCGAGCTGGGCGGTTTCGACGCCGCGGCGCGACGCAACGGAGAAGGTGCGGTGACAATCGCACGTGTTGACCAAAATATCGACCTTGGCGCCGATCTCGCCGGCAAGCTCGCGCACCGAATTGCCGTCGGTGACATCGAGGGGAACGATCATCGCTTGCGGCAATTCGCGCAACGCCTCGAAGCCCGGCGCTTTCTTCCACCGCTCGGCCTCGCCGATCCAGATGCGCTCCGCGCCGGCCTCAGCCAACGCCCGCACTACCGCTTGCCCGAGCGCCGATTTGCCGTCGGTCACGAGAATTTTGCGAGAACGCGGATCGCACGTCATCTCGCGCAGCTTTGGATCTTGTGACAAGTCAAGTCTCCCGTGTTCCGGAACGGCGATCAGCACCGCCTGGCCCGCCCGATCGAGTGCCGCCTTAATGTGTACGCGGCACGGCGCGGCTCCAACGCTCGCGTGCACAAAGGCGATCACATTGACGCCGGCATCGAGGTGGATGATGCCGACGCGCCACGGAAGCCGTTCGCGGAAGAACAGTTCCTGGGCATTGCGCAGCATGGTTTCAGTGAGCAGTTCGCCTCGGCCATCCTGCAATCGCCAAACAAGGCAATGGGATAGGCAGGTGCGGCATACTTCCCGCGGCGGAAATTGGACTGCGCCGCAGTCACGACAAACCTGTAACTCCAGCCGGCCGCGCGCCGCGGCGGCGGTCAATCCCAGCGCGACGCGGCTGCGGGATGCGGGAGGGAGCGTCGGCTGCCGCGTCCGCAGCACCGGGTTCTTCAGTTTCGGCTGCGTCGCAGGTTCGGGCATCCTTCGCTTCCTTGCGATCCGTGAAAATCAAGCTGCGGCAAGCACAGCAGCGCCGCTACAAATCCCGCGATCGTAATTGATCATGCCGAAGCCCGAGACGAGCCCATGCCGGGCGTTCGGAACTCGCGCGCCAAGCGTCTCTCCGGTGAGCTGACGGATGGCTTCGATGATCCCGAGATGTCCGCCGGCCGCTCCAGCCTGGCCGACCGACAATTGTCCGCCCGACGTGTTCAGCGGAAAAGTGCCCGTCGCCTCGAACGTGTTGGCGCGGATGAAGGCCGTCCCCTCACCTTCCCGGCAGAAACCGAGGCCCTCGAACTGAAGCAAGTTGATAACCGGATAGTCGTCATAGGTTTCTACAAAGTCGATGTCGTCAGGTCCGACGCCCGCTTGCTCGTAGAGCGCCTCGCTGTCCAGCGCCCAACCGCCGCGATATTGCACCGGATCGTCGGGAAAGGCGTTGTGCCGCTCGATCGCGCCCATGAGGCGCGCATAGCGCAAGCCCAGGTGTTCAGCCGTTCCCCGTCGCATCACGAGGAAACCCTCCGCTCCGGCGCAAGGCATCACGCAGTCGAACAGTCGCAGCGGATCGGCGACAAGGCGCGCGTTGAGATACTGATCGAGCGTTAGCGGCTTTTTCAGCAGTGCCAGAGGATTTTTCAGCGCGTTATTGCGCTGAGCGACGCACAGTTTGCCGAAGTCTTCGCGCTGCGCGCCATATTTGCGCATGTAGTAGTCGGTCAGAAACGCGAAGCTCGCGTTTGGGCCTGCCGAGCCGTACGGGTAAACCGCATCCTGGGAAAACTGACTGAACGACGCCGTGTTGCGGCGAAAACTGTCGGTGTGGTTGGTGTCGCCGGCAATGCAGGCCACGATTTCCGCATCGGCGCTCTGCACCGCCCGCGCGGCGCGGCGGATCGAGACGATGCCGGATGCGCCGCCCATCGGAACATGCTCGAGCCAGCGCAAGGTCAGTCCCAGATGCTGGGTCAAGCCGACGGCGGTATCGGGCGCAAGGGTGAAGCTGGCGACGGCAAGACCGTCGATCCGCGCCTTGGGAATTCCCGCGGCGGCGATGAGTTCGGCCATGGCGCGGCCGAGAAACCAGTGCGCGCTCTTGATGGAATAGCGGACGTACGGAATCGTTACCGGCACCGCCAGCACGACGTCGTCATACGCCGCCCGCGCCGGCATCAGGTTGATCCGCCGCCGAGATAGGTCGCGACGACGCGCCTATCGTGGGCGAGGACGTTTGCGGGACCCTCATGGGTGATCTCGCCCATCTCGAGCACGTAACCGTAATCCGCGGTCTCAAGCGCAGCGCGCGCGTTCTGCTCGACAAGCAGTACCGACACTCCCAGGTCGCGCAGCGAAGCAACGATGTGAAAAATTTCGCGCACCATGATCGGCGCGAGGCCAAGGCTCGGCTCGTCGAGCAACAGGAGCCGCGGCCGCGCCATCAGCGCGCGGCCAAGCGCCAGCATCTGCCGCTCGCCTCCCGACAGCGTCTGTGCCTTTTGCCGCCGCCGTTCGGCGAGGCGAGGAAAGCGCACGTAGACCTGCTGCAAGCTTTGCTCCACACCGGCCCCGTTGCGGCGCCGCGTATAGGCGCCGAGCAGAAGATTGTCGGCCACAGCCATGTCACCGAACAACTCGCGTCTCTCGGGCACGAGGCAGAAGCCGCGTTCCACGCGCTCCTCGACGTCGAGCCGTTCGAGATCGATGCCATCATAGATCACCTTGCCGGACGAACGCAGCAGGCCCGCGGCTGCGGCGAGCAGCGTGGTCTTTCCGGCTCCGTTCGGACCGATAACGGTCACGATCTGACCCGGCTGCATGGTGAGACCAACACCGCGAACGGCCTCGACCTTGCCGTAAGCGACGTGCAGGTCTTCGATCTGGAGGAGCGGCCTCATGTCACGCTTCCGAGATATGCTTCCTGCACACGCGGATCGGCACGCACAATAGCCGGCGTTCCCTCAAGGAGCTTGGAGCCGAAATCCATCACCACGATGCGATCGACGAGGCCCATGACGAACTCCACGTCATGTTCCACCAGGAGGATAGTGACACCCTCTTTGTGCAAGGCACGTAATAATTCGACCAGCGCCATTTTTTCGGGACGGCTCAGCCCGGCCGCCGGCTCGTCGAGGATGATCAGCGCCGGATCGGCCGCGAGCGCGCGAGCGACTTCAAGAATGCGCTGACGGCCGAGTGGCAGGTTGCCGGCCTGATCATACGGATTGTCGCCAAGCCCGACCCGTTTGAGCTGCGACAGCGCCTCGGAACGGGCGCGGGCTTCCTCGGTCCGATCGAGCCCCAACGCGCCCCTCAGAAACCCGGCGCGTGTGCGCAGGTATGTTCCCAGCAGCACGTTATCGATCAGCGACATGCTCGCCCGCAATTTCACATGCTGGAAGGTGCGGGCGATCCCGGCCTGGGCAACGCGCCGCTGACCGGCGTGCGTGATATCGTGCCCAAGAAACAAGATCTTGCCGTCATCGCTCTTGAGCGCACCGGTGATCAAATTGAACACGGTGCTCTTGCCGGCTCCGTTTGGGCCGATCAGCCCGACGATCTCGCCCGCTTTCACTTCGAACCCGACTTGACTGACGGCATCGAGGCCGCCGAAGCGCTTGAGCAGACGCTCGACGACGAGGAGCGGCGCGCCGCCTTGCGGCATGGTTCGCCGGGGCAACGGCTCGGCTGCGGCAATCGCCGGCTTTGCTCCGCGTGGCAGATAGCGGAGCGCGAACGGCATTACGCCGCCGCGAGCGAATTGCAGCGCAAGCACGTAAATGATCGCGAATACGATGACTTCCAGCTGCTCGCCGTTGCTGGAAAAGTGCGGCAGCAGGTCCTGCAGCGCATTCTGTAATAAGGTGAGTAACGCGGCCCCGACGACGGCTCCCAAGATGTGCCCCGATCCGCCAAGGATCGCCATGAACAAATACTGGATGCCCATCCGCAGATCGAACGGCGCCGGGCTGACGTAGCGGCTCATATGTGCGTAAAGCCAACCCGAGAGTCCCGCAAGCAGCGCGGCAATAACAAAGATGAACAGCCGGACGCGAAACACGCTGATGCCAAGGCTCTCGACCATCACCACGCCGCCGCGCAGGCTGCGAATGGCCCGCCCCTCGCGCGATCCGAGCAGGTTTGCGATCACGATCGTTGCGACCGCGAGCACGATCCAGATCAGGTAGTAGATCGCGTAACTCGGCTCGAGCGAGACCGAGCCGATCGAAATCGGCGGCACGCCGGTGATGCCGTTGTTGCGGCCGAGCGAATCCATGTTGCCAAACAGGAAATAGATCGACAGACCCCAGGCGATTGTGCCGAGCGGCAGGAAATGGCCGCCAAGCCGGAGCGTGATGGCACCCAAGAAAGCCGCGACAACACCGGTCAAGCTGAGGGCGAACACCAGTCCCAGCCAGGGCGACGCGCCCTGCGCTGTCGTCAGCCACGCGGTTGCATAGGCGCCGATGCCGACGAACGCGGCCTGACCAAACGAGGTCAATCCGCCAACGCCAGTCAACAGGACAACGCCTAGCGCCACGAGGGCGTAGATGCCGATGTAGTTGAGGAGCGTAATCGTGAAGGGGGCGGCCCAAAATGGCGCCGCGGCAAGCACGACGATCGCGACGATCACAAGCAGGGCTCCGGCGCGGGCGATCATCCGTCGACCTCCGCATCCTCTTCATCAACCTGACCGAGGGAAAGCGACCGCCACAACAGCACCGGGATCAGCACGCTGAAGACCACGACCTCTTTGAGCGAGCTGTTCCAGAACGAAGCGAAGCTTTCAAGGAGGCCGACGAGAACTGCGCCGATGGCGGTTCCCGGATAGCTCACAAGACCGCCGATGATCGCGCCGACGAAAGCTTTAAGTCCGATGATGAATCCGGAATCGTAATACACCGTCGTCACCGGGCCGATCAGAATGCCGGATATGGCGCCGAGCAGCGAGGCAAGCAGAAATGCCAGCGTACCCGAGTTCGCCGGCCTGATGCCGACGATGCGCGCGCCAATGCGGTTGATGGCCGTGGCGCGCAATGCCTTGCCCGACAGGGTGTGCTCGAAGAACAAAAATAAAAGCAGGCTAAAGACGGCCGCGGTTGCGACCATCAGCAGCGT
This sequence comes from Xanthobacteraceae bacterium, assembly GCA_049517455.1. GTDB lineage: Bacteria > Pseudomonadota > Alphaproteobacteria > Rhizobiales > Xanthobacteraceae > BOG-931. The sequence continues at coordinate 11,818 of JBEKSB010000100.1, forward strand.
CTGCGAGGTCACAATCACGGTGCCGAAACGGAAAATCTCGTTGGTCAGCGGTTTGGTGCGGAACCCTTCGGCCCCGAAGAACAAAAGGCCCAACCCGGAAAGGCCGAATGTCAGCGCAACCGAGACGATCAGCAGTAAGAGGACGGAAGCGTCGGCGATCGGCCGTAGCGCAATCCGTTCGATGAGTGGCGCGATGGGCACCACAAGGGCGATGGCAAGCGGGATTTGCGCCCACTCGGGCAGGCCCGTACCGGCGAACAGCCAGGCAATCGCCGCGGGAACGAGCGGCAAGACACCGTAGCCGAGGAGACCGCGGCCAATGCGATGCGGTTGGCCACGCCGCCAGTGATGGATGCTGACGACGACGCAAGCCACGGCTGCCAAGGTGGCAACCAGATAAACCGTGCCCGGCATGCGGCCGAGTTGCAGCGACGCAAGCGTGAGCGCCGAGAACGCGACGATATCACCGAACGGCACGAAGACGACGCGCGTGACGGAGAAGATGAGAACGAGGCCAAGTCCGACCAGGACGTAGATCGATCCGGTGGCGATGCCGTCGATCCCGAGGATGAGCGCGATGTCGGGTGTCATGGGCAGTGCCCACGAGGCTTATCCGTTCCGTTCAGCCCGCGCTGCATTTCAGGTTCTTCAATGAGCTCGATTGAGGCCGCCCAAACACCGGGCAACAATAGCTTCGGCTAGTTCTGCATCATCGCAGGCACGCCCACGCCAGGCAATGTGCTGGTCAGGACGGACGAGCAAAAGCCCACAGCCATAGAGCGCCTCGTGCTCGGGTTCTGCGAGTAAAATATGTAATGGCATGCCAAACTTTTTTGCCGCGGCAACCAAGGCGCCACTCGGCACGACTCTGGAACAAACAAGCGTAAACCACTGCCCCAAGCGGTCGTAGATCGGAGTACCGTCGCTCAACAGGACACTCGGCAGACGGGCTCCTGGAATTGTCGTCGGAACGTAATGTCGATCGGAACCGGGAATTTCGGCGTTGGGCTCAACGCAGACGATCGGTGAGTCGTGGTAGACGTAACCGAGTTCAATCCCGAAACTTTCATTCTCGGCATTGCCTACCGCAGCTATTCTGCGCGCCGCCTCGGCGCGCGCGATCTCGCCGGCGCCTCCTGGCGCTTCAAGATCAGAGCCATACAGGGTGCCGATTTCACCGCGAGTCTTGCTATGTCGCCCCGAAGCGTCACAGTTCCGCACGCCGACCGGGCGCCGCTCGCAATTATAAGATTTGAGTAATGCTGGAGGAGCAAAGCCATGAAGTACGGCAGCGAGCTTCCAGCCCAGATCGCAGGCGTCGCCTATCCCGGTATTCATGCCGTAGCCGCCGGTCGGGATGTACTGATGTGCGGCGTCTCCTGCCAGAAACACCCGATCAATCCCATAGGATTGCGCAATGAGCAGATGCTGCGTCCAGCTATTGGCGACCAGAATCTCGTGATCGAAGTCGCAACCGGCAAATTCTCGTAACAGTGCTTGTGGATGCAGCGCCGGCGGCGCCGCGCTGTTCGTGAATCGGGATTGCAACGTCCAGATATCGCGATCATTCTGCGCGATCAGCGTGCCCAAAGCGGACTGATAGTGCCAGGCCGGCCCCCAGCGCTGGAGGACGTCGACGGCGTTCGAGCGAAAATGCGTCATGAAACGCCGCATGACGGCGGCTTGACCGTCGAGGCGTATTCCGAGGCAACGACGCACATCGCTCGAGCCGCCGTCGCAGCCGACAACGTAGTCGCATCGCACTTGTTCAGCACGGCCGGCTCCAGGTTGGAGCGTCACCGTCACACCCGCGGCGTCCTGCGACAGCTCTGCGAACGCCACGTCCCACCGGGCCTCCACCAAAGGTTGGGAGAGGACCGCCCGAGCGAGCACAGGCTCGATCTCCACCTGCGAGACGCGCATTGGCGGCTCGCATGGCATGCTGCCATCGTTTCGCTCGCGGATGAGTACCCGCCATTCCGCGACGCTCGGGTAGTGAAACCGATGGAGTTCATGTCCGCATAGTGTGGTTATCCACGAGACGTCGAAATTGTTGGTTTCGGGAACGCCGACCTTTCTCAACTCCTCCGCAAGGCCTAAGCGCCGAAACAATTCCATACTGCGGGCGTTCGTAATATCCATCTTCGGATGACTGGTAGTCGTTGCATTGCGCTCCACGAGCATCGTGGAGATGTTGCGGCGCGCCAATTCGTAAGCGAGCGTCATGCCGACCGGCCCGGCGCCCGCGATGAGGATTCGAACGTGCTTCATGAACACTCGGCGTTAGACAGGTCGCGCGACAGCCAACAGGAATCTGGCTGATCGGCCATCGTGCTTCGGGAAGCAGAGCGGTATGCGACCCTTGGCCCCGCAGGAGACCAAATCCAAGAAAACCATTGCGGCACAATTGTTTCAAGCCTAAAACGATTTGTGCTTCCACACGAGCGCGCATCGCATCGTCAAGCTCTAGCGGTGATCGGCGTCAGCCACCAGATCGGAGGTTCTCGTGAATAATTTTCTGCGTCTCGTCGGCGCCGTGGCGACCACCTCGGTGTTGGCCCTTCCCGCCGCCGCGGCCGATATCACCGTTGGCCTGGTCACGTCCATGACCGGTCCAGGCGCTTCGATCGGGATACCCTACGCCAAGGGCACCGCCGCAGGCGTGGCCTACAAAGACGAAGTCAACGGCATTAAGATCAAGGTTGTGCAGCTCGACGACGCGTCCGATCCGTCGACCGGCACACGAGATGCGCGCAAGCTCATCGAAGAGGACAAGATCGACGTTCTCATGGGCGCCGGCAATACGCCGATCACGCTGGCGATTGCGGGTGTGTCGCGCGAACTAAAAGTACCCCTCCTGGCACTCGTTCCCACCGGCGAGATCCCCGGTGAAGCCGGCGCCTGGATGGTTTCGATTCCGCAGCCACCGCCGCTCATGGTGACCGCCGTCGTCGAACGGATGAAAGCTACCGGCGTCAAGACCGTCGGCTATATCGGCTTTAACGATGCATGGGGCGATCTCGTTTACGGTGCGCTGAAAAAGACCGCCGAGCCTGCCGGCGTTCAGATCGTGGCCAATGAGCGTTACGCTCGCGCCGACACGTCGGTGACCGCACAGGCGCTGCATGTTGTCGCGGCTGCGCCGGACGTGGTGATGATGGGCGGTTCGGGGACGCCTGGCGCCCTTCCCTTCATTGCGCTCGCTGAGCGTGGCTACAAAGGACAAATCTACGGCACACACGCCCTGATCAACCCAGATTTCGTCCGCGTTGGCGGCGCGGCCGTCGAGGGCGTGATCTGCCCGGCCGGACCGGTCGTCGTTGCAGACCAGCTTCCGGACTCCAACCCGACCAAGAAGATTTCGGGCTTACCAAAAGGCCAACAACGAGCCGGCGCGTGGCGGCTTCGGTCCGTATGCGTTCGACGCCTGGCTTATCATGCTGAACTCGGCCAAACGGGCGTTGGCCACCGGCGCGCAACCCGGAACGCCGGAATTTCGCACCGCAATGCGCGACGCCATCGTCACCACGAAGGAGCTGGTCGGCACGCATGCCGTTTATAATTTCAAACCCGGCACCACCTCCGGCGTCGATGACCGCGCCCAAGTGCTCGTGAAACTCGTCGATGGCAAGTGGAAGCTGATGCAGTGACCTGC
>JBEKSB010000101.1:0-15140 GCA_049517455.1 Xanthobacteraceae bacterium
TCAAGATCGGCGCACCGCGCAATAATTTTCCGCTGGTGGAGGACGCCGAGCACGTCGTGCTCTTCGCCGGCGGCATCGGCATCACGCCGATCTGGTGCATGGCGCAACACCTCGCCGCGCAAAACCGCTCGTGGGAACTCCACTATTCATGCCGGTCGCGCGCCGATATGGCGTTTCTTGCCACGCTGGAAAAACTCGGACCGGAGCGCGTTCACCTGCACTTCGACGACGAAGCCGGCGGCAAATTCCTTGATCTGGCCGCCGCCATCACCAAGGCACCGGCGAACGCGCACTTTTATTGCTGCGGTCCCAATCCGATGCTTACAGCGTTCGAGGCGGCGGCCGCCGGCCGCCCGCGCCATAATGTGCATGTCGAATATTTCACGCCGAAGGCCGAGGCGGCCACGTCGGGCGGGTTCTGGGTCGAGCTCGCTCGCTCCGGCGAGGAATATTACATTCCCGAGGGCAAGAAGATCCTTGAAGTACTCTACGAGGCCGGCATCGATGTCGACTATTCGTGCGAGCTCGGCATCTGCGGCGAATGCGTGACGCGCGTCATCTCCGGCATCCCTGAGCATCGCGATTCGGTGCTCAGCGAAGAGGAGCAGGCGGCGAACGACAAGGTCATGATTTGCTGCGCCGGCTGCAAGAGCGAGCGCCTGGTCCTGGATATGTAAGTGGTGCCTCCCCGTTGGGATAACACAGCCGACATCTTGGTGATCGGATCGGGCGCGACAGGGCTTCCTGCCGCCATCGTTGCCCGCGAAACCGGCGCATCGGTCATTCTTGTCGAAGCGCAGAGCCACATCGGCGGTCACGCCATTTGCAGCGGCGGCAACATTTCGCTTGGCGGCGGCAACAGCTACCAGAAAAAATACGGCGTCGAAGATTCACCGGAGCTGTTGTTCCGGGATTTGATCGATTGGTCGGTGGTCGAGCCCAATGGCGCTCCCCCCTACCGCTACAACGACCACGAGATCGTCCGCGCCTTCGCGAACAACAGTGTCACAGCGTTCGATTTTTTGCTCGCGCACGGCGTGAGGGTCGTCGATCAGGCCCCGGACAATCTGAGCGGTCAGGAGATAGGAATGTCGGCGTTGCGGACGCTGCATTGCGCGGTCATGGACTGGCCCATGATTCAAACCGGCAAACCGGCCGATCCGGACATCCGGACAACGACGTCATCGGGCAACGGGCTGATGCAACCGCTCCACAGTGCGGCAGTCACGGCCGGCGTCAAAATTATGCTCCAGCATCGGATGACCGCCATCCACCGCGAGGCGCCGCATTCCGGCCGCGTGACCGGCATTGCCGTCGACAACAATGGAGCCGGACTCAACATCCGGGCTAAGAAGGCCGTCATCATCGGCACCGGCGGGTCGTCCGGCAACGTGAACTTCCGCCGCATGTTCGACCCGCGTCTCACGGAAGAATATTGTGGCCTCGCCGGCATGCCGTGGTCCGACCAAGACGCGAGCGGCGAACTTGCCGCGATGACCATCGGCGCCTCGCTATGGGGATTGACCAACTTCGCCGGCGAATATGGTACCGGCGTTACCAAGCCGGACTCGATAGGCTGTCAGTATGGCTACGCCAATCTGCGCTGGCTCCCGGGCAGCACGGTTTTCGACCAAGCGCGCGCGATCGGCCTCAAGGTGGCGGATTGGCAAGACGTCATTCTGGTCAACATGCTCGGTCAGCGATTCTACGACGAGACGGGCCGTCAATTCACCCCCAACATCTTCGGCAGCTTCGAGCCATATGAGCCCGGCAGCCATCGCAATGCCAAGACCGTCAAATACGATCCTAACAATTTCATCAACGCAGCGCTCGCGGGCATCGGCGACGGGCAAAATGGCGGCGGGCCCATCTGGGCGATCTTCGACAGCGATGCCGTCGCGCGCGAGGGGTGGGACCCGACACCGCCCAACGTCGACAGGGACGCAGGCATCTTCTTCAGCGCAAACAGCATCGAAGAACTTGCCGCAAAGATCGTGATGAAGCACCAGCGCGTGCCGATGCCGCCGCAGAACCTGGCGGAGACCGTGTCGCGCTATAACAGCTTCGTCGCATCCGGGGTGGATACCGACTTCGACAAGCCAAAGCCGCTCTACAAGATCGCCGAGCCGCCGTTCTACGCGGCTTGGGCGACGCCGGTTATCCACGACACCCGTGCAGGTTTGCGCATCAACGCACGCTGCCAGGTGCTTGACCTCAGCGGGGCGATCATCCCGGGTCTTTATTGCGGCGGCGAGTCGGCGGGCGGCTTCAGCCTGCATGGTCTGCCCCGCGCGCTGGGTCAGGGCTTGATCGCCGGGCGGAACGCCGCCGCGGAGAGCGGCGCCGTCTGAGGTCCGTGTAAAGTTGTCCCGCGTCCCGTTGCCCTGCGCGCGCAATTACGCTAAGTCCGCGGCCGACGGGACTAGGTTGGAGGAATGCGATGGCCGACCACGGTGAGCTCGAATACGCCAGTGCAACGGGCAACGATTATGCCGCGCATGAGCAGACCTACCGCTCATTCGTGACATTGGTGAAGGTTGTCTTGGTGGCCGTCGTTGTCATTGTGATCCTGCTGGCGTTTTTCCTCGGCTGAACTGGACGCGCGCCCGCTCCTCTCGGCTTGCCGTCCGGGCCGGTTCGCAGCCAGTAATGTGCAGCCAGTAATGTATTGTCTCCACCCGACCGCGCGCAGGTGTCGGAGGAATCATGAAAGTTGCGGTTACTGCCGAGGTCGATGCGGGTGAGCCGCGGGTCGCCGCGACGCCCGAGACCGTCAAGAAAATGATCGGCCTGGGCGCCGCAGTCGCCGTCGAGCCCGGCGCCGGCGTGAAATCCGGAATCCTCGACGCGGATTACTCCGCCGCCGGCGCTACCGTGACCAGGGATGCGCTAAACGGCGCCGACATCGTGCTCAAGGTGCGGCGGCCGCAAGCCTCCGAGCTTTCGCGCTTCAAGCGCGGCGCCATCGTGATCGCCGTCATGGACCCCTACGGCCATGAAGATGCGCTCCGCGGCATGGCCGAGGCCGGCGTCATCGCCTTTGCGATGGAGCTTTTGCCGCGCATCACCCGCGCGCAAACCATGGACGTGCTGTCGAGCCAGGCCAATCTCGCCGGCTACCGCGCCGTAATCGACGCCGCCGCCGAATACGGCCGGGCGCTGCCGATGATGATGACCGCGGCCGGCACCGTGCCGGCCACCAAGGTCTTCGTCATGGGCGCCGGCGTCGCCGGCCTCCAGGCGATCGCAACCGCCCGTCGCCTCGGCGCCGTCGTCACCGCAACCGACGTGCGGCCGGCAGTCAAGGAACAGGTCGAAAGCCTTGGCGCGAAATTCATTGCGGTCGAGGACGAGGAATTCAAGGCAGCGGAAACGGCCGGCGGCTACGCCAAGGAAATGTCCAAGGAGTATCAGGCCAAGCAGGCCGCGCTCGTCGCCGAGCACGTCAAAAAGCAGGACATCGTCATCACCACCGCGCTTATTCCGGGACGCCCGGCGCCGCGCCTGATCTCCAAGGACATGGTGGCGTCGATGCGGCCCGGCTCAGTGATCGTCGACCTCGCCGTCGAGCGCGGCGGCAATGTGGAAGGCGTCAAGACGGACGCGGTGGCCGAGGTCGGCGGTGTCAAGATCATCGGCTATGGCAATGTGCCAGGCCGGCTCGCGGCCACGGCATCAAGCCTCTACGCCAAGAACCTCTATGCATTCCTCGAAGTCCTGATCGACAAGAAGACCAAGACGCTCGCCGTCAATTGGGACGACGACATCGTCAAGGCGACCGCGCTCACCCGCGACGGCGCGATCGTTCATCCAAATTTCAAGCCCAAAACTGCGGCGTAAGATAGCGCGGCGTAGAGAAGCAGGAGGCCAACATGGTGACCCTCTCGGTCCTCGCTCAGCTCGACATTATTTCAACCGCGAGCGGCGGCGCCATCCATGCGGTCAGCGACGCCGTCGATCCGTTCGTATTCCGTCTCTCGATTTTCGTGCTCGCAGTGTGTGTCGGCTATTACGTGGTGTGGTCGGTGACGCCGGCTTTGCACACGCCGCTGATGTCGGTGACCAACGCGATTTCCTCGGTCATCGTGGTCGGCGCGCTGCTCGCGGTGGGCGTCGCGCTTATCGCCGACGATTCCGGACCCCTCTGGGCACGCGCCTTCGGTTTTGTCGCGCTCATCTTCGCCTCGGTCAATATTTTTGGCGGCTTTCTGGTGACGCAGCGCATGCTCAGTATGTTCCAACGGAAGCAGAAGTAACATGAGCGCCAATCTCGCCGCGCTGGCCTATCTGGTCGCCGGAGTCCTCTTCATCCTGGCGCTGCGCGGCCTCTCGCATCCGACCACCAGCCGGCAGGGCAATCTGTTCGGCATGATCGGCATGGCGATCGCGGTCGCCACCACGCTCGCCGCGCATCCGCCGGCCGGGCTCGGCGCCTGGGCGCTGGTAATCATCGCCGTCGCGATCGGCGGCAGTACGGGCGCCGTGATCGCTCGGCGCGTGCCAATGACGTCGATGCCGGAGCTGGTCGCCGCCTTCCACTCACTGGTCGGTATGGCCGCGGTGCTGGTCGCTGCCGGCGCGCTGTACACGCCCGCGGCCTTCGACATCGGCGCCGAAGGCGCCATCCACGGCCAAAGCCTGATCGAAATGTCGCTCGGCGTCGCCATCGGCGCCATCACCTTCACTGGCTCGGTGATCGCGTTCCTAAAGCTTTCCGGCCGCATGAGCGGCAAGCCGATCACGCTGCCGGGCCGACACGTCATCAATATCGCTCTAGCGGTCGCTCTCGTCGCCCTCATCGTCTGGTTCTTCGAGGCGCAACAGCACCTCACCTTCTGGCTGATCGCGGCTGTCTCGTTCCTGCTTGGCGTGCTCATCATCATCCCGATCGGCGGCGCCGACATGCCGGTCGTGATCTCGATGCTCAATTCCTATTCCGGCTGGGCCGCCGCCGGCATCGGTTTCACCTTGGGCAATTCCGCGCTGATCATCACCGGCGCGCTGGTCGGCTCCTCGGGCGCGATCCTGTCCTACATCATGTGCAAGGGCATGAACCGCTCGTTCATTTCGGTGATCCTGGGCGGCTTCGGCGGCGAAGTAGCGGGCCCGAGCGCCGCCGCCGAGAACCGGCCGGTCAAGCTCGGCTCAGCAGAAGATGCGGCCTACCTTCTGAAGAATTCTTCGAAGGTCATCATCGTGCCGGGCTACGGCATGGCGGTGGCGCAAGCGCAGCACGCGCTGCGCGAAATGGGGGATAAACTCAAGGCCGCCGGGGTCGAGGTCAAATACGCGATCCACCCGGTTGCCGGCCGCATGCCGGGCCACATGAACGTGCTGCTCGCCGAGGCCAACGTTCCTTATGACGAAGTCTTCGAGCTCGAGAACATCAACTCGGAATTCGCTCAAGCTGACGTCGCCTATGTGATCGGCGCCAACGATGTCACCAATCCGGCGGCCGAAGACGATCCGAAATCGCCGATCTACGGCATGCCGGTGCTGCAGGTGTGGAAAGCGGGCACGGTGATGTTCAACAAACGCTCACTCGCGTCGGGCTACGCCGGCATCGATAATCCGCTGTTCTATCGCGACAACACCATGATGCTGCTCGGCGATGCCAAGAAGATAACGGAAGAGATCGCCAAAGCCATCTGAGAGCAATTGCCGATGGCGGCGGAAGACCCAAAACCCAAGCCACGCACTCCCACGCGCTCCACGCGGTGGTCCGCTACGCGTTTGTCCGCCGGCGCATCGAATCGTTTGCTGTTCCGGCTGATCGGCATTCCGGCGGTCGCGTTCGCCGGTGTGTTGCTGTATCGGGGCTTGCAGGAACGTTTCGTGCTGCCGGAATGCGATTCAGGCCGCGCCAAGCAAACGCTGTCCGATGTCCTCAAGCAGCTTAAGGTCGAGCCGCTGCGCGACGAGCCGATCAAGACGATTTCGAGCAAAAAGGATCAAGTGGCCTGCAACGTCGTGCTTCCGCTGTCAGATGGCGGCACCCTAAACATCGACTACAGCTTCTTCTGGCAGGGCAACACGGCCGATATGAGATATTCGATTTCGCGGAAGCCGGCGCCAAGCTCGCACGCGAGCTAGGACTTCTTGGGCACGCGATAGGCCGCGAGAAACGCGTCAATCGCAATCCGTACCACGCGCTCAATCTGCTGCGGTGTCGGCTCGGGTACGAAATTGAATACCATGGATTTGAACAGCATCGCCTGACAGGCTTCCATGAGCTGCGCGGCGGCGATTTCGCAGTCCTCGACGACGAACAGGCCGGCCTCGACCTGCGCCGCGATATAGTCGGCAAGCCGCGCAATCCCTCTTGCCGGGCCGCTTTCGTAAAACTTGCGGCCAAGCTCTGGCATCCGGTCGGCAATGCCGATCACCATGCGAATCGCCGAGGCCTTCTCCGGCCGGCATAGAAATCTGATGTAGGCGAGGCCGAGCCGCATGAGCACCGCCCCGACGTCGTGATCAGTCGAGTCGAGATCGAAGATTCCTTCGGCCTGCGCTTCGCATTCCTGTTCGATGATCGCCTCGAACAATTGCTCCTTGTGTTTGAAATACACATAGAGCGTGCCCTTGGAGACGCCGGCGGCACGGGCGATGTCGTTCATGCTGGCCGCGTCAAAACCCTGAGCCAGGAACACAGCGCGCGCACCTTGAATGATCTGCCGGCGCTTGGCGCTGTCCTCGTCGGCCGGCGCGGATGAGACCCGCTCCAAGATCGCTTGTTCGCTCATTTCCAAGCCTTTTACGCTGCTGACGGCCGCCAGTGGCACCCTAACAGCCGGTAATTGTTCGAATATCGCCAAACCCCATATATATTGACCGAACGGTTCGGTCAATATTGACTCGTGACTTCTACCGGTTTATTGATGACCGAACGGTTCGGTCATCCGATCCAAGACTGCAGGACTAAAGGCTGCCGGACCATCAAAGGAGTGCGGCGCATGTATCGTAACCAAGAGAGGGATGGCAGCCCCTCCCGGCTCCGGGTCGATTCAGGCCCACAGAGCCAGCTGGCCGATGAAACCGCCGCGATCCACGAAGCCGAGCGGGCAGAGCCGGCGCAACTCAAACAAGTCACCGCCGAGGCGCCGAAGCAGCCTTCTCCGGCCGAAGCCGCAGCAACAGGCCCGGCCGGTCAAGACTGGGCGCGGCGGCTAAGCCGCCGCACGCTCGTGCTGGGCGCGATCGTGGCGCTCGTCGTCGGCGTGGCGGGCTGGTTCGGCTACGACTGGTTGACGGTCGGCCGTTTCACGGTCGCGACCGATGACGCCTACGTGCAAGCGTACAACACGACGCTCGCCGCCAAAGTCTCCGGGTATCTCGCGAGCGTCCCGGTTACGGACAACACCTACGTGCACACGGGCGATGTGATCGCCACGCTCGACGATGGCGACTATCGGCTCGCGGTCGACTCCGCGCGTGGGAAAGTCGCGACTCAAGAAGCGACAATCGCGCGTATGGCTCACCAGATCACAGCCCAGGAGTCCGCAGTCGAGCAAGCCAGGACACAGCTGGTCTCCGCCCAGGCGGCGGCCACGCGCACGGAGCTGGAGCTCATCCGCCAGACGGCGTTGGTCGCGCGCGATGCCTCAAGCCGCCAGTTGCTGGAGCAGGCGCAAGCGAACCGAGACCAAGCCGTCGCCGGCGTGCAAGGCGCACGCGCCGCGATCGATTCGGCGGCCGCCAACGTCGACGTCCTCAAGGGCCAGCGGCAAGAGGCGATCAGCACGCTCGACGAGCTCAAGACCGCGCTGGCCAAGGCCGAGCGTGATTTGTCCTTCACCGTCGTCCACGCGCCGCTCGACGGCGTGATCGGCAATCGCGCCGTGCAGACCGGCGACTACGTGCAGATCGGCCAGCGGCTGGCGAGCCTGGTCCCGCTCGACGAAGTCTACGTCACCGCCAATTTCAAGGAGACCCAGGTCGCGCGCCTGCGCCCCGGTCAGACGGCCTCGATCTCGGTCGACGCGCTGCCCGAACACACGATCCAGGGCACGGTCGAAAGTTTCTCGCCTGCCTCTGGCGCGGTGTTCTCGCTGCTGCCGCCGGACAACGCCACGGGAAACTTCACCAAGATCGTGCAGCGGCTCCCGGTGCGCATCCGCGTGCCGGTCGCGGTCGCGCGCGAGGGGCTGTTGCGCCCCGGCATGTCGGTGGTGGTCAGCGTAAACACAAAATCGAGCGCGCTGGCCGACAGCGGCGCACCGCTGCAAGCGAAGAGCGCATCGGCACGCTGATAACATGGCGATCGAAACCATCCGCGTCCGCGCCAACGGCCTCGACTTCGCGGTAGACCGCGCCGGCTCGGGCGAGAAGTTCGCACTCTGCCTGCACGGCTTCCCAGAATCGCGCTTTTCCTGGCGCCACCAGCTCCCGCTGCTCGCCGAGCTCGGCTACACCGCCTGGGCGCCCGATCTCCGCGGCTACGGCGACAGCGATCGCCCCGAGGGAGTCGCCGCCTATGCACTCCCGAACCTCGTCGCCGACGTCGCCGGACTGATCGATGCCGCGCGCGCGAAAGGCATCACCGGCCCGGTCTGCCTGGTCGGTCATGATTGGGGCGGCGCGATCGCCTGGGCCTTCGTCCTCCGCCCGCCTCGCCCGATCGAGAAATTCATCGTCATGAACATGCCGCACCCGGCGAAATTCGCCGCCGGGTTGCGCACGCTCCGCCAGCTCCGCCGTTCCTGGTATATTTTCTTCTTCCAACTCCCCTGGCTGCCCGAACGGTGGCTCGCCGCAGATGGCGCCCGCGTGATCGGGCGTGTAATCCGCGACATGGCAGTCGACAAACGCCGTTTCCCCAAGGAGGTTTTGCAAGTCTACCAGCAGAACGCACTCCGGCCCGGCGCGCTGACCGCGATGCTTAACTACTACCGCGCCCTTCTGCGCTATCCGCCGCCGCAGCCCGTCGGGCTGCCCGTCATCGAGACCCCCACGCTGATGATCTGGGGCGAGGAAGACATGGCCTTGGGCAAGGAACTCACCGACGGCACCGACGCCCTGGTCCGCGACCTCACCCTCCGCTACCTCCCCCGCGTCTCCCACTGGGTCCAGCAGGAAGCCCCGGAGACGGTAAACGCGATGATCTCGGCCTGGCTGAAAGGCGAACCGGTTCCGCAAGCGCACTGAAAAGTTCAACCCGGATTTCCCGGATGACCGAGCCATTTCGTAACGAGCGATAGAGCGCCGAGGCCGCCGATGGCACAAGCCGCCGCAACCGCGTTCCCTGCCCAGCCGGCGATTGCATCGCCTGACTCCGAGCATGTCGATCCGCTGCGCATCCTTGCCTTTCTGGCTATGTGCTTCGGCATGTTCATGGCGTTCCTGGACATCCAGGTCGTGTCGGCATCGCTGTCGGAGATTCAAGCCGGCCTCGCCGCTTCGAGCGACGAAATCACCTGGGTGCAGACGTCCTACTTGATGGCCGAAGTGGTCGCTATTCCGCTGTCCGGCTTTCTCTCGCGCGCGCTCGGCACGCGCATCATGTTTGCGGGCGCGGCCGCCGGGTTCACCTTCGCAAGCCTGATGTGCGGGCTGACCTCGACGATGGGTCAGATGATCGTCTGGCGCGCGCTGCAGGGCTTCATCGGCGGTGGCATGGTGCCGACGGTGTTTGCGTCCGCCTACACCATCTTTCCGCGCTCGAAACAACCAATCATCACGCCGATCATCGGGCTCGTCGCTACGCTCGCTCCGACCATCGGCCCGACGGTCGGTGGCTATCTGACCGACATGCTGTCGTGGCACTGGCTGTTTTTCATCAACATCGTGCCCGGCATCCTGGTGACGATCGCAGCGATAACCCTGATCGACTTCGACAAGCCGAATCTTTCGCTGTTCGAGCGGTTCGATTGGAGCGGCCTGATCTTCATGGCGCTGTTTTTGGGAGCGCTCGAATATGTGCTGGAAGACGGCCCGCGCTACGATTGGTTCGAGGATTCCACCATCGCCTTCGCCGCCGCGGTTTCGGCGGCGTCGGCCGTGATCTTCTTCGCTCGCGTGCTGATAGCGCGGCAGCCGATCGTGGACCTGCGGGCGTTCGTCGATCGCAACTTCGCGCTCGGCAGCATGTTTTCGTTTGTGCTCGGAATCGGTCTCTACGGTCTCACCTATCTTTATCCGATCTATCTCGGCGAAATCCGCGGCTACAACGCCCTGATGATCGGCCAAACCCTGTTCATTTCCGGCGCCACGATGTTCTTGACCGCACCGATCGTCGGCAGCCTCATGACGCGGATTGACGCACGCCTCATGTTGACCGCCGGATTCGCGATCGTTGCGATCAGCAATTGGCAAATGAGCTACCTGACAAGGGACTGGGATTTCTGGCAGCTTTTAATACCGCAAGTCCTGCGCGGATTCGGCATGATGTTTGCGATCGTGCCGATCACCAACATATCGCTTGGCACGCTAGCGCCGGACAGATTGAAGAATGCGTCCGGGCTGTTCAACTTGACGCGCAATCTCGGCGGCGCGGTCGGCCTCGCCGGCCTTAATACCGTTCTCGACAAGCGTATCGACTTGCACTTGGCGCGCCTTCACGAATCCGTCACCTGGGCGCGGAAGCCGGTACTCGAAACGCTCAACGGCCTCGCCGCGCGCATTCCGGGTTCGGACGCGCAAAACACGGCGCTCAAGCAGCTTTTCCTGTTCACGCGCCTTCAGGGCACCGTGATGGCGTTCGCCGATGTTTTCCTGCTGCTCTGCCTCATGTTCATGGTGTTCGCCGGCCTGGTATGGCTCATGCGCCGCCCGCCTCCGGTCACTGCCGAGGTGAGTGCGCACTAATCCCGCTGCGACCTTACGACGAGTCCGGGTTTCCGTAGCCGCCCGCGGTCGGTGACTGGATGATGATCGCCTCTCCGGCCTCCAACACCGTCGCATCGCAGCCCTTAAGTTTCTCCAGCCGGCCATCCTTGCGCCGCACCCGGTTCTCGCCAACCTGACCGTCCCCGCCACCAGCAAGCCCGAACGGCCGCACGCGGCGATGGCCGGAAAGGATCGTGCATTCCATTTTTTCCAGGAAGCGGATCGCGCGGACGATGCCGTCGCCGGCATTCCAGCGCCCGCGCCCGCCGGAATCCTTTCGGATGTGAAAATCCTCGAGCAGGACCGGATAGCGGAATTCCAGGATTTCCGGGTCGGTGAGCCGCGTATTGGTCATGTGGGTATGCACGGCATCGGTGCCGGGAAAGCCGGGACCCGCCGGCGAGCCGGAGCAGATCGTCTCGTAATACTGGTAGCGCGCATTTCCGAAATTGAGATTGTTCATGGTGCCTTGCGCTGCCGCCATGGCGCCGAGCGCACCGAACAGGCAATTGGTCACCTCCTGCGAGGTTTCGACGTTGCCGGCGACCACGGCGGCCGGAAATTCCGGCGATAGCAGCGACTTTTTCGGAATGATGATGCAGATCGGGCGCAGGCAACCGGCGTTCATCGGAATGTCGTCATCGACCATGACGCGGAAGACATAGAGCACCGCGGCGCGAGTGACCGGCTCGGGGGCGTTGAAGTTGTTCGGCTGCTGCGGACTTGTTCCCGTGAAGTCCACGGTCGCCTTGCGCTTCTTCTTGTCGACCGTGATGCGCACCTTGATCACGGTGCCCTGATCCATTTCGACCGAGAACGCGCTGTCGTGCAACCGGTCGATCACGCGGCGCACGCTTTCCGCCGCGTTATCCTGGACGTGCCGCATATAGGCGCGCACTACCCGCAACGTGAAGTGCCGCACCATTTTGCGCAGTTCCTGCGCGCCCTTCTCGTTGGCGGCGATTTGCGCCTTCAGATCATTGACGTTCTGCACCGGATTGCGCGCCGGATATTTGCCGCTTGTAAGAAGCGCGTAGATATCCTTCTCGCGGAAGCGGCCGCGGTCGACGAGCTTGAAATTGTCGATGTAGATGCCTTCCTGCTCGATCGTGGTGGCGTTCGGCGACATCGAGCCGGGCGATATCCCGCCAACGTCGGCGTGATGGCCGCGCGAGGCGACCCAGAACAGGATTGTGCGGCCGTCGAACACCGGCGTGCAGATGGTGATGTCGGGCAGATGCGTGCCGCCGTTGTAGGGCGCGTTGATGGCATAGATGTCGCCCGGGCGAATTTTTCCGTTGTTCTCTCGAATGATGGTTTCGACCGCGCGATCCATCGAGCCGAGATGCACCGGCATGTGCGGCGCATTGGCAACCAGCGAGCCGCCGCCGCTGAACACGGCGCAGGAGAAATCGAGCCGCTCCTTGATGTTGACCGAATAAGCCGTGTTCTGCAGCGCCACGCCCATCTGCTCGGCAATCGACATGAACAGATTGTTGAACACTTCAAGCATGACCGGATCGGCGCGGGTGCCGACGGCGCGCGGCCGCACGAGTTTTCTTATCCGCTGCAGCATCAGGTGATTTTTTGCCGTCAGCTCGGCTTGCCAGCCGTGCTCGACGACGACGGTCTGGTGCGGCTCGATGATGATGGCGGGGCCCTCCACCTTGTGCCCGGGCTCGAGCGTCTCGCGCACGTAGACGAGCGCGGGTCGCCATTTGCCGCCGGAGAAAAACCGCGTCCGGCGCGCCGGCGCCGGAGGCTTGCTTCGGCGGATTTTTTGCGCCTTCTCCCTGAAAGTCGTACCCCCGCCGACCCCCTCGACCGACACCGCCTCGATGACAAGGGCCTTGGCCCGATCGACGAAGCCGAAGCGCGCTTTATGCGCACGCTCAAAAGCGGATTTCATTTTCGCGAGCGGCGCCAATTGCGCTTTTTCGTTCAGGGGAAAATGAAAGGCGCCCGCATCAACGATTAACGCCGTGTCCGTACCGGCATAGCGGATATGCGCGCGCACTTGCTTGGTAATCTTGTCCGCCGAAACCCCTTGCCCCGACACCTCGTCAATCACCGAACGCGCAAGCTTGCGCGCCGCGCGCGCAAGCGCCGCCCGCGCTTTCTCGCCGAACGGTTCTTCAATCGCCTGCTGGCGAACGCTGCGGATGTTGGCGAGCCCCATGCCGTAAGCCGACAAAAGCGACGAGAACGGGTGAATCAGTACGCGCGTCATGCCGAGCGCATCGGCAACCAGGCACGCGTGCTGGCCGCCGGCGCCGCCAAAACAGTTGAGCGCGTAGCGGGTCACATCGTAGCCGCGCTGCACCGAGATTTTCTTGATCGCGTTCGCCATGTTCTCGACCGCGATCTTGATGAAGCCGTCGGCGACCTGCTCCGGTCTTCGCTGGTCGCCGACATCCTTCGCCAGCTTTGCGAAGCCCTTACGCACCGCCTCGGCGTCGAGCGGCTCGTTCTGTTGCGGACCGAATATCTTAGGAAAGAATTTGGGAATGAGTTTTCCCACCATGACGTTGGCGTCGGTCACTGCCAGCGGACCGCCGCGCCGATAGCATGTCGGTCCGGGATTGGCGCCCGCTGAATCTGGCCCGACGCGAAACCGCGCGCCGTCGAAATGCAGGATCGAGCCGCCACCGGCCGCCACCGTGTGGATGAGCATCATCGGCGCCCGCATGCGCACGCCCGCGACCTCCGTCTCGAACGTGCGCTCGTACTCGCCAGCGAAATGCGACACGTCCGTCGAGGTGCCGCCCATGTCGAAACCGATCAGCCGCGCAAAGCCCGCTTGCCGCCCGGTCTCGGCCATGCCAACCACACCGCCCGCCGGACCCGACAAAATCGCATCCTTGCCGCGAAACAATTCCGCAGCCGTGAGTCCGCCCGACGACATCATGAACATAAGGCGGCTTCCCTCCCCTGCCTCTCGTGGGGATGGATTCAACTCCCCGGCCACTTGCGCCACGTAGCGCCCGAGGATCGGCGACAGATAGCTGTCGACCACGGTGGTATCGCCGCGCCCAATGAGCTTGATCAGCGGCGAAACTTCGTGGCTGGCGGAGACCTGCACGAACCCCGCTTCGCGCGCGAGCGCCGCGACCTGCTGTTCATGCTTGCTGTAGCGATAAGCGTGCATCAGCACGACGGCGACGGCGCGGATACCGTCCTGCTTCGCGCGCAAAAGCTCGGCCCGCACGGCATCGAGATCCGCCGCGCGCTCGACGGTCCCGTCGGCGCGCACGCGCTCATCGACCTCAACGACCCGCTCGTAGAGCATGTCGGGTTTGACGATGTGACGCGCGAAGATTTTCGGCCGCGCCTGATAACCGATCCGCAGCGCATCGCGAAACCCCTTGGTGATGAGGAGAAGCGTGCGCTCGCCCTTGCGCTCAAGGAGCGCGTTGGTCGCGACCGTGGTCCCCATCTTCACCGCGCCGATGCGCATCGCCGGAATAGGCTCACCGGCGGCAAGCCCGAGCAGGCGGCGAATTCCGGCAACCGCCGCGTCCGCATATGCCTCGGGATTTTCCGATAACAGCTTGTGGGTAACCAGCTTGCCGTCCGGCCGCCGGCCTATCACGTCGGTAAAGGTGCCGCCGCGATCGATCCAGAATTCCCAGCTTCCGGGCATGCGGCGATTATAGTCCAATCCGCTCATTCCCGCGAAAGGCGCAACAGTTCTTACGGATGCCCCGCCGCGTCGCGCGCCAGAAGGCCAGCGATCGTCCTGATCTCGTTGCGCGCATATTTGGGCAGGCCCGCGCTGATCGAATCGCCGGAGTTGAACGAGGATTGCCCCATCAGCACCAGCGCCGGCACGAGATTGCGCAGCACCGGCACTTTCTCGAAGTCCTTTTTCTTGTCGAGCACGCTGTCGGGGATCGCCAGCACCATATAGGCGGTGACCACCGTCTTGCCGGCGTCGGACGGATGGCCCTGAAACACAGCCAGGAGTTTTCCGAACTTCATGATCTGGTTCACGTAGAAAATGTTCTGCTCGAGGACGCCCGCGACCGGCGTGTCGAGCGCCGTCAGCTCCTTCAACCCGGCCTGATCGGCATCCGCGGACGAAAGCGCCGACAGCTCGCTCTCAAAATCGATGTGATCGGAAACCTTCTTGGCGGAGTCGCGCAGCTTGTTTACCAGCATGATGCCGAGCGGAATCTTGCCTTCGAGCTTGTAGCTCGACACGATGCAGATCAGCGTCGTCCGCCCGGCGCACCATTTGCGATCCGGATTCGCGTTACCCGTGCCCTGGGTATCGATGAGCGGATTGACGTCGGCGGCCGCAATCAGTTTGTGTT
>JBEKSB010000102.1:0-15016 GCA_049517455.1 Xanthobacteraceae bacterium
GCGCCGATAGTGTCGGCGGGTGATTTCAGTCCAAGCCATCGTGACCTCCATTGAGCTTCGCAACCCAACGGAATCACAACCGATTGAAATCACCCAATTTATTTTTCAGTCAGCCTCTTAGAGGCAACAGCATGAATTATTTTGTCGCTCCGCTTCTCGAAATGACGTCTCAGGCAGCCTTCGTCGTCACAGTTTCTGCGAAATACCCGTATAGAAGCCGCGGCGCGCGCCGAATTGCGGGGCAAAGACGCCGATGCCGCTGCCGTCGCGAAGCTCGTAGACTTTGTCGAACAGGTTGACGATGTCGAAACGCAGCGTGACGGGCTTGGCGTCCGGCGACCATTTGAATTCCCGAGCCACGCCCGCATTCACCACGACGTAGGGCGGGGTATGATCCTCGTTGGCAAAGCCGGAGCGCAGGCCGCTGCCATAGATCAGGTTTGTGGTGAGTAGGTTGCCGTTCCAGCGATACGATGCGCCGGCCGAGCCGGTCATGAGCTGCATGTCGTCGGTATAGTGCCAATGGTCGAGGAGATAGGCGTATTCGGCGGCATCGAGAACATACTGGTTCGACTCCGGGCCAATAGCTCTCGTTACGTTTAAAGCAAAATTCGCATAGGCGTTGAAGTCGCCGTTCTTGTACTTGAGCTTGAATTCGCCGCCTTCGCTGTAGCCCCGCGCCCAGTTGAACTGCGTCAAGACCACCGCCTGGCCGAACTGGCCGTCATCGATCATATCCCGTGCGTCCTTGTAATAGGCGTCGATCCCGACATCGAGGCCCGGAAGCACTGTCTGGTCGACGCCGACATCGTAATAGTTCGAACGCTCTGGCTTCACCGGATCGTCCAAGGGCACCTCCGGCTGATTGGTCGTATTGGTGAACAGGGCGAGGTTGGCTTGGGCGGCCTGCGCCTGATAGGGCGGCGTGAAATAGCGTGCATAGCCGGCATGGATGCTGGTGCCGGCAAACGGCTTATAAACCAGAGCGATACGCGGACTGAACTGGTTGGCGTCGACATACTGATACAATTGGTCGAACCGCAGACCCGCGTTCAGAGTCAGCTCTCTGGTTATTCTCCATTCGTCCTGAATGTAGGTGCCGATATTCCAGCCAAGTAATGAATTTTGATCGTTGACGGTAAACGGCGTCGGCAAAATAGCTCCGGTCGTGGGATCGACCGGCAGGACGGTCGAAACGTTGCTGACGTTGGTTCGCTCGGCGCTCGCCGCAAAGCCCGTCCGCAACGTGTGCCGGTCGTTGACGATGTAGGACGTATCAATCTGGGTGCCGTTGAGCAGACTTTCCCGCGTCACGTTGGAGGCCACGTTGTTGAACACCAGGTCGCTGAAGACGTCGGGGACGAAGTTGATTTTAGCGTACCGCGAATAGATGGCGAATTGAGCGTCACCGTCCGTGCCTTTCTTTTGCAATGTCGCGATGTTGACGATGTAAGTGTCGTATTCGTTCTCATTGAGAGATGAAGAGCTGTAATTCGCCGGACCGAAATCTCCCAGCGGCATCTGATTGGGGTTGTTTGGTATCTGGAACGCGCTGTAGGACGCGGCGGAGATCAGGCTGAACCGCGTCGATTCGTTGAGCATGGTCGACGAATAGCCGAAGAATTTCCCTTGTTCAGTATGATCGTGCGCGGCGTCGAGGTTAGGTGTCGGATTTTCAATCCCGAGAGCGTTCCAGTTGCCGCGCGCGGTGACAAAATACTCCGTATTGCCGACGCTGCCGCCATAGTCGAAGCTCGGCGTGAACGTCTGCCGGCTGCCGCCGTAAAAGCTTACTTCTCCGCCCGGCACGGCAAAGCTCCTGCTCGTGATATCGAGGACGCCGGCGGTGCGCAGACCGTATTGCGCCGGTAGCGTGCCGGTGAGCAGCGAAATACGGCTGATGAAATTGGTGTCGATCACGGGGCCGAGCCCGGAAACTCCCTCGGGAATCGCGACGCCGTTGATCCGATATTGGATGTTGGCGTACTCGTTTCTGACATGGAAACTCGGATTGGAGACAGCCGAATCGTAAGACACGCCGGGCATTTGCAGGATGAGCTTATCGAGTGGGGTGTTGTCGCCTTGGGGCATAGATACGATCCCCTCGCGGCTGACGGTATAAGTCGATGCTCCGATCTTCGGCAGCAGGTTGTCCCGCGCCTGGTCAAAAGCTTTCATCTTGGTGTCCAAGGCCGCCTGTGCAGGCGTTGGGGCGTTCTGCGTAGCGGGTTGTGGCGTTTCGAGGTTGCGCTTTGGCTTGGGCTTAGATTTGGCGCCCGCGACGACGATTTGCGGAAGGAGCGTTTGGCTCGCTGCAGGGTTGGTGGCAGGAACTTCTGGCGCAGCCTGCTGAGGTTGCGCCGACTCTGCGGGAGTTTGTTGTCCTGCGGCAGCCTGTTGTTCTTGCGATGCCGGCGGCTGTTGCGCGCTTGCCCCTGGCGACGTGGCAAGAACGGAAAGCGCCACGCCAATTACGACACGCGCGCGAAAAGAGAGAGAACGGGGAAACCCCCGGCTCGAAAGTCGCGACATCTGCCCCATAAGTACTTTAGAGCTATTTTGAAGTATATTTTTGTGTTGCACTTACGCAGTGTAGTTGACCGTGGCTCGTTGCCAACCAAATTGCGCAACACTCGCAAATATATTGCGCCTAACTGATTTGGAATTAGAAGAAATAAAATCTGGAAAGTGACGCCGCTAGCCTCAGGGGCCTCTTAGGACGCTGACAAGCGCGCTTGGCGGGGCCCTTGGATTGCGCGGCGACCCCGCTCTTTATTACCCGCCGCCCCTCATGCGGGCGAGCAATTCGGCCGTGGGATAGGAATCAGCAGGCAAGCCGTATTTGATCTGCACCGCCTTGACCGCCTGGCGGGTTTTCAGCCCCAAAAATCCGTCAGCCGTGCCGACGTCATAGCCGGCGCGCGCCAGCATGGTCTGCATATCTTTGACATCCTTGAAGGGAAGCGCAGGCGGCGGCGAGCCGCGCTGGAGCGCCGGCGCGCCGGCAATGCGCGTCGCGAGATACGCGGCCGTGGTCGAATAGACGAGCGAATTGTTCCACTGCAGATAGATCTGGAAATTCTGGTAGGCAAGAAACGCAGGCCCGAGGCGTCCCATCGGCAAGACGAGCGATGCGGGAAGATTATCGGCCGGGAGCGGCCGTCCGTCGGCCAGCGTGACTCCATAGCCCGCCCATTTGGCGCGAGGCAGCGCAATGGAAAGGTCGGCCTGATCCCATGGCATATTCGCCGGCACGCGTACTTCGGTGAGCCAAGGCTCGCCGCGCTTCCAGCCGAGGCCGTGCAGGTAACTCGCCGTCGAAGCGAGGACGTCGGGAACGCTACGGATGAGATTGCGCTTGCCGTCGCCGTCATAGTCGACGGCATATTGGTTATATTCAGACGGCATCATCTGCGTCTGGCCAAGTTCGCCCGCCCACGAGCCGATCATCTCCTCCGGTGTCAGATCGCCGCGCTCGATGAGGCGAAGCGCATCGAGAAGCTGGGCGCGGAATTTGTCGCTGCGCCGGCAATCGTAGGCGAGCGAGGCGATGGCGCTGAGCGAGTGGTATTTGCCCATATTGGCGCCGAAATCGCTTTCCAGCCCCCAGAACGAGACGATGACCGGCGCCGGTACCCCAAATTGCTGCTCGATGCGGGCGAAGGTCGGAGCGTTGGCTTTGATCAGGGCCTGACCGCGCTGAATGCGGTAGGCGGCGGCCATGCGGCCGGAGAATTCCAGAAATGTCTGGGTGAAAACGCGTTGGCCGCGGTCGATATAGACGATCTTCTGGTCGTAGGTGAGGCTCGGCGCGGCAGCCGAGATGGTGCGCTGAGAAATCCCTTGCGCCAAGGCTTCACGCTCGAACGCGGCGAGCCACGCTTCGTAGGTGCCGCTGGTGCGGCACGGCGCGACGGCATGCGCCGCGCTGCTTATGAGAGCGCTTGCGAAGAGGATTAGCGCACTGGCGATTTTCTTGTTTCGCATAATGCATCCTGTTTATATTTTCCGACGCCTTAAATCGTCATTGCCAGGATGACGACTATCCAACCACGCCAGATTTCAAATACCAGTCCAAGATCTCCTCGCCGGTCCAATACACGACGCCGTCAAAGCGGCGGGCGTGCGCGTAGATCGCTTCGAGATATTTGATCCGGTGTGGTTGGCCGCTGATGTAAGGATGAATGGCGAGCGCCAGGATCTTCGCGCGCTGCTCGCCTTCGGCGTAAAGCCGATCGAATTGATCGATGGCGCGGCGCATCAGATAGTCGCTCTCGTGGTGCTGGATGATCATCATCGGAATGTCGTTGAGCTCGACTGTATAAGGTAGCGTCAGCAGCGGTCCGTTGGCGGTGCGGATCACCGTCGGCTCGTCGTCGTACACCCAGTCGCCGATATACTTGACTCCCGCTGCGGCGAGGATTTCCGGCGTATCGAGAGTTTGCGTCAGTCCGGGGCCGAGCCAGCCGAGCGGCCGCTTGCCGCAGAACCGTTCGATGATGCCGAGGGCGCGGTCGACCATCGCCTTCTGATCAGGCTCGGCGTGGATCGGTCCCTGCTCGTAGGAATGGCCCATGAATTCCCAACCGTCCGCGCGCGCCTGTTCGGCGACGCGTGGATAGTCTTCGCAGACGCGGGCATTGAGCGCGAGCGTCGGGCGAATCTGTAAGCGCTTGAACAGATCGAAGAAGCGCCAGACGCCGACCCGCATACCGTATTCGTGCCAGCTCCAGTTAGGCACGTCGGGGATTTGCGTCTGCCCGGTGGGAGGGGCGAGCACCTGACGCGCCATCGGCTTGCGGATATCCCAGACTTCGAGATTGACGATTGTCCAGAACACCAGCCGCGCCCCCCCGGGTAGTTTCAGCGGCGGCCGGTCGACGATGGCCGAATAGTCGCAGCGTTCGCGCGGCAGCATCGCGTTCGACATTCTGCGCTCCCCCATCTTCGTCAGCGCACATTTCGGTAGGTGATTTTGCGGCGGCGTCAATCCCTTGCGGGGAATTTAAAAACGATCACATCCCCGTTAGCATACCAACCTGGGCATTGCCCTACTTGCGGCCGAATCGGTATGGAACCATCGTGCTATGCACTGATTACCTTCCTAGCCATTGACGTTGCTATTGCTATCGCTCCGCTTTTCCGGACCTGACTGATGTCACGCCCCGCCGTTCGACTGCATGATTCAGCCGGTGAGGACACCGCCGTCGCGGAATCACCCGGCGTTTCACGGCGTGCTTGGCTAGACGCATTTCGTGGCGTGCGCGCCGAGACCGAGCGCCGCGCCGCGCCACTTTCCGCTGAGGACCAGGTGGTGCAATCGATGCCCGAGGCGAGCCCGGCGAAGTGGCATCGCGCCCACGTGACATGGTTCTTCGAGCAGTTTCTGTTGCGGCCGTTCGCTCCGTCCTATTGCCCGTTCGATGAGCGATTCGCTTATCTGTTCAATTCCTATTACGTGGCGGCCGGTCCGCGGCAAGCGCGCCCGCAGCGCGGCCTGATCACGCGGCCCGGCGTTGCCGAAACGGCGGCCTATCGTGCGCACGTCGACGCCGCCGTGGCAGCGCTGATCGAAACGACGCAGGATCGCGATTCCGTCATCCCCATCGTCGAGATAGGGCTGCATCACGAACAGCAGCATCAGGAACTGATGCTGACCGACCTCCTGCACGCCTTCGCGCAAAATGCGACCTATCCGGCCTACGATCCGCATTGGCAATGGCCCCGGGGCGAGCGCTCGACGACTATCGAAGACGCGCTCGTCGCCGGCATTCATATGATCGGCCACGATAGCGTAGGTTTCTCTTTCGACAACGAGCGGCCGGCGCATCAGGTGTTGCTCCAGCCGGTTCGCATCGCACGGGCGCTGGTGACGAATGGCGACTGGCTCGAGTTCATGGCTGACGGCGGCTACACCACGCCAAGCCTGTGGCTGTCCGACGGCTTGGCCACAGTCGAAGCGCAAGGCTGGAACGCGCCGGGTTATTGGCAGCATGTTGACGGCGCCTGGTTCTCGATGACGCTTGGCGGTTTTCGCCCCGTCGATCCCGCGGTCCCTGTGTGCCACGTCAGTTATTACGAAGCCGATGCGTTCGCGCGCTGGGCCGGCAAGCATCTGCCGAGCGAAACCGAGTGGGAGGTCGCGGCCACGGCGGGTGCGCTCGACGATGCCTTCGGCACGGTCTGGCAATGGACACGCAGCGCCTATTCGCCGTATCCGGGTTATCAGGCGGAGCCCGGCGCGCTCGGCGAATACAACGGCAAGTTTATGGTCAATCAGATGGTGCTGCGCGGCTCGTCGCTGGCGACGCCTGCGGGTCACTCGCGAAAAACCTATCGCAATTTCTTTTATCCGTCGGCGCGCTGGCAGTTCAGCGGTTTGCGTTTGGCAGAGTTCGAGCGCTGAACGAGATCCCATGAGCACCCAAACCGCAGTTCGCGCGTCCCAGCCGATCGAGACGGCAAATGAATTCGCAGCCGACGTCATTGTCGGGCTTAGCGCCAAGCCGAAGCGCCTGCCGCCGAAATATTTTTATGATTTGACGGGCTCCGGCCTGTTCGATCGCATCACCCAATTGCCGGAATATTATCCGACCCGCAGCGAGCTCGGACTTCTGCATCAGCACGCGCCGGCCATCGCGTCGTTGTTCCCGCCCGGGTCCGCGTTGATCGAATTCGGCAGCGGGTCGAGTCGAAAGGCGCGCATCCTTCTGCGCGCCGCCGCGAGCGTCGAGGTTTACGTTCCGGTCGATATTTCCGGAGATTTTTTGCAGCAGGATGCGGCGCGGCTTCGCCGCGATTTTCCGCATCTGGCGATTTTGCCCGTGGTGGCGGATTTCACGACGATGACCGAGCCGCCCGCTGAAATCGCGACAAAGCCGCGTGCCGGCTTTTTTCCGGGCTCGACGATCGGCAATTTCGAGCCGCATGAAGCGGCGGCGTTCTTGCGCCGCGCCGGGCGGATACTGGGCGCCGGTTCGGTACTCGTGATCGGCGTCGATCTCGCCAAGGCGCACGATATTCTTTATCGCGCTTACAACGACGCCGAAGGCGTCACCGCGAAATTCAATCTCAATCTGCTCGCTCGCATCAATCGCGAACTCGGCGCCAATTTCAATCTTGGCGCCTTTGAGCACCACGCCTTCTATAATGCCGAGCGGCACCGTATCGAAATGCACCTCGCCAGCACCAAGCGGCAGAAGGTGCGGATCGGCGACCTCAGCATCGAATTCCGCGCCGGCGAAACGATCCACACCGAGAACAGTTACAAATATTCGATCGAGTCGTTCCAAGCGCTGGCGCACGGTAGCGGCTGGTCGCCGCTTACTTCGTGGACCGACGGCTTGTTCAGCGTCCACGCGTTGCGGATGGCGGCGGACTAACGAACCATCATCCCGCCAGGGGCCGGAGATCGTGTACGCTAGCGTTGCCGCCCTCTGGTAATTATCCGATGCCGATCCACGAAGCCGATCCTTGGCGCCTGCAATATTTTTCGCAGGTCAAGACCACAGCGAACATCACCACCGAGGACACCGACGCCTGGCAATGGTACCCGGCGCATCGCTGGGTCTACGACAAGCTCGCGGTAGCGTTGAGCCAAAAGCTCGAGGCTGGTCCACACGGCACGCCGCCGCCGCGCTTCCCGGTTTTTTCCAAGCCGATCGTCAACCTCAAAGGCATGGGAGTCGGCAGCCGCGTGCTTCATTCGCAAGCCGACTACGATGAGCATTCCGCGCCCGGCCATTTCTGGATGACGCTGCTCGAAGGCCGGCACGTCTCGTCCGACCTTGCCATTGTCGACGGCGTGCCGCGCTGGTGGCGCCACGTAACTGGAAAGCCGGCGGGCGAGGGCACGTTCGATTACTGGACGATCCATGCCGACGCCGAAGCCGAGATCGAAGATCGCTGCGGCGTGTGGGTGCGCGCGCATCTTGCCGGCTATACCGGCATGCTCAACCTCGAAACCATCGGCGGCACCATTATCGAGGTGCATCTGCGCTTCGCCGATCAATGGCCCGATCTCTACGGCGTCGGCTGGGTCGAGGCGGTGGCGCGGCTTTATGAGAGCGGCACCTGGCAGTTCGCCGATGCCGCTCGGCGCGGCGGCTATAGTGCCGTGCTGTTCGGCCCAAACGGCGTCCGTTATCGTCATCCGCCGCCGGCGTTGATCGATGAGATCAAGCGCATTCCCGGCGTGTCCAGCGTGCAAATCACGTTTCACGAGGATCTTGCGCCTGAGCGTCATTCGATGCCGCCCGGTGGGTTTCGCCTCGCCGTCATCAATGCCTTTGATCTTGCGGCTGCGCTCGCGGCGCGCGAGCAGCTCAGGGAGCATTTTCTGGCCGCGGCGATATAACTTCTGGCCGGTAGATCGGGGCAACATCGCCCGTTATAGTCCCGGCCCGGCAAAACGCCCGAGATCGATCAAGGAAGGCAAATCATGAAAATTGTTGCGTTCGAAGGGCAGGGTGGGGCGAGGCTCGGCATTGTCGAGGGCGATCAGGTGGTCGACCTGCTGGCCGCCGACAGCAAGGCACCGACCGATCTCGGCGAATGGCTTGCAAAGAACAACGGCGATGTGAAGCCGCTCGCCGAGCTTGCCAAGCGCGCACCGGCGAGCGCGCGCAAGCCGCTTGCCGGCCTAAGCTATGGGCTGCCCGTGGGCCGTCCCGGAAAAATCCTCTGCCTTGGGTTGAATTACCTCGAGCACGTCAAAGAAGGGGCGCAGCGCGACAACATCCCAAAATTCCCCACCATTTTCATGCGCGGTCTGACGTCGCTGGTGCCGCATGGGCAGCCGATCGTTCGCCCGCAAGTGTCCGAGACGCTCGACTACGAAGCGGAAATGATTCTGGTTGTCGGCAAGCGCGCCAAACATCTGACGGCCGCCAATGCCTTGTCCTGCGTCGCCGGCTATTCGTGCGGCAATGAGGGCTCGGTGCGCGAATTCCAGCGCAAGACAACGCAATGGGACATGGGCAAGAATTTCGACCGCACCGGCGGCTTCGGCCCTTGGTTTGTCAGCGCCGACGAATTGCCGGCGGCCGGTAAGGGATTGAAGATCGAAACCCGATTGAACGGACAGGTGATGCAGTCGGACAATACCGACAACATGATGTTTCCGGTCGTGGAGATGCTGGTTTACGTCACGCAGGGCATGACGCTTGAGCCGGGCGACATTATTTTCACCGGCACGCCCTCGGGTGTTGGTTTCGCGCGCAAGCCGCCAGTGTGGATGAAGAACGGCGACGTCTGCGAGGTTGAAATCCAGGGCCTCGGCGTACTGCGCAATCCGATCGCCGACGAAAAAGCCAGTTGACGATTGCTCATGCCGCGGGTGAGCAAGTTGACGCATAGCCTCGTCGCGCTCGTTGCGCTCCTTCTCACGGCGACGCCGGCTTCGGCGCAGGAGGGGGTGCGGATCGGCATCGGCTTCGGGTTGGCGTTCCTACCGGCCTATATCTGCGACGATCTCAAGCTGATCGAAAAGCACGGGAAGGACGCTCACCTCGAGCTGAAGGCGAGCTATCAGCGTTTCTTCGGCGCCGGTCCGTTGCAGGAGGCGATGGGTGCGGGCGCCATCGACATGGCGCCGTACGGCACCGCTCCGCTTCTTGCCGCCTGGGAGAAGGGGCAAGGCTCGCCGCGGCAAATTCTCGCCGTTTCCGGCATCACTACCCTGCCGCCGGTGCTTTTGACCAATCGGCCGGAGGTCCACACGCTGGCAGATTTCCGCGCCGCCGACCGCATTGCCATCCCGGGCGCTTCCTCGCCGCAGCTCTACCTGTTGCAAATCCAGTCGGAGAAAGTCTTTGGCCAGTACGATCGCCTGCGCAGCCAAATCGTCGTGATGTCGCATTCAGACGCGGTCGCCGATCTCATCGCCGGGACGGGGCCGGTCACGGGGTATTTCTCGTCCGCGCCGTTTACCGAGCTCGCGCTTGCGGACGGCCGCATCCACAAGGTGTTGGGCGCCGCCGACGTGATCGACGGCAAGGCCTCGTTCCTCATCATGGG
Source organism: Xanthobacteraceae bacterium (assembly GCA_049517455.1). Classification (GTDB taxonomy): domain Bacteria; phylum Pseudomonadota; class Alphaproteobacteria; order Rhizobiales; family Xanthobacteraceae; genus BOG-931. The sequence goes on from JBEKSB010000102.1 coordinate 10,018, forward strand.
CGCGACCAAGGCCTACGTTGCGGCACATCCCAAAGTGCCCGAGGCGGTCGCCAAGGCCATGGACGAGGCGGCGCGCATGATCCATGACGATCCGCGCCACGCCGCCGAAATCTATCTCGCGCATGAGCCGTCGAAGACGCTCGACACTGCCGCTCTCGCCGCGGTCCTTAACGACATCAAGGACGAGTTCGGCAGCGCGGTCCATGGCGTGCAGGCGTTTGCCGATTTCATGGGACGGCACGGGGCGCTCAAGGCGCCGCCGAAGAGCTGGAAAGAGATCGTCGCGCCGGCGCTGTCGAACTCGCCCAGCACGTAGCGCGCTGGTCCCGTTTTGCCGATAATGCGATGATGTCGATACCACGTTGAATTCGAATTTTTGTCACAACGTCGATTGACTGTAAGAGGACTCGATGGCCGACAGGACACTCAATGTCATTACGATTTGCGGCAGCCTGCGCAAAGCTTCCTACAACCGGATGGTCATGAATGCGCTTCCCGGCCTCGCGCCGCCCGAAATGAAGCTTACCGAAGCGCCGCCATTCTCCGAATTTCCGCTCTACAATGCCGACGCTCAGGAATCAGGCGGCATCCCGCCTGCGGTGCAAAAACTCGCCGACGCGGTCCGCGCGGCCGATGGCGTGATTTTCAATTCGCCGGAATACAACTTTTCGATTCCCGGCGGCTTGAAGAACGCGATCGATTGGGTCTCTCGCGTGCAAAATCAACCCTTCGCCGGCAAGCCGGTTGCCCTTCAGTCCGCGGCGAACGGGGTGCTTGGCGGCGGGCGCATGCAATATGATTTGCGCCGTTCGATGATTTTCCTCGATGCTATGACCCTCAACAAACCGGAAATTTTTATTGGCAATTGCTCGCAGCGGATCGACGCCAAGACCGGCGAGATCACCGACCAGCAGACGGTCGGCTTCATCAAGCAGCAGCTTGCCGCGTTCGCCAAGTTCATTGAGCGCCTTGGCGCCAAAAGCTGAGTGAAGCCGGATCGGGGAGACTGAGCTATGGGACGACTGGACGGCCGCGTCGCCATCGTCACCGGCGGGGCCAAAGGTATCGGCCGGCACTATTCGCATGCGCTTGCCGCCGAAGGCGCCCGGCTGATGATCGCCGACATCGCCGGCGGCCCCGAGGTGGCGGATGCGATCGCGCGCGCCCACGGCGCCAATTCGGTTGCGAGCGCGGTCACCGACGTCAGCGACGAAACCGCGGTCAAGGCGCTCGTCGTCCAAACCATCGAGCGGTTCGGCAAGATCGACGTTCTGGTCAACAACGCCGCGCTTTACGCTCCGCTTCAGGAGCAAAAGTGCACGGAGATCGACGCGGCGACTTGGGATCGCGTCATGGCGGTCAATCTGCGCGGGCCGTTCCTCATGGTGAAGCACGTCACCCCGCATATGATCGCGCAAGGCTACGGCAAGATAATCAACATCGGCTCCGGCACGGCGTTCAAGGGCATTCCCCGGATGCTGCACTACGTGACTTCGAAGGGTGGCATCATGGCCTTTACCCGCGCGCTGTCGCGCGAGCTTGGCGAACACGGCATCCGGGTCAACACGCTCTCACCTGGCTTCACGCTCAGCGATACGGTGATGGCGGAAAATCCCCGGCACGTGGAAATCGCCGGCAAGCTCTCGGTCGCCGGACGCGCCATCCGCCGCGATGCGCATCCGCAGGACCTTCTAGGTGCGCTGGTGTTTTTGGCGGGGGCCGACAGCGATTTTATCACTGGCCAAACCATCGCCGTCGACGGCGGCAACGTGAATACGTAACGGTCGGTTCGACGCCGTTCGCATAGCCGCCCTGTCTTGGCGCGGCCTCGGTGCTATTTCCGCCGTGTGCCGCCTCGACTATATTCCTCCGCGGAAAGCCGATCTCGGCTCCAGGAGGATGCCATGGCGGTCGTGACCGCAAAGAAGCCGGAAAACGGCAAACCCGACCGCAAGCACAACATCGAGGCGATACGTGAAGACTATTACGAGCGCCTCGCCAAGCACGACATGTCGCCGCTGTGGAAGGTCATGGGCGCGCTCGTCCCCAATGAACCGGCGACGCGCTGCGCGCCGGTCGTCTGGCATTATGCCGACGTGAAATCGCTGGTCATGGAATCCGGCGGCTTGATCACCGCCGAAGAGGCCACGCGCCGCGTGCTGATCCTGACGAATCCGGCCTTGCATGGAGAGTCGCGCGTCACCAACACCTTGTTCGCCGGCATCCAGATGATCATGCCGGGCGAGATCGCCCCGGCTCACCGCCACGTCTCCTCCGCGATCCGCTTCGTGCTGGACGGCGAGGGCGCCTATACCGCGGTCGAGGGCGAAAAGGCCTTCATGTCGCCCGGGGATTTCGTCATCACCGCCAACTGGGCGCCGCACGATCACGGCAATCCGTCCGACAAGCCGATGCTGTGGCTCGACGTACTCGACGCCCCCGCGATCAATTTCTTCGAGACCTCGTTCGCTGAGGCTTTCGAGACCCCGACGCAGGAGACCACGCGGCACAACGGCGACTCGCTCAGCTTTTACGGTTCGGGCGTGCTGCCCGACGGTACGCCCGCAAAGAACCGCACCCCGGTGATCAATTACACCTACGCCCGCACGCGCCCCATCATCGAACGCATGCTGCAAGCGGGCGACGTCGACAAGCGCCATGGCGCGCGTGTGCGCTACGCCAATCCGGTGACCGGCGGCCCGGTGCTGCCGACCATGGGAGCTTTTCTCGCCATGCTGCCCAAAGGTTTTCGTGGCGAGCCCTACCGCTCGACCGACGGCACCATCTTCGTCTGCGCCGAAGGGCAAGGCACGACCGACGTCGAAGGCCAGGTGCTCGAGTGGGGACCCAACGACGTTTTCGTCGTGCCGTCGTGGAAGCGCTATGTCCACACCGCGGCGAAGCAGTCGGTGCTGTTCTCAATCTCCGACCGCCCGGCGCAGGAATCGCTCGGCATCTGGCGCGAAGGGAAGTAAGAAACCGGGACGCAGGCTAGAGCGCGCGTCCCGGAATGACCGTTACTTCTCGATCGACAGCAGCACCAGCGCCTGCAGGTCGGCATCGCTCATCACGCCATTGTCCCAGGTCGTGTTGAGGCGCTCGATCTGTCCGGTGCTGTTGAGGTCGATGGCAATGATACCGCGTTTCACCGAACCGTCGGCATTCACCCATTCATATCCGCCGCCCTGATCGCTACCGACGATATGAACGAGCTTCGCGCCTTTGCCGTAAGGCACCGTCGCCAGTACGCGAGTCAGATATTTTCCGATCGCCTGCTTGCCGAGAATCACGGTGCGCAACGCCCGGTCGGCGTAGATTGCGTCGTTCGAGAACAGCGCGTCGGCCGCCTTGGCATCGCCGGCGGCAAACGCCGCGCTGAGCTTTTGCGCCGCGTCCTTGATTTTTGCCGAGGCGCCGTCGCTGGCGACGTCGTAATCGAAATTAGCCGGGAATTTGTCCGGCGTCGTCCGCATCTTGGCGGCGGCTTCGGCGCCGAAGGAGCGGCCGTCCCAATAATCGATCCAGCGTACGATCTTGCCGTCCTTGAGATCGATCGCGGCGAGAATGCGGATCTCGCCGCCGAACAATTCGGGAGTATCGGTGAAGGCCACCAGCGCTGAATGCGTGTCGCCGCTGATCCGCGTCGGATAGGACAAGCCCGCCGCCGGCCATTTCGGCATGTAGTTCTCGAACAGGTCGGTCATTCCTTTCTTGCTGTAGAAGGGCCAACCGAGTGCCGCGTCGATATAGGTCAGGTGCGCTTCCGAGAAATGATCGGTCGTCGGCACGGGTTTGTGCTCGCTCTTGGCGGTGAAGTAGGACTTGAAGAAAGCCGCCGCATCAGGCGTTGCGTGCGACGTATCGACGACGTTCGGATAAGGTGTTTGTGCCTGCACACTTGCCGCAGCGAACAGTACGACGGCGGCGGCGCAAATCGACGTAACGTGTTTCATGATTTTCCTCCCTCGGCATGTTTGCCGTTGTGAGCTAGATTATCCTTAGCGAGTGCGCGCTGTCTAAGGCCGACAAGTTGCATAGCGCTCGCCAAAATGTTGAGTGGCGCTTGGTCGTCTGCCCACGCTTCCTCCCAGGGCTTGCTGTGGGCGCGGGAAGCGCGTAACCGAAGCCGCACGAAGCGCAAAGAACATAGCGGCGCGAATGAACCATGGACGCACCGGCGGAAAGAAAATCGAGATACTACCCAGGCGACACCGGACCTTGGGAGGTAGTCATCGGCATGGAGGTTCATGCGCAGGTGACTTCGAAGGCCAAGTTATTTTCTGGCGCTTCGACCGCCTTCGGCGGTGGACCGAACTCACACGTCTCTTTGATCGATGCCGCCATGCCCGGTATGCTCCCGGTGATCAACGAGGAGTGTGTGCGGCAAGCGGTTCGCACCGGGTTTTGGCTAAACGCTCTTCCTAATCCGACGTCTATCTTCGATCGGAAGAACTACTTTTACCCTGATCTGCCGCAGGGCTACCAAATCAGTCAGTACAAATCGCCGATTGTGGGTGAAGGATTTGTGGACGTCATTGGGGACAATGACGAGCCTTTTAGAGTGGGTATCGAGCGTCTGCATCTCGAGCAGGACGCCGGAAAATCTCTGCATGATCAGCACGCCACTATGTCATTTGTCGATCTCAATCGTTCGGGCGTAGCGCTGATGGAGATCGTGACCAAGCCGGAATTGTATTGGCACACGGACGCAGTGCATTTTTTCGCTAGGTTACGGATGCTTCTGCAACATTTGGGCACCTGTGACGGCGATATGGAGAAAGGCAATTTGCGCGCCGACGTGAACGTATCGGTACGCAAGCCGGGCGCGCCGTTGGGTACGCGCTGCGAAATCAAAAATCTCAATTCGTTCCACTTTATTAGCGACGCCATCCAGAGCGAGGTCGAGCGTCAGGTACGAATTCTGGAGGGTGGAGGTACTATCGAACAGGAAACGCGGCTGTTTGACCCCGACAAGGCAGAGACGCGATCCATGCGGAGC
>JBEKSB010000103.1:0-14848 GCA_049517455.1 Xanthobacteraceae bacterium
CCGAGAAGAAAACGGTCCTCGGTCGGACGCTGGATGGTGTAGCCGAGCGCGCCGACGCCGCGCGGAATGATCGAAACCTTCTGTACCGGATCGACGCCAGGCAGCGTGGCTGCCACCAGCGCGTGCCCCATTTCGTGATAGGCGACACGGCGCCGTTCCTCCGCGTTGAGCACGCGGCTCTTTTTTTCCGGCCCGGCGAGAATTCGTTCGATCGCCTCGGTGAAATCGCTCAGGCTCACCGCCGCGCCGTTGCGCCGCGTGGCTACGATAGCGGCTTCATTGACGAGATTGGCGATGTCGGCGCCGGTAAAACCCGTCGTCATACCCGCAATCGCGTCGAGATCGATGTCGGGCGCAAGGCTTACCTTGCGCACGTGAACCTTCAGAATCTCGAGCCGGCCCTTGCGGTCGGGACGATCCACCAGCACTTGGCGATCGAACCTTCCCGCCCGCAGCAGCGCCGGGTCCAGGATTTCCGGCCGATTGGTCGCGGCCAGGAGGATGACGCCTGCGCTCGGATCGAAGCCGTCGAGCTCGGACAAGAGCTGATTGAGCGTTTGCTCCTTCTCGTCGGTGCCGCCGAAGCCGCCGGCGATGCGACTGCGCCCCAGCGCGTCGAGTTCGTCGATGAAAATGATGCAGGGCGCTGCCTTGCGTGCCTGCTCGAATAGGTCGCGGACGCGCGCGGCACCGACGCCAACGAACATCTCGACGAATTCGGAGCCGGAAATCGAAAAAAACGGCACGCCGGCCTCGCCCGCGACCGCCTTCGCTAGCAAAGTCTTGCCAGTTCCGGGCGGACCGACCAGCAAAACGCCTTTCGGCACCCGCGCCCCCAACCGCCCATACGACTTCGGATCGCGCAGGAAGGCGACCAGCTCCTGCAACTCGAATTTTGCTTCCTCGACGCCGGCGACATCCTTGAAAGTCACCTTCGTGTCCGTCTCCACAAAGACCTTGGCGCGCGACTTGCCCACGGTCATGAGCCCGCCCAGCCCCTGCTTCTCGGCAAAGCGGCGAAAGAGAAACATCCAGGCGACGTAAAAAATAACGACGGGAATGACCCAGGACAGGATCGTTTGAATGATCCCGCCGGAGGCCGCGCCATTGACCACGACCTGATGACTGGCAAGCTTTTCAGCCAATTGCGGATCGACGCGGACGGCGAAGAATTCGTGCTTGCCGCTCGGCAAGGGCTCCTTCAGCGTACCTTGAATCGAATCAGTGCCGACCGTGACCTCGGCGACCTTGCCCTGATCGAGCAGCGTCTCGAATTGGCTATACGGAATGGTCTCGACCTGCGTGTAGCTGGTCCAGAACGCCTGAAACAGCAAGACGCCTAGCACAGCGGCGAGCGCGTACCAGATCATAAATTGGCGCTTGCGGGCGTCCGGTTCCATATTCTACGCGCCATTTGTGGCATGGGCGACGGCGCCCACGGAGAGCGCCAGCGATATTGCACAGTGCCAGCCTAAGTCGGCCCGACATTGATATGGCGCAAATCTTGGGGCCCCTTTTTTACCCGCTCCCCTCGATTGCCAACCCAATTCGCTCAGTCGGCCTCGCGCTCGGCCACACAGCAGTGCGGAGCCTCGACGCCACCGTTCGATTCGCTCAGCACCGCGCCTGTCGCCGGATTGGGCCGGAACGTGGTGCAACCTTTGAGACCCATATCGTACGCCAAGTCGTAGATCTGCCTGAAATCTTCGAACGGCGTGTTTTTCGGAACGTTTATTGTCTTGGAGATCGAATTGTCGACGAAAGGCTGGAGGGTCGCCTGCATTTTTAGGTGGGCGCTGATCGGAAGCTCGCCGGCAGTGACAAAGCCATCCGGCACTCCGGTCGCCGAGCCTGTCATCCGACGCCACAAATCGAGCGCGTAATCAGTGAGCGTGAACGCTTTCGGCGTCCCGTCCTGCGCAAGAACATCACGCTCATAGTAGGCGGCAAAGATGGGCTCCAAGCCGCTCGATACGTTTCCGGCCAAGAGGCTGATCGTCCCAGTCGGCGCTATTGCGAGCAAGTGACTATTGCGGATGCCGATTCCGGCAATTCCAGTCCGAATATCATCGGGAAGGTTGCGAACGAAAGCGCCGTCGAGATAGCGATCCCGTTCGAAGTAGGGAAAGCTGCCTTTCTCTTTTGCCAGCGCGATGGACGCACGATAGGCCGTATAGCAGATGCTGCGCATGATGTCGGCAGCAATGGTGAGGGAGTGATTACTACCATAGCCCAATCCGAGCATGACCATGGCATCGGCGAGGCCGGTAATTCCAAGGCCGATGCGTCGCGAGCCGCGGGCATTCTCCGCCTGCGCAGGAAGGGGGAATCGTGAGGCGTCGATCACATCGTCGAGGAGCTGCACGGCGAGGCGCGTCGTTTGCGCGATGCCTTCGAAATCGATCCGTGCGGCGGGCGTCAACGGCGAGAGCACAAAGCGGGTCAGATTGAGCGAACCCAAGTCGCAGGCGCCATAGGGTGGAAGAGGAATCTCCCCGCACGGATTGGTGGCGGTGATCCGCTCCCGGTACCAGAGATTATTCAAATGATTGATGCGGTCGATAAACAATACGCCCGGTTCGGCGTAATCATAAGTCGTTCGCAAAATGCGGTCCCACAATTGCCGCGCGCTGATGCGCCGGACAACGCGGCAAGGCACCGGCCCGTTTTGGCCCGGCCATTCACGCAGTACCGTTTCGCCATTCCCGTCGAAAGCCGCAGCCGGAAACACCAACGGCCATTCATCATCGCCGCGCACTGCGGCGATGAAAGCATCCGTGACCTGGACTGAGAGGTTGAAGCGCCGCAGTTGGCCGCTCCGCTGCTTGGCCGTGACGAATTCCTCGATATCGGGATGGTCGCAGCGCAGCGTTGCCATCATGGCGCCGCGACGGGCGCCGGTCGAGAGGATGGTGCCGCACATGGCGTCCCAAATGCCCATGAAGGAGACCGCGCCTGAGGCGATATTGCCGGCGGCTTTTGCCGGAGTGCTGCGCGGTCTCAGCGTCGAGAAATCCACCCCGATACCACCGCCCTCCTGCATTGTGAGCGCGCCTTCCTGCAAGGCGCGGAAGATGCCGGGAATGGAGTCTTCGATCGCGCCCATGACGAAGCAATTGAACAGCGTCACGTTGCGTGCCGTTCCGGCGCCGGCTTGGATGCGACCGCCCGGAAGGAACTTGAAATCCTGCAGGATGGCGAAGAACTTCTTTTCCCAAGCCGGCGCGTCCTTCGGCTCGACAGCGGCCAGCGCGTGGGCGACCCGGCGCCAGGTATCCGCGATGGCAAGCTCGGCATGACCGCGATCGGCATACCGATACTTGGTTTCCCAGATGTGATGGGAAATATCGGTTGTAAATTCGCTCATAGCGCATCCTAAATTCGCTTAATCGGCCCAGGCGAATGCTCGCATTGAAAAAGATCAATGATGGCCAAGTTCGTAAGATCGCCGAAACCAGTGTCGCCTGTCATCGGGTTCTGATCTGCATCAAATTGCAGCGATTGGAGGCGCAGTACAAAGCGATCAGCAGGGAGGTGCTGGTTTTGCCGGTACAGAACGCGGAAATAGCGGCGATGTTCGATCAGGCCGCTGAACTCCTCGAAATCGAGGGGGAGAATCAATTTCGCGTGCGTGCCTATCGCCGCGCCGCCCGTGTGATCGAAGGTTTGCCGCAAAGCGTCAAAAGCCTGCTCGCCGTCAGACGCGACCTGGCGGAGCTTCCGGGTATCGGCAAGGATCTCGCCGGCAAGATTGCCGAAATCGTTGAAACAGGACATTTCCAGCTCCTGGACTCGCTGAAACGAAAGCTGCCCGGTCAGCTTGGCGAGATCGCCGCCCTTCCGGGCCTTGGGCCAAAGCGCGTCAAGCTACTGCACGACAAGCTCAAGGTAAGCACGCTCGATGACCTCCGCAGGGTCGTCAAAACGGGACGGCTGCAAGGGATTCGGGGGTTCGGGCCGATTATCGAAAAGAAGCTCTCCGCCGCGCTCAAAAAGCCCACGACTGAAAAGCGCTTCAAGCTGTCAGTCGTCGAAGCCGAAGCGGAAGCGTTGGTGGCCTTTCTCCGCAACGGCGGCCGCGTCGTCGTGGCCGGCAGCTATCGTCGACGCCGCGACACAGTCGGAGATTTGGACGTCGTGGTGACGGCGGCGGACGGCGCGACGGTCGGCAATAAATTGGTTGGCTACGAGAACGTCGCCGAGGTTCTCGCCCACGGTCCAACGCGCACGACGGTCGTGCTCCGCTCAGGCTTGCAAGTCGACGTGCGTGCGGTCCCGGAGGAGAGCTATGGCGCCGCACTGCTCTATTTCACCGGTTCCCAGGCGCACAATATCGCGCTGCGCGGCATTGCCGTTCATCGCGGCTGGAAGCTCAATGAATACGGCTTATTTTCTGGCAGGCGGCGCATTGCCGGCTTAACCGAGGAGGAGATCTACAAAAAGCTCGGACTGGCCTTCATTCCTCCCGAGCTGCGCGAGGATCGCGGTGAGATCGCGTTGGCCGCAGCGAACAAGCTGCCGGCTCTGGTGACGCGCGCGGATATCCGTGGGGACCTTCACGTCCATTCCGACTGGACCGACGGCACGGCCGCGATCGAAGCGATGGCCAAGGCGGCGCAGGCGCAAGGCTACGAGTACATCGCGCTCACCGATCACAGCCGTCGCGTCGCCATGGCGCACGGTCTTGATCCGGCGCGGCTGGCCCGGCAAGGCCGCGAGATCGATCGCATCAATGAGCGCTTGCACGGACTTACGATCCTCAAGGGCATCGAGTTGGATATCCTCAAGGACGGCCGCCTCGATTTGCCGGATGCCAGCCTGGCCAAGCTCGACATCGTGGTCGCTGCTGTCCACTCCTATTTCGATCTGCCGCGCGAGCAACAGACTGATCGCGTGATCCGGGCCATGAACAATCGTTACGTCTCGATCATCGCGCACCCGACCGGCCGGTTGATCGGCGAGCGCGAGCCCTACGATATCGACATGGAGCGGGTGATCTCCGCCGCGCCCGAGCTCGGCTGCCATCTGGAGGTCAACTCCCAACCGGACCGGCTGGATTTGAACGATAACTACATCCATGCGGCGAAACAGGCAGGGGTAACGCTCGCGATCTCCACGGATGCGCACTCGGTCGACGCATTCGAGTGCATACGGTTCGGCGTCGATCAAGCGCGGCGCGGCTGGCTGACCGCCAGCGACGTCATCAACACCAGATCGCTCGCAGAGTTGCGCAAATTATTGCGGCGATAGAAAAGCGCCATTCTCGCGTATTCCGACCAACTGCAATCAGAACGCCGCAGGAACGAACCTACATTCGACGCTCGACCCTTTTGAGCATCCGGGCAATCTGGTCCTTGAGCTTGAGGCGCTCCTTCTTGAGCTTTTCGAGGACCTCGTCTGTGGTTGGCTCTTCGCCCGACTCGATGCGAAAGATCTGACGATTGGCCGCATCGTAACGGCCCGCCAATCGCCTGAACAGATAATTGGTCTTTAAGAGCCGCGCGATAAGTGCCGCTTCGTCGGGAAACTCATCCTGTAATTCGTGCGGGACGTGCATCGCAGCGACCTCAATTCATCCCTTGATGCAGATAAGCGGCCGCAGGCGGGCTACGCGCCGGGCGAGGCCCGCCTGTTCGGCCGCAACCACGACTGCATTGACGTCCTTGTAGGCGCCCGGCGCCTCCTCGGCGACGCCACGCATCGAAGGACTCTTGATGATGATACCCCGCTCTGCAAGATCATCGACGACCTTGCGTCCGCTCCACTGCTTCAGCGCGGCGTGCCGCGACAGCGCCCGCCCGGCGCCATGGCAGGCCGAAGCGAACGCCTTGTTTTCGGCCGTCGCTTCGCCGACCAGAATGTAGGAGCCGGTCCCCATGCTGCCGCCGATGAGCACCGGCTGGCCCACAGCGCGCAACGCGTCGGGCAGGCTTTCGTGACCGGGTCCAAAGGCCCTGGTGGCGCCCTTGCGGTGAACGAAGAGCTGGCGCAGCTTTCCCTCGACCGCATGCATTTCGACCTTGCACGTATTGTGCGACACATCAAACAAAAGCTGGAGATCGCAACTGGGAAAGAAGTGAGCGAAGACGCGGCGCGCGTAATGGCCGAGGATTTCGCGGTTGGCTAGCGCGCAATTAATTGCCGCACGCATGGCTCCGAGATAGCGCTCGCCGACATCAGAGTTGATAGGGGCGCAGGCGAGCTCTCGGTCGATGAGTTCGATGCCGGAGGCTTTTGCTGCCAACAGCATTTCCTTGAGGAATTCGGTGCCAATCTGGTGGCCCAGCCCGCGCGAACCGCAATGGATGGTAACGACAACGTCGTCGGCTGAAAGTTCGAAGACTTCCGCGACCTTGGCGTCGAAGATTTCCGCAACCACCTGAACCTCGAGATAGTGGTTGCCCGAGCCGAGCGTTCCCATTTCGCGCCGCTGTCGTTCTCTGGCGCGTTCGGAGACGTTTGCGGGCAGCGCGCCCGCCATGCTGCCGTATTCCTCAATTCGCTCGAGGTCGCGAGCTTCGCCCCAGCCGCGCTCGACGGCCCAAGAAGCGCCTCCGGCCAGCATTGCGTCCATGTCAATTTCATCGAGCGTGATGGGACCTCTGCTGCCGACGCCAGCGGGAATTTGGCGATACAGCGAGTCGGCGAGTGAGCGTTGCACCGGAAGCACGTCGGCAACCTTGAGACCGGTCAGCATCGTGCGCACGCCGCATGAGATATCGAAGCCGACCCCGCCGGCCGAAACGACGCCGCCCTTGTCGGGATCGAAGGCCGCCACGCCGCCGATCGGAAAGCCGTAGCCCCAATGGGCGTCGGGCATCGCATAAGATGCTTGCACAATGCCGGGCAGCGTAGCGACGTTGGCAGCCTGCTCGTAGACCTTGTCGTCCATGTCACGAATCAGATTTTCATCGGCATAGATGACCGCCGGCACGTGCATCGCGCCGTGAGGCTCAATGCGCCAGGTCGTGGCGTCGACACGCGTGAAGCGGTTCGTATCCATGGTTGGCTCTTCTAGACGTCGACGACGCAAGCCGCCGACCAGAAGCCATCGCCTTCTTCTGCTACCCGTAATGCCGTATAGGTCGCGCCTTTCGGTTCACAGGCAGGCGCGTGCCGCGCGACGTTGACTGGTTCGCCCCACAACGTCGCTTCCAGCCCCGTGTCTTCAATCCTCACGTCAAAGCGAGCAAACAACATGCGCCGGACCGCCATCTCGTAGATGATCGCGTTGAGCCAGTCGACAAACAACAGCTCAAGATCCGGCGCCTCGCATCTGACCGCGACCGGACTTAGCGGCTCAACCTGCGCGCGGGTGACGACGGCGGTCAACGCGAGTGCCGCTTGCTCAAATGCCTTCGACGGCGTTACGCCGAAGCCGCGCACGCCGACGTCGGCGTCGTGGGGAAAATGCTCCCAACCTGCGCGGCTCGTGACCGACGGCGCAATCACGTTCGGAGCCCATGCTTCCCAAGCAGCTTTACGGTCGTCGCCTGCGAACCCTTGTCGCCAGGCTCCTCCGCAAAAGTCACACGCGAACCTACGCGCAACTGGGAAAATGCGTCATCGAGCACGCTATTGCGGTGGAAGTAGATTTCCTGGCCATCGCCTGTCTCGAGGAAGCCAAATTCGCCGGATGGATCAAGCCGCGCGACAGTTCCGATCGGCGGGCCTTCATGATGTTTCACTTGGCCCTGCGCGCGGCGAACCTGATCCTGTAGCTGCCTGCGGGCATGCTTAAAGGCGTCGTTAAGAGCGAACGTCAGATCGGAATGCCGCTCATCCGCCGGCGGCGTTCTTTCCACATTCACCTCGCGGCCGTCGGGCAGGGCGAGACGAATGTGGACCTCATACAGTCCGCCCGTGCGGTGACGCTGACCGGGCCCCTTCAGCACAACCCGGCACGCGGTGATGCGGCCCCAGCGTTGCTCGAGCTGCGCCAGGTGCGCGGTGACGGCGTCTTCGATTGCCGCGGTCCGCGCCATGCCTTGAAATTCGATTTCAGGCGGTGTCTGCACTTTCTGTTCCCACTAGCTGCTCGACTGCGAAGTATTTATTAACGCCAAATTCGTGCTGACTGTTTAGAACGCCGTTTCCGGTTCGGCGGCGCGTTCTTTTTTATCCTCCGGAATCTCGGTCATTGTCGCTTCGGTAAGCAAGAGCACGCTTGCCACCGAGACGGCGTTTTCGAGGGCGACGCGAACGACCTTGGTCGGGTCGATAATTCCGGCTTCCATCAGATCAACATACTCCTTGCGTGCTGCATCAAAACCCTCGTTGCCTTTTCCGTTCAGCATCCGCGCGACGACAACGCCGCCATCGACAGCGGAGTTCTCCGCGATCTGGCGGGTAGGTACATCCAGCGCACGCTTGAGGATTTGCACGCCTGTTTTCTCGTCGCCTTCGCATTTGGCCTCTTCCTGCGCCACCGCATCCATGCAGCGCAGCAGCGCCAGCCCCCCGCCGGGCACGATCCCTTCGGCGACGGCAGCCTTGGTCGCGCTGATGGCGTCGTCGAACGCTTCTTTTTTTGATTTCATCTCCGACTCGGAAGGGGCGCCAACGCGGATCACGGCGACGCCGCCAGCGAGCTTGGCCAGGCGCTCCTGAAGCTTCTCCTTATCGTAATCGCTGGTCGTCTTCTCGATCTCACGCTTAATCTGCTCGACGCGCCCATCGATCTGGCGACGGTCGCCGGAACCGCCGATGATCGTGGTGTTCTCCTTGTCGACGACGATGCGTTTGGCGCGCCCAAGTTGGTCGATGGTCACGTGTTCAAGCTTAAGACCAATGTCTTCGGAAACGACCTGCCCGCCGGTCAGGACCGCGAGGTCCTCCAACATGGCCTTGCGCCGATCGCCGAAGCCGGGCGCCTTTACGGCACAGCTTTTGAGGCTGCCGCGAATATGATTGACGATCAAGGTCGCCAGTGCCTCGCCTTCCACATCCTCGGCCACCACCAGCAACGGGCGTGCGGATTTTACGATTTCATCGAGAAGCGGCAGCAGGTCCTTGAGGACGCCGATTTTCCGATCCGAGATCAGGATCAACGCGTCCTCCATCACCGCCTCCATCTTCTCGGGATTGGTGATGAAATAGGGAGAAAGAAAGCCGCGGTCGAACTGCATGCCCTCGACAACGTCCAGCGCGGTTTCCGTCGTCTTCGACTCTTCGACGGTGATCACGCCCTCGCTGCCGACTTTGTCTAGGGCGTCGGCGACGAGTTCGCCGATGGCAGGATCATTGTGTGCTGAAATGGCGGCCACCTGCGCCGTTTCCTTGCGGGTCTTGACCGGGCGCGAGAGCGTTTTCAGGGCTTCGACCGCGCGTTTGGTCGCCCGATCGAGGCCGCGTTTGATGTCGATCGCGCTCGCGCCTGCCACCACGTTGCGCACGCCATCGGCAAAAATGGCATGCGCCAGGATCGTCGACGTGCTGGTTCCGTCGCCAACCATGTCGCCGGTCTTTTCGGCCGCTTGGCGGAGCATGCGGGCGCCGAGATTTTCTTCGGGGTCCCTGAGGTCGAATTCCTTGGCGATGGTCACGCCGTCGTTGCACACGATCGGCACGCCCCACTTTCTTTCGATTAGTACGGCCTTCGACCGCGGCCCGAGCGTCACACGGACGGCATCTGCGAGTTGGGTGGCGCCGCGGAGTATCTTTTCGCGGGCGGCAGAGCGGAACAGGACTTGCTTGTGTGCCATTGAACCCATGCCTTGAAACGGCCGCGTCGGACATGACCATAAAAATTATGGTTGAACAGACTTGACTCGTCTTTGATGCATATCAACGCATACCGGCGTGGCCGGACTTGCCCAAATGAACGGCCAATTCGCAGTTCAGTCAGTTTTCGGGGCGCAATCGTATATCTCGTCCAACCCAGAAAACCCGAATGGCATTTCCCCGAGAGAATGAAACGAACGCGAGGCCCGGCGTCTACATGAGGCACAGCCTGCTTACTTGAGTTCGAGCATTCTCAGGCTGCTTGCGAAGGAAGAGGCCAAAGCGCTCTGATGTCTGCCGGCAAGGCATGATGTACATGCTCAATTTCACCGGCCGTGATCTTGTCGGAAAGGAGCTCGAACACGGCACTAATGGCGTCGGGCGTAGAGATAATGGGATCGGCCTTAAAAGCGTCGTCGATGCGCGCAATGAAATCAGCTTACTGCGTTTCTTCACCGGCGTCGTAGCCGGCCGCCAATGCTCGTAATAGACTCCACGCAGCAGCTCGGGAAGTTGTGCCCCTAAACCCGCGGCCTCGTTGACCATCAGCCAGTCGCGCATTGTCTGCAGTACAGTTCGAAGCAGGCGGTAAGAGCGGTGTTTGTTCTCCCATCCAAGTCGGGCGTCGAGGTCATTGATCCAAATATGCGTCAGCTGGACGGTGTGATCGATGCTTTCGAGACCCACGGCGCTCATAACCGCCCTCCAACGTTATCATTAAAGCATCCGTCTGAGAACGCTTTGCGTTAGATCAAACATAAATGGCCAATTTGAACGCCAGCACGGCTCATTTGTGGTAGGCGGCTGCATCAGCGAGTTCGTACATCGTCAGCTCCCAAGTAGCGCGAATTTCGTTATGGCGAAGCATATACAAGTTGCCGTCGCTCCCCCTGACCTTGAAGTAGCGATAGTCGGAGCCGTGCCACTGATCGATGTTCTCGGCTATCTCGATCTGCCGGCTGTCGAAACGAATTCGGCGGAGCTTTTCGACGCCTTGGTCCAGATAGGTTTCTGCCTGGACCTGCATGGGGCATGCTCTCCATCGTTTCGGTGCGGGAACTTTCGGCCATTATCCGGCCTGAACGCGCAGGCCCGCGCCACCCGCTCGTCGGACCGAAGTCTCCTCACGGGATGTTCGGACAGGATAGCGGCGGGTCCTTCCGGCCGTGATTCTTCGATCGACTGGTTTTTCGCGTAAGCAGACTCGAGCAGACTCGCGCCCGTATTAGACGTTTCACTGCCGTGCTTCGCTAATCTCGCCTCCGCATGACGCAGCCTTTACTATCCGCAGCAGCCGGTTACCTGCTTTGATCTTGATCAATGTCGTACGAGTGCCTGGAGAGCGCGCGAGCACGCAGCCTACGAACGGGACAGGAAGCATGGGCATCCACCCACAGGGCGAAAGTCGAAACGGGAGCAAACCCAGAAACGACAGCGCCTGGAGGTGGCTCGGCTTCGAAAAGACTTTTCAGGCCTCCGATGTAGTGGCGATGATGGAGCCTCGCCGTCGGGCGATGTCTCTGTGCGTGCGATTCCTGTCCTTAATCCAGAAAAGGCTTGATTCTTGTGGTGTCGGGCACCATTTCTGCGTTTGAGGATGGTGCGGCGAGTACAGCCAAGCGCCGGCCGGCCCTTCCAATTTCCCCCCAATTACAGATCCGCGCCATCCAGCGCCTGTGGTCGTAGAGCTGGGGCTGAGGGCGTACGGGTGCACCAATGCCCCATCCCCAGGCGAGGCGAGCAGGAGCTTCTGCATTTTCATGTCGAAAGATTGTGACGAGATGACATTGTTGCTGAATGAGCCGCTCGGTGGCGATGGCGAGGATTCGTTGCTTGAGCGCCGGGATGGCGCGATTGAACGCGGGGCTTGCGAGGCCTCTATTCTCGATGAGGAGCCCGAGCCGCAATTCCGCCCGATCGAGCCTGCCCCCTCCGACCTAGCCTTTGTTCCGACCATCGCCGGTGAGAGAGCGGCAAGCGGTCAGGCGGATAAGGAAGGTAACGAGCTTGCCCGCGCGAGCGTGACCGCGCCCCAAAATGCTGCGTCTTTGTCTCGCGGCCTGGTCGATGCTTACTTCCGTCAGATGGGCAACGCCGGAGCGCTCTCGCGCGAGGAGGAGATTGCGCTTGCCAAGCGGATCGAGGCGTCCGAGCGGGCGATGCTGGCGGGCCTTTGCCGCATCCCGATGCTCATCGAGCGAATCGCCTGCTGGGTTCATGAAGTTGCCGAAGGGCGACGGCGTCTGGTTGATCTTGTCGGTCTCTCGTTCGCCGGCGATGAGCCGGCTGGCGATGCGGCTGGAGCCGAGCGTCGGAATGGGCTGGACGCACCTGATGTGGCGCATGATTACGACGGCTTGGCGGCTGGCTCCGAGGATGAAGATCCCGAGGCTGTCGCGAACCGAGACGCCGCACAGGCGTCCGTCGCGACCGTACGGCTGCAAACGATTACTGCGTTTGCCGATGAGATCGGCTTGCTGAGCCGAAAGCGCCTCGCGTCCGTCGCCCGCGGCCGCGATTTGGCCAAGCGCAGCCGTGCACGTCTGCACGAACTCACGTCCGGGCTTGCCGGCGAAATCGCGGCGCTTCGGCTGCATCCCGATCGCGTATCAGACCTGATTGAGGAACTAGAGCGCGAGCAGCGGATGCTTCGCGGGCAACAGCCGTCGGAAATTGCGCATCGCGCGGGTCTGCCGGTTTCCGACTTCCGCAACGTCATCGCCGAAGTCAGCAAAGCAAGGCGCGAGATCAAGGCCGCGCGCGAGGAGTTGGTGAAGGCCCACCTCCGTCTGGTGGCTTCGATTGCGCGAAAGTACCATCGCAAGAGTTCGCTGGACCTCCTCGATCTGATCCAGGAAGGCAACATGGGCCTCATGCATGCAATCGAAAAGTTTGACTATCGTCGCGGGGTCAAGGTCTCGACTTATGCTGTCTGGTGGATTCGTCAATCGATCGCGCGCGCTATTGCTGATCAAGCGCGCACGATCCGCATTCCGGTGCATATGACCGAGAACGCAACTAAGGTGTTGCGCGAACGCCGCCGGCTTTACCAGAAGGAAGGACGAGACGCCCAACCAGCTGAGATCGCTGCGCGGATCGGGCTCCCTGTCGCCCGTGTCGAGCAGGTTCTGTCGATGGTGCAGGAGCCGACCTCGCTCGATGCTCCCGTCGGCGAAGATGGCGACGCAACCTTGGGCGATCTGATCAAGGCGCCCGATGCTGTCGATCCGCAGACGGCGGCCGAGGCCAGCGCGTTGCAGAGGATTGTCAGCGAAGCACTTGCCGATCTGACACCGCGGGAGCAGCGCATCCTGCGCCTGCGTTTCGGCATCGGCAGCACAACCGATCATACCCTTGAAGAGATCGGCAAGGAATTCGGGCTGACTCGCGAGCGCATTCGTCAGATCGAAGCGAAGGCACTCGAGAAGCTCCGCCATCCGACCCGCGCACACAAACTTGCGACCTTCATCGACAATTGATCACCCAATAGAACGCTTGACATTCGGACAAGCGATCACGAAAGGCCGGTCGGTCGCCTAATAAACGGTGCCGTTCGGTAATAGACACGGCTGTGAGTATCAATCACCGCCGTCTTCGGGGAACATCGGGAGCAGGTCGTTAAGTATGATCCCCATCGCCCCTTTGACCGGGGCGGCATATTCGTGCGGGCCAAGGTCGTTCGCCGCCTTAGTCAATAGAATACGCGCTTCACTGTTAGAAAGGATGTTCTTGTCGACCAAGGTTCTTAGCAGCGAAACGAGAACGGCGCTTGCTGCATTCCCAAGCTCAAGTTCGCGACCTTGTCCATACATGCCCGTCTCCTTCCGGAGTGTCCGCTCCTATGACTTCAGACCTCCCATTGGAGGTCGTGCGACGCATCAGCCCGCTAGGGGCTGCTTGTCGTAGAGCCAGCCTTCTCCGTTGCATCGCGAGCAGACGCCGCCGTCTCGGCGACCAGTCGCGCGGCAGTCCGGACATTCCGTCCATTCGTCCGCGGCTAACGCACTGCGAATGACACCCGGACATTTGGCCCCGGAGGCAAGTGGCCTCGCGCATTTCTTGCCGATTTGGTCGAATGCCCTAATGATTGTGTGGCATCGGGGGCAGATGCCGACAGGGCGCTCACGCCTGGTGACGTTCAATTCTGCGCTGTTCGACATCAAAGAGCCCCGGCCAGAAAGCGGATTGAGCGGCCTGATATCTCAAATATCGGCCTTCATTATTGATTCGGATCAAATCCGAGCTGTGAACGCTGCCTTTAGATTTGGTTCGTAAGGTCGGATGTGTCCGACAGCTTCCGCGAGTCTATGTCGCAGATAGATATGACGAAAATCACCGCGTCGGAGGCTTGCAGCATCGGCGCCCCGAGACGTCAGACGCGATGCGACGCGCGCTGGAGCAAAGTGTCCTTTACTCCGAGGAGTTCGGTAATGATCTAGTACCCGGAATCATCATTCCGCACAGGCCAAGATGCGACTAAGTGATTCATCCGACTCTCGAATTCTTCGCCCGCGCGAATCACGCTTCGATGAAAGTGGGTACTAGGTCCTGCGTAATTGCGATCGCCGACTACGGCGGTAGCTTGAGCCGGGTGCGCGCCTCGATTTCCGTGCGCTCAAAGCGAGCCGTGCTCGGCGTCAAACGTGACGTCAAATCGGTTTTGACGGATCAACAAATCATCGCCGGCATCGGAAATATCTATCCGGACGAGATCCTGTTTCAGGCGCGTATCGATACCGCTGCGCGCACGGATGAGCTCACGCCGAACCAGATCAGGCGGCTCTTTCTGACCGTGCGCGAAGGGCTGAAGACGGCGATCGCCCATGGTGCCGGCACGGAGCCGTTCACCGAGCGAATGCCCAAGGGCGCCCTTTTGCCCGAGCGCAAAAAGGGAGGCCATTGGCGCCGCTGCCGATCACCCCTGAAGGTATTTAAAGTCGGCGGTCCCACCGCCTATTGCTACCCGCAGTGTCAAAACTGCTGACCAGTCTTGGTCATCCATCGGCGGCATCGCGCGGGGTTCGCCTTTCATTTATCGCCCAATGCTTCATAGCTCGCTCCCGATCGTTTCATGGCGGCGGTGCCACGTGTCACGAATTGCCCCCTCGACGAACCTTACCGGCAC
>JBEKSB010000104.1:0-15882 GCA_049517455.1 Xanthobacteraceae bacterium
CAGTCCTGCGTCTGGCTCAATCCGGTGCCCGAACGCGAATGGGACTTTACCGGCTCGATCCCGATGATGCGCCAGCTGCTCGGCGGGCGGATGTATCCGTTGACGCTAGAAGGGTTAGATGCGGCGATGCGGGAGCTGGGGAGATAGCGTTCAATCGGTCCGGCTCCCATGCACAATCCTAGCTGCTGACCCGACAGGAGGTGCCCATGCCGGTCGAACGCACCGAACTTGGCAATGCTGACGACACCCCGCCCGGCACCGTCATCGTGCGCGAGACGCGCCGCGGAACGCTCCAGCAGGACATCCTTTCCGGCGCTCATCGTCTCATAGCGGACGAACCGGTGAACGTCGGCGGGCTCGATAGCGGCCCCGGCCCCTACGATCTCCTGCTCGCGGCGCTCGGCGCCTGCACGTCGATGACGCTGCGGCTCTATGCCGATCGCAAGAAGC
This sequence comes from Xanthobacteraceae bacterium, assembly GCA_049517455.1. Lineage (GTDB taxonomy): Bacteria > Pseudomonadota > Alphaproteobacteria > Rhizobiales > Xanthobacteraceae > BOG-931. The sequence goes on from JBEKSB010000104.1 coordinate 451, forward strand.
TGCCGCTGACGCGGGTGCAGGTCCGGCTTCGGTACGGGAGGATTCACGCCACCGATTGCGCCGAGTGCGAAACCAAAGAGGGGATGATCGACCGCATCGAGCGGGCGATCACGCTGGAAGGCGATCTCGATGCCGAGCAGCGTGCTCGGCTTATGGAAATCGCCGACAAGTGCCCGGTGCACCGCACGCTGAAATCGGAAGTCGACATTCGTACCGTGGAGGAGCCGGCCGCTTAGATCGCAGCGGCTTTTTGGACGCGGCTCTTCGCCTCGGCGATGACTTCCGGAATGGCCGCGTCGTTGCCGGGCGCCATGATGTGGACGCCGGCGACGCCGGGAATGGTGGCAAGCTCTTCGATCAGATCGACGCAGATGCGGATGCCCTCACGCGCCGGGTCTGCGGCTTTCTCCATGCGCGCGATCAGCGCATCGGGGATGATCGTGCCGAACAGGTGGCTCTTCATCCACTGCGCCGACTTGGCCGAGCGCAATGGATTGATGCCGATGAGGATGGCGAGCTTCTGCGTAACGCCGGCCTGCGCGAGCACCCCGGTATAGCGACGCACGAGCGCCGTATCCATACAGAACTGGGTCTGCACGAACTCCGCTCCGGCGGCGAGCTTGGCGCGAAGAGCGTTCGGCTGCCAGTCCGCCGGCGGATCGATCGGCATGTCGGCGGCACCGAGGAAGAACGCGGCCTTGCCCGCCACCTCGCGCCCGGTCGGCAGCTTGCCGTCGTCGCGCAGCCGGCGCGCGGTTTCGAGCAGCGTCCTGGAATCGATGTCGAACACCGGCTTGGTGTCGGGCTGATCGCCGGCTTTCGGGTCGTCGCCGGTGAGCACCATGACGTTGCGGATGCCGAGCGCCGCTGCGCCCATGAGCTCGCTTTGGAGCGCGATGCGGTTTTTGTCGCGGCAGGTGATCTGCAGGATCGGTTCGATGCCAGCTTCCAGGAGGATTGCCGCGGCCGCGAGCGCGGCCATATGGGCGCGGGCGCTGGCGCCGTCGGTGAGGTTCACCGCGTCGGCGAGGCCGCGCAGCGGGGTGGCCTTGCGCAGCAGATCCTGTGCATTGCAGGAAACCGGCGGAGCGACCTCCGCGGTCATGAGAAAGCGGCCTGCCCGCAGCCGGTCGGCGAAGGTGCGGGGAAGCGGGGCGTTTTGATCGTTCATTGCAGGCTCACTGAGGACGCGTCGGAGAAGGAGCGCTTACATGTTTTGAGGGTTTACTGCAATTGCGCGTTCAATTGCGCCTTTTCTGGACAGGAAACACCTGTACCGCTAGAGAGTTGCGGTAATGAGTGGCGTCAACGACATCAGATCGAACTTCCTCGGCTTTTTCGCGCGCGAGGGGCACGAGATCGTGCCGAGCTCCCCGCTCGTGCCGCGCAACGACCCGACGCTAATGTTCACCAATGCCGGCATGGTGCAGTTCAAGAACGTCTTCACCGGCCTGGAAAAACGCCCCTATACGCGCGCGACTACGGCGCAGAAATGCGTGCGCGCGGGCGGCAAGCATAACGACCTCGACAACGTCGGCTACACCGCGCGCCACCACACCTTTTTCGAGATGCTCGGCAATTTCTCGTTCGGCGACTATTTCAAGGAGCGCGCCATCGAGCTTGCCTGGAAGCTCATCACCAAAGAATACGGCGTGCCGGCCGATCGCTTGATGGTCACGGTCTATGTCGATGACGATGAGGCGTTCAAGCTTTGGAAAAAGATCGCCGGCCTGCCCGACAGCAAGATCGGCCGTATTGCCGGCTCGGACAATTTTTGGGCCATGGGCGATACCGGGCCGTGCGGCCCGTGCTCGGAGATTTTCTACGATCACGGCGATCACATCTGGGGTGGTCCGCCCGGTAGCCCGGAAGCTGACGGCGATCGTTTCGTTGAAATCTGGAATCTCGTCTTCATGCAGTACGAGCAACTTGCCGGAGGCGGCGGGCGCGTCGACCTGCCTCGTCCGTCGATCGATACCGGCATGGGACTCGAGCGCATGGCGGCCGTGCTTCAGGGCACGCACGATAACTACAAGATCGATTTGTTCGGCGCGCTGATCGAGGCGGTCGCCGATCTTACCGGCGTCGATCCCGACGGCGAGCAAAAAGCATCGCACCGCGTCATCGCCGACCATCTGCGCGCCAGTTCGTTTTTGATCGCCGATGGCGTGCTGCCGTCGAACGAGGGGCGCGGCTACGTGCTCCGCCGCATCATGCGCCGCGGCATGCGGCACGCCGAACTCCTCGGCGCCAAGGATCCGCTGATGTGGCGGCTCGTGCCGGTGCTGATCCGCGAAATGGGGCAGGCCTATCCGGAATTGCATCGCGCCGACGGGCTGATCACCGAAACGCTTAAGCTGGAAGAGATTCGTTTTCGCAAAACGCTGGAGCGTGGACTGGCGATCCTCGACGAGGCGAGCAAGTCGCTCAAGAAAGGCGACATGTTCGACGGCGTGACGGCGTTCACGCTTTACGACACCTATGGCTTCCCGCTCGATCTGACGCAGGACGCGCTTAGGCCGCGCGGTATCGGCGTCGATATCGCGTCTTTCACAGACGCCATGGAGGAACAGCGCGAGAAAGCACGCGGCTCCTGGGCGGGCTCGGGCGAGGCGGCCGACGAGGCAGTGTGGTTTTCGCTGCGCGAAAAGCTTGGCGGCACCGACTTCTTGGGTTACGAGACCGAAACCGCTGCAGGCGTCGTGGTGGCGCTGCTGCGGGACTGCAAGGAGGTAAGCTCGCTCGCAAAGGGTGAGAGCGGCGCCGTCGTACTCAATCAGACTCCTTTCTACGCCGAATCCGGCGGCCAGGTCGGCGACATCGGCGCGATGACGGGCGATGGCGTGCGTTTCGTCGTCTCCGACACGCAAAAGCGTGCCGGCGATCTGTTCGTGCACTTCGGCACCGTCGAGCAAGGCACGCTCAAAGCCGGCGCCGCGCCCGATCTGAAAGTCGATCACGCACGGCGCGACGCCATCCGGCAAAATCATTCGGCGACGCATCTTCTGCACGAGGCGCTGCGGCAGGTCCTCGGCGATCACGTAGCACAGAAGGGCTCGCTGGTCGCGCCCGACCGCCTGCGTTTCGATTTCTCCCACCCAAAGCCGATGAGCGGCGAGGAGATCGAGCGCGTCGAGGATATCGCCAATGACATCGTGTTGCAGAATGCGCCGGTGATCACACGGCTGCTGAGCCGCGACGATGCCATCGCTTCGGGAGCGCGCGCGTTGTTCGGCGAAAAATACGGTGATGAAGTCCGCGTCGTCGCCATGGGCGAAAGCGGCGGCAACGCCATGGGCTGGTCGGTCGAACTGTGCGGCGGCACGCACGTCGGTCGGACCGGTGATATCGGCCTCATCTCCGTAGTCGGCGAATCCGCCGTCGGGTCCGGCGTGCGCCGCATCGAGGCGCTCACGGCGCAGGCCGCGCGGGCCAACGCCAATAATCTTGCCCGCCTTGCCAAAGCCACCGCGTCCGAATTGCGCGTACCAATCGATGAGATGCCGGCTCGCGTCGCCGCGCTTCTGGACGAGCGCAAGCGTTTCGAGCGCGAGCTGTCCGACGCGAAGAAAAAGCTCGCCATGGGCGGCGGCGGCAAAAGCGGCAGCGCCGATGGTGTGCGCGTCGTCGGGGACGTCAAGCTCATGGCGCGCGCGGTCGAGGGAATTGACCTGAAGGATCTCCGCAGCCTTGCCGATGAAGGTAAGAAGACAGTCGGCTCCGGCGTCGTCGCTATCGTCGGCGTCACCGAGGATGGCAAAGCCGGCATCGTCGTCGGCGTCACCAACGATCTCGTCGCGCGGTTCAACGCCGTCGATCTCGTGCGCAAAGGCGCCGAGGCGCTGGGCGGCAAAGGCGGCGGCGGGCGGCCTGACATGGCGCAGGCCGGTGGCCCCGATGGCTCCAAGGCCGACGCCGCTCTTGCCGTGATCGAAGCCGCGCTCGGCGGCTAGACGGATCGAAGCTGGATTACAGCTCGACGATCATTCCATCCTCGGCAGTTTCGAACGGAACTTCGGCGCGGCGCGCCAGCATGTCGTCGCTCATATGCGTGAGGATCAGACGCTTGGGGCGAATCTGCCCGAGGTGACGCTCGAGCGACGACAGCGCCATATGTGTGGCGACCGGTTTGTCGCGCGTGTAGGCCTCGCAGATGAAGAGGTCCGCCTCGTAGCCGATGTCGATCAGCGTGTTGGTCCATTCGCTATCGCCGGAAAAAGCGATCACCTTGCCTTCGGCTTCGAAACGAAATCCGAGGCAGGGTCCGGCGCGATCGTCGTGCACGACGTGAAACGCCGTTACCCGCAAGGCGCCAACCTCGGTGCGCTGGCCGATCTCCAGCTCCCGCAGCAGCAGCGGGAATCGCAAATCCAGATCTTTCGAACCGGGAAAGCCGGCGTCCATGATGCCCGCGTAGCGTGCTTTGAGACTCGGCGGTCCGACGATCGTGAGCGCGCGCTCGCGCTTGAGCACATAGTTTGCGTCCAACAGGAAGGACGGCACGCCGCCGACATGATCGGCGTGAAAGTGCGAGAGGAAGATGGTGCTGATGTCGTTTGGATTAATCGCAAGCTTGTTCATCGCGACGAGCGAGGTCGCCCCGCAGTCGATGAGAACGTTGAAATTCCGTCCGACGAGATGCAAGCAGGTGTTGAAACGTCCCCCCGAGCCGAAGGCATCGCCGCAGCCGACGAATTGCAATTGCATCGAGGTCCCCGGAGAGTTGTGAAGGCCTTTGCGGGCAAACGTTGGAGCCAAACCCAGTCTCGCGCTGGGTCAAAGAAGAGTCCGTGACGGGCGTCACATCATGAGGCTTTACCGGCGCGCGCGATAGACACGCCCAAACGCCTGTCCTCTCATCGTTTTTTAACCTTTACTCCATTCATTCAATGGCGTGCAATGTGGTATCGGAGGCATCGCGCTAGGCCCTGCGCCACGATCGCAACACAAACCGGCGCATGCTGCTACGTTGGCCAATGGCTCCGAAGGGGACGACCGGGTGTTCGCTCGATCCAAGGGTTCTGCTGCGTTCGCCGCGCTGGCGATGGCGCTCGCACTGAGTGGCTGCGCCGACAGTACGGCCGGCTGGTTCTCGAAACCCCTCAACCTGGCCGGCAACAACCTCGGCTACACCTATTCACAACTCGGCGAAGCGAGAATGGACCGTCCCGTCACGGCGAATGATCTTGTTGACGCGAATGGGGCATGTCCGAACTATGCCGCGCCCGCGCCCGCGACGCCGCAAGCCGCTGCGGGCAGCGCGGACACCGGTTCGCCAGCATCATCGGATACGGCGTCGCTGCTGGGTGCGGGCGTTGCGCTCGGGATGAGCGAATGCGACGTGGTCGCGCGTCTGGGTCAGCCGACGGCGGTCAACCTTGGAAGCAATCCAAACGGAACGCGCAGTGCGATCTTGACGTTCAAGAGTGGCCCGCGACCGGGCCTCTATCGCTTCAACAGCGGCCGTCTCGCGGAAATGGACCGCGTGGAGGTTCCACCACCGCCGCCTCAGCCGGAGAAGAAAAAGACTGTGAAGAAGAAGCCGGCTCCGGGCCAACAGCCGCCAAAGGCGGACAACAAGACGTAATCGGCGCTTCGGTGTGCCGCCTAACAACAAAACAGTATGGGCGCTCCCATGCTATCGTGCCAAGCAGCGAGATAACGCAGGGGAGGGACAGATGACCGTGAGCGGTGTGACACATCGCATGGTCGAAGCGAGCGGTATTCATTTGCATGTCGCCGAGCAAGGCGAGGGGCCGCTCGTTGTTTTGTGTCACGGATTTCCGGAGTCCTGGTACTCGTGGCGGCATCAGCTTGCCGCCCTGTCGGCGGCCGGATTCCACGCCGTTGCGCCCGATATGCGCGGCTACGGCCAATCCGACCGGCCGGAGGCTATCGACCAGTACACGTTGCTTCATCTCGTCGGCGATATGGTGGGCCTCCTTGATGCGCTGGGTGCCGATCAGGCGGTGATTGCCGGGCACGATTGGGGCGCGCCGGTCGCGTGGCATTCGGCTTTGCTGCGCCCGGATCGCTTCCGTGCGGTGATCGGCCTGAGCGTTCCCCATCGTCCGCGAACGCCTGTGATTCCCACTTCGGTCATGCCACGGACCGACGACGCCATGTTCTACCAGCTCTATTTTCAGACGCCTGGCGTGGCGGAGGCCGAATTGGAGCGCGACGTGCGTGAAACCGTCGTCAGGCTGTTGTATTCCGCCTCAGGCGACGTGCCGCGCCGCGCGGGGACCGGCGGCGGTGATGTCGGCATGGTGCCGCGAGGCGGCGGCTTTCTCACCCGTATGCTGAGACCGGCCGCGTTGCCGACATGGCTCGGCGAAGCCGATTTGGACTTCTATGCCGGCGAATTCACGCGGACCGGATTTCGCGGCGGGCTCAATTGGTATCGCAACATCGACCGGAATTGGGAACTGCTGGCGCCTTTTGCGGGTGCGAAAGTGACGGTCCCGGCGCTTTACATGGCCGGCGACCGCGATCTGGTGGTCGCGTTTCGGAACATGGACCGGGTCATCGCCAATTTGGCTGATAACGTGCCGCAATTGCGCGGCACGATTATGCTACCGGGTTGCGGTCACTGGACGCAGCAGGAGCGCGCGTCCGAGGTCAACGCCGCGATGATCGACTTCCTGAGTCAATTGTAAACCAAATCGCGCCAGCGGTTACATTATCATTTGGTGCAGTGCTTGCCGGAACGGCGAGCGACCGCTATAAGCCGCGCACTTCCACCGCATATTCGCAATTTCCCAAAGGACGATTTGGATGGCGATCGAGCGTACATTTTCGATCCTCAAACCCGATGCGACCGCCCGCAATTTGACGGGCGCGATCAACGCGATGATCGAGAAAGCGGGGCTGCGCATCATCGCGCAGAAGCGCGTGATGATAAGTCGGCCGCAGGCTGAGGCATTCTACGCGGTCCACCGTCAGCGGCCTTTCTTTGGCGAGCTCGTCGACTTCATGATCTCCGGGCCTGTAGTCGTTCAGGTGCTCGAAGGGGAGAATGCGATCGCAGCCTATCGCGATCTGATGGGGGCGACCGATCCCGCCAAGGCGGCAGACGGAACTATTCGCAAGGCTTTCGCCAAGTCGATCAGCGAGAATTCCGTCCACGGTTCCGATGCCGCCGACACCGCCCAGAAGGAAATCGGGCAGTTCTTTTCCGGCAAAGAAATCGTCGGCTAAAGGACGTCTCGCTTCCGGCTTAACGCGCGCTAAACCAATTCATCGTTCGTTCTGATGGGTCGCGAAATGCGTGGCTCGCTGAAGCCATGCTTGCACCGTATTTTTCTTTTTGTTTTTACGAGCAATCGGATTTCGGCTGGTGCTGTCTTGGCGACACGATCGTTTCGGACTTTCCCCCAAAATCTGGCTTGTGGCGTAGAGCGCAGCTTCTGCACGCGGCGTGTGGCGGCTGTTCCGCGTCTTCGCCGACATTTGGAATGACTGAGGAGACAGACGATGCAGAAGGGCACCGTCAAGTGGTTCAATCCGACCAAGGGCTACGGGTTCATTAAACCGTCAACCGGCGACACGGACGTGTTTGTCCACATTTCGGCTGTCGAGCGCGCCGGCCTGCGTACGCTCAATGACGGCCAAAAGGTCGAGTACGAGCTCGTGACCAATCGCGGGCGGACATCGGCAGAGAATCTCAAGGTCGCATAAGCCTGGAATTCCCGGTGCGGCCCTCGACTTCGTGGCTGAGGGCTTTGTATTTAGCGCGAGCGTCCCTCTTCACCGGAGAAGGCCAAGCTTGCTCGGCCTTCCGCCACCGCACGCAACGCGCGCGGGTAAATCCGGTGCTCGACCTCGAGTACGCGCTCCGCCAGTGTTTCTTCCGTATCGCCTTCGCGCACCGCGACCGAGTCCTGCGCCACGATCGTTCCCGCGTCTACTTCCGGCACAACGAAGTGGACGGTCGCGCCATGCCGCTTCGCGCCGGCTTCGAGCGCCCGCCGGTGGGTGTGAAGCCCTTTGAATTGGGGCAGCAACGACGGATGGATGTTGAGCATCCGGCCGCTCCAGCGCGCGACAAACCAGGGCGTCAACCGCCGCATAAATCCGGCGAGGCACACGAGATCAATCCGCTGTGCCCGAAGCTCGCCATCGAGCGCGCGTTCGAACGCTTCGCGGTCCTCGCCAAATAGCGTGTGATCGACGACCGCGGTCGCAATACCTGCGGCGCGCGCCCGCGTCAGCCCCGGTGCATCGGGCCGGTTCGAGACGACGAGCGTGATTTGAGCCGGATAATCCGTCGCCTCGGCCGCCTCGACCAGCGCCGTCATGTTCGATCCACGGCCTGAAATCAAAATGGCGACGCGCTTCTTCATGCGCCTCACCGGGAAAGGTCGAGGCGCCCGCGGAAATCGACGCGGGCATCGCCATCGCCGGCGACCACTTCGCCCAGCCTTACGATGGTCTCGCCGTTTGCCGTGAATTGCTCGCACGCGGCGGCGGCGGCGCTCGCATCCAGCACAACCACCATGCCGATGCCGCAGTTGAACGTGCGCAGCATCTCATGCTCGCCGACGGCGCCCGAACTAGCGAGCCATTTGAACACGGGAAGCACGGGCACCCGGTTCAAATCCAACGAGACGGAAAGTCCCGGTGGCATCACCCGCGGAATATTCTCGATGAAGCCGCCGCCGGTGATGTGGGCGAGCGCCTTGACGGCTTGCGTCTTGCGGATCGCGGCGAGGCACGATCGTACATAGAGGCGCGTCGGCGTCAGCAAGGCTTCGCCAAGGCTTCGCGCGCGCTCGAATGGAGCCGGCGCATCCCAAGGCAGTCCGGAATCGGCGACGATGCGGCGCACCAGAGAAAAGCCGTTGGCGTGCACGCCCGACGAAGCGAGCCCGATCACCACGTCGCCCGGCGCGACATCTTTGCGCGGGAGAAGCGCATCGCGCCCGACCGCACCGACCGCGAAGCCGGCAAGGTCGTAGTCGCCGAGCTGGTAGATGCCGGGCATTTCCGCGGTCTCGCCGCCGACGAGCGCGCAACCGGACTCCCGGCATGCCGCTGCGATGCCGGTCACAACCGCCGCCCCGACCTCCGGATCGAGCTTGCTGCAGGCAAAATAGTCGAGGAAGAAAAGTGGCTCGGCTCCCTGCACGACCAGGTCGTTCACCGACATGGCGACAAGATCGATGCCGATCGTGTCGTGACGTGAGGTCTCGACCGCAATCTTGACTTTGGTCCCGACGCCGTCGGTTGCCGCGACCAGGATAGGATCGGAGAAACCCGCCGCCTTGAGATCGAAAAGGCCGCCGAAGCCGCCGATCTCAGCGTCCGCGCCCGCGCGGGCGGTCCTGCGCACCAGCGGCTTGATCAATTCCACCATGCGGTTGCCGGCATCGATATCGACGCCGGCGGCCGCGTAGCGACCCTCTGTCACGGACTCACCAATTGGCGAATGACCCATCCCGGTCGGCGGGACTGCTCGGCGCCTCCTACGTCGGAATCGCCGGGTGCGCAAGCCAGCCGCAGGGTTATATAGTAGGGCGTAAGTGCCGGGGGCAGTCGTTTGAGTATTCCAAACCTCATTACATTGGGGCGCATCATCCTCGTGCCGATCGTGGTCTGGGCGATCACGTCGGGAGAGGCGCGGGCTGCTTTCTTTCTTTTCGTTGCGGCCGGGATCAGCGATGCCGTCGACGGCTTTCTCGCCAAGCGCTTCCACATGGCGAGCGAACTCGGCGCCCTCCTTGACCCTCTGGCCGACAAGGCGCTGATCGTATCGATCTACGTTTCACTTGGCATCGCCGCTGTATTGCCGATCTCGCTGGTCATTCTTGTCGTTTCGCGCGATATCATGATCATCTCCGGCTTCATGCTGTCCTGGCTGGTGGGCAAGCCGATGCCGGTCAGGCCGTTGCCGGTCTCGAAAGTCAACACCGTGGCGCAAATCTTGCTCGCGACCTTGGTGCTGGCCGAGCAGGGGTTTGGCTTCGACGCGGCTGTGGCCTCGAAGGTCGTCGTCGGGCTGGTCGCCATCTTGACCTTACTCTCGATCGGCTTCTATCTCGCCGAGTGGCTCCGCCACATGAACTCGTTCGGGGCCGGGCACTGATCGCTGGCTGGAAGGGTGCGTGCCATGCGGTTCGAGCAAAACTTCATCTTCTGGATCTTCTGGATCGCCGTCCTTCTGGTCTTTGCCGGCCTGCTGTTTTTATTGCACCATATTCTGTTGCCCTTCGTGGTCGGGGCGGCGCTTGCCTATCTGCTCGATCCGTTGGCCAACCGGCTCAGCAAGCGCGGCATGAGCCGGCTGGTTGCCGCGCTGGTCATTCTCGCCGGCTTCGTCATCGTATTCGCGGGCGCGTTTGTTCTCGTCGCACCGGTGCTTGTGAACCAGCTTTCCGCCTTCATCGACCACGTTCCGGGTTACGTGCAACGCCTGCAGGCCGTGATCACCGATCCGTCCCATCCGTGGCTCAAAACCGTCATCGGCAGCAGCGCCGGCGCCGGCGACTGGTCGGCCAGTGCTTTGATCAACAAATCCATTGCGTATTTGACTGATGTACTGCCGACATTGTTGACCAAAGGCGAGGCGCTCCTTTCTCTTTTCTCACTGCTCGTCATCACACCGGTCGTGGCCTTCTACCTGCTCTGCGACTGGAACCGCGTCATAAAATCGTTCGACGATCTGATTCCGCTGCGGCAGCGTGAGACTGTGCGAAGCCTTGTGCGCGAGATCAACAGGGCGCTTTCCGGTTATTTGCACGGCCAGCTTTTGGTATGCGTCATCCTCGGCGCTTACTATGCAATCGGGTTGACGCTGGCTGGATTGAGTTTCGGCCTGCTCATTGGCGCAGTGGCCGGATTTCTCACCTTTGTTCCCTATGTCGGTTCACTGACCGCCCTTGTGGTTTCGTTAGGCGTGGCGCTTGCGCAGTTCTTTCCGGAGTGGACGCCTATTCTCATCGTCGTGGGCATTGTCGTCGTCGGTCAGTTCCTCGAAGGCAATGTGCTGTCGCCCAAACTCGTCGGCAAGAGCGTCGGGCTGCATCCGGTTTGGCTGATCTTCGCGCTGCTTGCTTGCGGCTATTTGTTCGGCTTTGTCGGCCTCCTGCTCGCCGTGCCGCTTGCGGCCACGGCCGGCGTGCTGACACGGTTTGCCTTGGGGCGCTACCGGGAAAGCCCGCTCTATACCGGCAAACGGCCGACCTAGGCCGCCATGTCCTACCGCCCGCGCCAGCTTGCGCTCGCGCTTGATCACGCGGAAAGTTATGCCCGCGAGGATTTTCTGTCCGGACCGGGCAACGAGGGTGCGCTCCGATTCATCGACTCTTGGCCGGATTGGCCCGCCAACGCTGTCGCTCTGGTCGGCCCGGAAGGATCCGGCAAGACCCATTTGGCGATGATGTGGGCGGCGGCCGCTGGCGCGCGCGTCATTTCCGCTCGTTCGCTCAGCGAAGCTGAGCTTCCCGCGGCGCTCGCGACCGGAGCGCTGGTGGTCGACGATGCCGCCACGGAGGGGGACGAGCGGGTGCTGTTCCACCTCCTCAATCTTGCCCGCGAGGAACGTGCGTCCCTCCTCTTCACTGCGCGCACTGCGCCGGCAAGCTGGCCTGTCGTTATCCCCGACCTCGCTTCGCGGTTACGCGCTTTGCCGGTGATCACGCTGCAAGCGCCCGACGACGCCATGCTGCGCGCGGTGATCATCAAGCTCGCGGCGGATCGCCAGCTCATGCTGGACGAGAGCGTGGTCGGCTATCTGTCGACGCATATCGAGCGCTCCTTTGCCGCTGCGCGTGCCGCGGTGATTGCGCTCGACAACGAGGCGCTACGGCAACGGCGCCCCGCGACGCGCGCGCTCGCTGCGGAGATGTTTCGCGGTAGCGTCCCTTCGCCCTGAGCGGCCGAGTGTCTCGGTGATGATCTCGCCTAATGCCGCGAAATCCCGCTTGCGCGGCGAGGTGCGCCGCCAGGCCAGTCCGATCGTGCGCGCGGGCTCGGGTTGGGCAAAGCGCAACAACTTGACGCGGCTGTCGCGAACCTCGACGCCGGCAGCTACTTCCGGCAACAGCGTCACCCCGTAACCGTTCGCCACCATTTGCATCACGGTTGCAAGCGAGGTGGCGCCGAGACTGGCCGGCGCGTCGCGACTAGGCGCCCCGCAGAATGCGAGCGCCTGATCGCGCAGGCAGTGTCCCTCCTCCAAAAGAATGAGCCGGTGCTGATCGACATCCCCGACCGCGATGCGCCTCCCGGTCGGCAGAGGATCGGCGGCCGGCAGCGCGAGCAGGAACGCATCATCGAACAGCCCGATTGTCTCGACATCGGCGCCTTCGGCCGGCATGGCCAACATCACGGTATCAAGATCGCCAGCGACGAGTTCCTCGAGCAGCGTCTTGGTCCGGGTCTCGCGAACTTCCAGACGTAGCTCGGGGTAAGTGCTCTGCAGACGCGGCAACATGTGCGGCAACACATAGGGCGCCAGCGTCGGGATGACGCCAAGGCGAAGCTTGCCGGTGAGGACGCCGCGATGGCGGGCGAAGTCGACGAGGTCGCGGGAGGCGGCGAGAATATGCTCGGCGCGTCGCGCCACTTCGTGCCCAGTCTCGGTGAGGGCGATGTCGCCCGTCCTCCGCTCCACCAATTCGGCTCCGATCTCGCGCTCCAACTCGCGCACCTGCATCGACAGGGCTGGCTGAGTGACCGCGCAGTCCTCCGCCGCCCGGCCGAAATGCCGATGCCGCGCGAGCGCGGCCAAATAGCGGAGCTGGCGCAGGGTGATCACATCGATAAGATAAACTTATCGAGTGCCCCAATCAATACGATTAGACGTGATCGCTGCGGGCACCTACATACGTTACACCCCCCGTCAGCCCCGTTGTCAGGAGGAAGACATGGCAAACAAGCCCACATTGACCACGACCGCCGGCGCCCCTGTCGCCGACAACCAGAATTCGATCACCGCCGGTCCGCGCGGCCCGCTGTTGTTGCAGGACTATCAGCTGATCGAGAAGCTCACGCATCAGAATCGCGAGCGCATTCCCGAGCGCCCTGTGCACGCCAAGGGTTGGGGCGCCCACCGCACGCTGACGATCACTGGGGATATTTCCAAATACACCAAGGCCAAGGTGCTGCAGAAGAGCGCCAAGACGCCGATGATCGCGCGCTTCTCGACCCTGGCCGGCGAACTCGGCGCGGCGGACGCCGAGCGCGATATGCGCGGCTTCGCTCTCTAGTTCTACACCGAGGAAGGCAACTGGGATCTCGTCAGCAACAACTCTCAGACATCATAATTGTTCCATACGGAACAACTCGAAGAAAATTACAGAACACGATCGGAGACAGATATGGACGCAAAGACTGACAAGAGCGCGGGCAAGTGCCCGGTCATGCACACGACTGTTGGAGCCAAGTCCAACCGGGACTGGTGGCCGAACCAGTTGAACCTCAAAATTCTCCACCAGAACTCTTCCTTGTCCAATCCCATGGGCGAGGCGTTCAACTACGCGAAGGAGTTCAAGAAGCTCGACCTCAAGGCCCTGAAGCAGGACCTCTACGCGCTGATGACGGACTCGCAGGAGTGGTGGCCGGCGGATTTCGGCCACTACGGGCCGCTCTTCATCCGGATGGCGTGGCACAGCGCAGGCACGTACCGCATCGGCGACGGCCGCGGCGGTGCCGGAGCCGGCCAGCAGCGCTTCGCGCCCCTCAACAGCTGGCCGGACAACGTGAACCTCGACAAGGCGCGCCGGCTGCTGTGGCCGATGAAGCGGAAATACGGCGACAAGATCTCCTGGGCCGATCTGATGATCCTGGCCGGCACCTGCGCGCTCGAGTCGATGAACTTCAAGACGTTCGGCTTTGGCGGCGGGCGCGCTGATGTCTGGGAGCCTGAGGAAGGCACCTACTGGGGCGCCGAGGACACTTGGCTTGGCGACAAGCGCTACTCGGGTGACCGGGAACTCGAGAATCCTCTCGCCGCCGTGCAGATGGGTCTGATCTACGTGAACCCGGAAGGGCCGAACGGCAAGCCGGATCCTCTCGCTGCGGCCAAGGACATTCGCGAGACCTTCGCGCGCATGGCCATGAACGACGAGGAGACCGTCGCGCTCATTGCCGGCGGACACACCTTCGGCAAAACGGCGGTGGCCCGGAAGTCACCTGGACCACGACGCCGACGAAGTGGAGCAACAACTTCTTCCAGAACCTGTTCGGTTACGAATGGGAACTGACCAAGAGCCTGGCCGGTGCATATCAGTGGGTGGCGAAGGATGCCCCGGAATCGATACCGTATGCGCATGATCCGTCCAAGCATCGCCGGCCGACCATGCTGACCACTGACCTCTCGTTGCGGTTCGACCCCGTTTACGAAAAGATTTCGAGGCACTTCTACGAGAATCCGGATCAGCTCGCAGACGCGTTTGCCCGGGCGTGGTTCAAGCTGACGCACCGCGATATGGGTCCCCGCGCGCGCTATCTCGGCCCGGAGGTTCCGGCAGAGGAGCTTTTGTGGCAGGACCCCGTCCCCGAAGTCGATCACGAGCTGATCGACGCGAAGGACATCGCTGCACTCAAGGGAAAGATCCTCGCATCGGGGCTGTCGATCTCCGAACTGGTCTCGACCGCTTGGGCCTCGGCGGCAACCTTCCGCGGCTCCGACAAGCGCGGTGGGGCGAACGGAGCGCGCATCCGCCTCGCGCCGCAGAAGGATTGGGAGGTCAACCAGCCTGCCCAACTGGCGAAGGTGCTCAAAACCCTCCAGGGCATCCAGAAGGAGTTCAACGCCGCGCAGTCCGGCGGGAAAAGAAAGTTTCGCTGGCCGACCTGATCGTCCTCGGCGGTTGCGCAGCCGTCGAGCAAGCGGCGAAGAAGGCCGGGCATGAGGTGGAGGTTCCCTTCACGCCGGGCCGAACGGACGCGTCGCAGGAGCAAACCGATGTGGAGTCCTTTGCCGTCCTCGAACCGGCTGCAGACGGGTTCCGCAACTACCTCAAGACCAAATACGCCGTATCGGCAGAGGAGCTTCTGGTCGACAAGGCGCAATTGCTGACGCTGACCGCGCCTGAGATGACGGTTCTCGTTGGCGGCATGCGCGTCCTGAATGCGAACTTCGGGCAGTCCCAACACGGCGTCTTCACGAAGCGGCCAGAGACGCTCACCAACGACTTCTTCGTGAATCTGCTCGACATGAGCACCGAGTGGAAGGCGACCTCGGGAGCCGAAGACGTGTTCGAGGGCCGCGACCGCGCAACGGGCAAACTGAAGTGGACCGGCACCCGTGTCGACCTCGTCTTCGGTTCGAACTCGCAGCTCCGCGCCCTCGCGGAAGTCTATGCATGCGACGACTCGCAAAAGAAGTTCGTGCGTGACTTTGTGGCGGCCTGGAACAAGGTGATGAACGCCGATCGCTTCGACCTTGCCTGATCTCAGCTGAACGGTCTTCCTTCGAGGGCTTCT
>JBEKSB010000105.1:0-14554 GCA_049517455.1 Xanthobacteraceae bacterium
CGCGAAGGCGCCGCCGGGGCCAAGCCGCCGGGCGCCATCGCCGGCGGCGGGTTCACTGTGGTCAACACCATGACCTCGCTGACCGGCGCCTCCGGCGAGGATTTTGCGTCCATTTTGCGCTCGCTTGGGTATCGCCTGGAGCGGCGGCCACAGCCGGCCGAGCCGGCTGTGGCCCCGGAAACGTCGGCGGCGATCGCGGCCGGCGATGATGGAGCGCCTACGACCGTTCCGGCGGCGGTGGATGCGGCGCCGCTGGCCGATGCCTCGCCGTCTCCTGACGAAGCCGCAGCGGTGGATGCAGCCGGAGCTGCGGTCGCGCCACCTGATGAACCGGTGTTAGGAACGGAGGAGGCTTCTGCGCTGGACGCGCTAGCCGACGCGCCGTCGCCGTCCCCCGTCGCGGCGGAGGTTTCTGGGCGAACAAACAACGACGCCGCGGATGCCACCGCCGAACCGCAGGTGATCGAGGTGTGGCGTCCCGGCCGGTCCGAGGGCAGGCGTCGCCCGGAGGGCAGGCAACGCCAAGCGGGCCGGCACTTCGGACAACGCGCGGCCGCGCCAACGCAAGAAACCGCTGCGCCTGCCGTCGCTTCGGAGGCAACGGCCCAGGCTTCACCGGCCGAACAGACCATTTCGGCGACTCAGCCGGCGCCGGCCGATCAGCCTGCGTCGCCCGAGGCCTCCAAGTCGGGGCGCCATTCGCGTCACGGCCGCCGCCGCGAGGCGGATCAGCGGTTCGACCGTCCGCGGCGCGAACGCGAGCGGACGCCGGCCCCTGGGGCGCGACACGAACGGCACGAGCGACACGAACGGCGCGAGAAGGCGCCCGACCCCAATTCGCCGTTCGCCAAGCTCGCGGCGTTGAAGGCTCAGCTCGAGGCCGAAGCCAAGGAACGCCGCTGAACAGGGAACACTGCTAGCAGTGCCGACGGAGCGCGATCGCCAGCGCATCGACAAATGGCTTTGGCATGCTCGTGTGGTGCGCACGCGTGGCGCCGCGGCGGCGCTTGCAAGCTCCGGATATGTCCGGGTCAACGGGGCGCGCATCCGTGGGCCCGGCCGCATGGTGCGAATCGGAGACGTCGTCACAGTTGCGCTCGATCGGGTCGTGCGGGTGCTGAAGGTGAGGAGTTTTATCGATCGCCGGGGTGCCGCCGTTGCCGGCCAGAGCCTATATGAAGAATTGACCTGAATGGGCCGCACGCAGCGCGGGTGGCGGGTGGCGAACCTTGCGCGTGAGGGGGCCATACGGTAGGAGCAAAGTCCGCAAAAGGCCGGTTTTTCAGAGTGAGCAGATGACCTACATCGTCAACGATAATTGCATCAAATGCAAATACATGGACTGCGTCGAGGTCTGCCCCGTGGATTGCTTCTACGAGGGCGAGAATATGCTGGTCATCCATCCCGACGAGTGCATCGATTGCGGCGTGTGTGAGCCGGAATGCCCGGTCGACGCCATCAAGCCCGACACCGAGCCCGGGGTCGAGAAATGGCTCACCGTGAACGCCGAATTTGCCAAACAGTGGCCGAACATTACGGCCAAAAAGGAACCCCCGGCCGATGCCAAGGAATATGAGGGCGTAGCCGGCAAGTTTGACCAGTATTTTTCGCCGAATCCGGGAACGGGCGACTGACGCGACCGTTAAGTATTGTTCTTAACCTTCTCCCGCGGTGCGACCGTTTTGCGATGCCATAAGGCTTTGATTTTGGCCGAAAATGTGTTATAAGGGACTTTATATAATGAAGAACACCCCCGATATGCCGCTCCCTCCGTCCGGGAGCTTATTTTTCCGGGGGGTTTCCGAGGAACCGTCAAAAGAGGCGTGAGACCCACGCGAGAGCTGTGGCAGAGAAAACTCGTCGTCATCGTTCGAAGAAGAGCGCGGCCGGCATGAGCCGGAAGACAAGAAAACCCACCTCCGGCGCAAGCCGAAGGCCATCACAGTCCACGCGGCGGCCGACCCGGGGTCGGGTCAGCGTGGCAAAGCCCGTCCTTCGGCGCAAGCCGGAGGCGGAAGGAGCAAGTTTGGGAATGAATGCGAAGAAGACTACGCAGCGGCAAGGCTTCAAGACCAGCGAGTTCGTCGTGTACCCAGCCCACGGCGTGGGTCAGATCGTCTCGATCGAGGAGCAGGAAGTCGCTGGCGCGCGGCTTGAGCTGTTCGTCATCAGCTTCATCAAGGACAAGATGACGTTGCGGGTGCCAACTTCGAAGATCGCTTCCGTCGGCATGCGCAAGCTTTCCGAAACACCGATGGTCAAGCGGGCGTTGGAGACGCTCAAGGGCCGTGCGCGCATCAAGCGGACGATGTGGTCGCGGCGGGCTCAGGAATACGAAGCCAAGATCAATTCCGGCGACATCGTCGCCATCGCCGAGGTCGTGCGCGACCTGTTCCGGTCGGAGTCGCAGCCGGAGCAATCCTATTCCGAACGCCAGCTTTACGAAGCGGCGCTGGACCGACTGTCGCGTGAAGTCGCCGCCGTGCAGCGGCTGACGGAGACCGAGGCGATCAAGGAGATCGAGGCCGCGCTCGCCAAGGGACCCCATCGCGGTCCCAAGCCCGAGGTGGCGGTGGAAGAGGACGCCGTCGTCGAGGAAGAGGCAGCCTAACACCAATCAGGCGACGTCACCCGGTCAGGCGACGTGAAGCGTACAAGGCCCGGCAGCAATGCCGGGCCTTTTGTTGTTCCGCAACCCGCAGTGAGGCTATTGATCCGCCGGCAAAAATCCTCCTGTTAGCCATAAATTAAGCTTCATTTGAAAGGACTAAGCGGGTGTTGAGTGTGGGATGAGGGGGCCATGCGAATGCGGCGTAATCGGGCGTTGAAGCGCGGCCGTTGGATTTCTCTTCTGGTGGCCGGTTTCGTTGGTTACCTGCTCGGCGACTGGCACGCCATAGTGTTGCGGTCCGTCGAGCTATCGGCTTCCCAGAACGTGGCGCTGCGCTTTCCGGAGGCTAAAGCCGAAACAGCGGTCGCGGATACCGCGGCCGATATGCCGGCGGGCGCGGCGAGTTCCATGGTGCTCGGCGACACGCAGATTGCTTTGCTGAGCCCCGATCCGATGGTGGCTTCGCCGCCGCGCCAATCGGTGGCGCAGACGGCGCCGCAAGCGCGGGTACAGGTGGCATCGCTGGAAGAGGCCGCTCCGCTGCCGCCGGCCGAGACAGTGTCCTCACGCCAAGTGATGCCGAGAGTCATGCCAGCCGCGGCGCAGCCGAAAGCCGAGACAAGGCCGATAGCGGCCGTGCAACCAAAATCGGAACTTAAATCAGCGGCGATCGCGGACGCTGCTCGCCACGCCAACCGCCCGGGCTTCGTGCTCAACGATGCGCAGATCGCCAGCATCAAAGGCCGGCTGCATCTGTCACCCGATCAGGAACGCATGTGGCCTTCCGTCGAGTCGGCGTTGCGCAGCATCGCGTACGCGAAAGCACATGATGCCCGTCGGCGCGGCGCGGCGGGAAGCACGGATGTCGCTTCGCTCGATCCCGACAGTGCGGAGGTTCAAGGCCTGAAGTCGGCTGCCTTCCCGCTGATCATGAGCTTCAGCGACGAGCAGAGGAATGAGGTGCGCAGCCTCGCCCACGTCATGGGATTGGATCAGCTGGCGTCGCAGTTTTGATTCCAGCTGTCATGCCTCGCGGCACCCGTTCGAAGAACGGCGTCGCTTCGGCAGCCTAAGTCGCAGGCCTCTCGTTTTGACAGCACTGTGCCAACTTCAGCCGGGATGCCCGGCACAAGGCCGGACATAACTCGTCGAGAATGCACGGAACCACCGCCCGCGCTTGCGCGGCCAACACCCCTGTGGCAAGGATCGCCGCGATTTTATTGCACTTGCCGCGCGCGCTGCACGCGGACGACAGGCCCGCTGCCGTAGCTCAGTGGTAGAGCACTCCCTTGGTAAGGGAGAGGTCGTCAGTTCAATCCTGACCGGCAGCACCACTCGGCTTCGCTGCCGAGTTGCTTTGTGCGTTCTGAGGTCCCGAGCATTGAAGCCCACTTTGCGCTTGCGGCGTTCACGCCGCGTAGCCGAAATAGCTCAAGACCAAACCGATGATGAGGTTGAACACGGCGGCGCCGACGAAGGCTCCGCGATGCTCGAGGATCGCGGTGCCGGCCGCGACGATCCATTGCGACTGGAAAATGCTGATCAGCGCACGAACAATCGTAACCCAACCGATAAGGGTAATAATCAGCCGCCAGTCCGGCGCCCAGACATTATGCGTCAGCACCAATGCCATGCCCGTGAGCAAACCGATAAAGCCGGCGAGATACAGCCAAGTCGCGCCGCGGATAAATTCCGACAGGCAGGATAGTCCGAAACATCCGCGGCTTGACCAGCAAGGCGACGCCGACAACGACGAACATCGGCCCCAAAAGCCGGGCAATAAAGATCGATGCTTGCATCTTTGCGCCCCATTCCCGGTTTTATGCAGAATCCAAACCCAAGTTGTCGTCCCCGAGGAAATTGGCCGGGCCTGTTGCGATGCAGGGGCGCGAAGGCGCATTAGCCCACGCGAATCGCTTCGGCGCCCAGCGCGAGGAGGAAAGCGCCTAGCGACGGCGCCTAACAGGCACCAAGCTGAGCCGCCGGCGATCTCCTTCGCGAAGAATTGCCGTGATGGCAATTCCAAGCGAGAAAGCGAGCGCGATTGATGCTATGGTAATGGTTGAGATCATGATGATTTTCATGCCCGGCGACGCGATCCGGGGCATTGATCTTGATCAAATCGGCGAACAGGTTAGTTGATGCGGCCCGCGGTTTGTCGGAAATGGCCGCTCATTGCCGCGAATATCACAGGCGCGTCGCTGACATAGAGAAGGGTGCCACGCCATGGCCGAACTTGCCCGTCCCATCTCCGCCCGTCCCGTTGCGTTGGTGACCGGCGCGTCGAGCGGCATCGGCGCCGAACTGGCGCGCGAGGCCGCCAAAGACGGGCACGACCTCGTGCTGGTCGCTCGTCGCCGCGAGCCGATGGAAGCGCTTGCAACGGAGCTCGCCGCAACGGGCGCCGAGATCGCCATCATCCCCGCCGATCTCGGCAAAACAGGAGGCGCCGCCGCGTTGATGGCGATCATCGAGGAGCGCGGCGTCGTCCTCGACATGCTGATCAACGCCGCAGGCCTCGGCGACAACGGCCGGTTCGATCAAGCGGACCCGGAACGGATCGCGGCGATGCTGCAGGTCAACATCGTGGCGCTGACCGAGCTGACGGGTCTCGTTCTGCCCAAAATGGTGGCGAGGCGCCGCGGCAAAATCATGCTCGTTTCCTCGACGGCCGCTTTCCAGCCAGGCCCGGAAATGGCTGTCTATTATGCAAGCAAGGCTTATGTCCTGAGCTTCGGTCAGGCGATCGCCTACGAGCTGCGCGGCACCGGCGTCACGGTCACGACGCTATGCCCAGGTCCTACGGCGATCGAGTTCGCCCAAGCGGCGCAGATGGAAAGTTCCGGCCTGTTCAACGGCCCGATGCCCGTGATGGGCGCCGGCGACGTGGCGCGCCTCGGCTATCAGGGGCTCAAAGCGGGCCGCCGTGTGGTCATCACCGGTCTCGTCAACAAAATCATCGCCATTCCACGCACTTCTCCCCGCCGTCGATGTTGCTGGCGATTGCCAGTCATCTGTCCCGGCGCGAAGACGCCGCCGGCGTCAAGCATTGAACGCCGAGGCTCTTGTCTATCACCACGGAATGGCCTTGCGGTCGCGCACGAAGTTGCCGCTGAGCTTCTGCGGCGCATCGAGGGCGAGCCACATGGCGCTATCGGCTCCTTGCGCGACGTCGCGGTCGGCATTCGGGCCGCCCATGTCGGTCTTGACCCAGCCGGGGCACACCGAGTTGACCGCGACCGTGCCGCGAAGTTCGGCGGCTAAGATCGCCGTGACCGCATTGAGCGCCGTCTTCGAGATGCGATAGGCGGCATAGCCCCCGTCATTGTCCGATAGCGCACCCATGCCGCTCGACATATTCACGATGCGTGCGGACTTGCTTCGTTTAAGCAACGGTACCAGCATTTGCGCTAAATGCAGGGGCCCGAGCGCGTTCGTTTCCAGCGTGGCCCGGGTCGCCGTTAAGTCGACCTTCAATCCGGGCGCGTCGCCTTTGGCAATGATGCCGGCGTTGTTGATCAATACGTCGAGGCGGCCGTAACGATCCTTCAGGAAATCGCCCAACGCAGCGATGCCTTTTCCATCCGTGAAATCGAGCGGGTGAAACTCAACCGTGAGCTTTTGCGCGGCGAGTTTCTTCACGGCCGCGGCGCCGGCCGCCGGCTTGCGCGCCGTCAGGACGACCCGCGCGCCCCGCGCGGCAAGCTGACGGCATATCTCGAATCCGATGCCGCGATTGCCGCCCGTGACGACAATGACGGGGCCGGAATTGCGCTCCGTCAAGCCACTCAGTCCCGGTGCAGGAGCTTGAACGCGTGGGTCCATTCGTTGCGGATAAAGCCCGGGATGCACCAGAGCATGCAGAGCGGTTCGATGGCGCGGGCGGCTTCCGCCTTGCCCATGTCGGCGGTCTCCCAGCCGAACTGATCGATGATGCCGCGGACGGTTGCTTTGGCCTTATCGTCGTTGCCGCAAATAAACATGGTCGGCTTGCCGCCCTTGAACTGCGGATTGACCATCATGGCGTTGCCAACGGAATTGAATGCTTTGACGAAATGCGCTTCCGGGAAGGCGACCTGCAGGCGCTCCATCAGTGATTGGTCGAGGTCGGTGAAAAACTTCAGCACGCCATTGGCGGGCGGCGCGTCGGCGATGGGATTGGTGGCGTCGATCACCGGTTTCTTTGCCAGGTTGGCAGCACCCGCGGCGTTGAGCGCATCGAGCGCCACCGAGCCTTTGACGGCGAGCACCACCACTTCGCCGAACTTCGCCGCTTCGGCAAAACTACCGGCTTGCCCTCCCGGATGCTGCGCGAGGAAATCCTTGAGTTTGCTGGTATCGCGCGTGCCGAGAACGACCTGGTGCCCGTGCTTGATGAATCCGCCGGCGAGGGTCTTGGCCACATCGCCCGATCCTAAAACACCGATTTTCATGCGTGCCTCTCCCTCTGCGCGCGCAGGCTTGATGCCCAACGGCCATGCTTTATATTTGGGTGGGTCGGCCTCTGAGGAAGAGGGCAGGCGCGTGAATTACCTTCTCGCGCGGGATTTGGGCGGGGAGAGTCGTCCGAGCGAAAGCGCCGAGCGCCGCCGGGCTTGATCTAGCGCAAGGACGCGCGACGATTTTACGCCGAAAAGCGTCTCGACAATCTGGCTGGAACCGCTCTAAAAAGGGCGCGCGGCTGAGGTCTTCGGCCGTCCCGAGAGGCGGGAATCTTATGAATTACAGTGGCTATTTTACCGACGCGCTCGCCCGGTTGCACAGCGAGCGGCGCTATCGGGTCTTCGCCGATCTCGAGCGGATCGCGGGGCGGTTTCCGCACGCGGTCTGGCATTCGCCGGAAGGGCCGAAGAACATCGTGATCTGGTGTTCCAATGACTATCTCGGCATGGGCCAGCACCCGAAGGTGATCGGCGCCATGGTGGAGACCGCGACGCGGATGGGGACCGGCGCCGGCGGTACCCGCAACATCGCCGGCAACAATCACCCGCTGGTTGAGCTCGAGCGCGAGCTCGCCGACCTGCACCGCAAAGAGGCGGCGCTGGTTTTCACCTCGGGCTACGTCTCCAACGAGACCGGAATTTCCACGCTGGCGAAGCTGATGCCGAATTGCCTGATCCTGTCGGACGCTTTGAACCACAATTCGATGATCGAAGGCGTGCGCCAGGCGCATTGCGAAAAACAGATTTTCCGCCACAACGATATGGCGCATCTCGAACAGCTTCTGGCTGCGGCTGATCCGAGCCGGCCGAAGCTGATCGTATTCGAGAGCCTCTATTCCATGGACGGCGACGTCGCGCCCGTGAACCATATCTGCGATCTCGCGGACCGCTACGGCGCCATGACCTATATCGACGAGGTGCACGCGGTCGGAATGTACGGCGCGCGCGGCGGTGGCATCAGCGAGCGCGACGGCGCCGCGGGCCGCATCGACGTGATCGAGGGCACACTCGCCAAGGCGTTCGGCTGCCTTGGCGGCTACATCGCCGGCTCACGCGCGCTGATCGATGCGGTGCGCTCCTATGCGCCAGGCTTCATCTTCACCACGGCGCTGCCGCCTTCCGTCTGTGCCGCGGCGACCGCCGCAATCCGGCATCTGAAGACTTCACAATGGGAGCGCGAACGTCACCAGGATCGCGCCGCGCGTACTAAGGCCGTGCTTGCGGCCGCGGCTTTGCCGGTGATGACAAGCCCGACGCATATCGTTCCGGTTTTCGTTGGCGATCCGGAGCGTTGCAAAGAAGCGAGCGATCTTCTGCTTTCCGAGCACGGCATCTACATCCAGCCGATCAACTATCCGACGGTGCCGAAAGGCGCGGAACGGCTGCGGATCACGCCGAGCCCCTATCACGACGACGTGCTCATCGACGCGCTGGCCGAGGCGCTCGTCGACGTGTGGCAAAAACTCGGATTGCCGCTCGGGGAGCGCGCGCTCGCCGCGGAGTAAGCGCCGTCATTTGCGCGCCTCCGCTCTATCCTTCGCGATCCGCCGCGCGGCGATTGCTATCGAAAAACTGACTACCAAAAAGCGCGCGACGTGATGGGCCCCCACATAAACGGGGTCGAGATGCAGCGCGAGCGCGAGCACCATCATCGTATCCTGCGCACCCGGCGAAAATGCGATAACGACGTTGGCGATCGGGAACAGAAAAAAGTGCGTGACGATCAGCACAAACAGCGAGGCGACCGAGAGCGAAACGACAAATGAGCCGAACGCGGCGCCGAGATAGCCGACGAGAGCCCGCAATGGCGTATCGGCGAACCGCGAGCCGACGGTCGCTCCGAGCACAATCACCGACGCGCTAGCAATCCACCATGGTAGCACCGCATGAATGAGGCCTACGCCGTGCAGGATACCCGATCCCGCCATGGCGCCGAAGATTAGGCCACCGGGGAATCGCAGCCGCCACATGGCGAAGGCGATGGCAGTCGAAACCGCCACGAGGACCGCAATTCCTGCGAGGGAGGAGCCGTCTGCGGGTCCTGTTACGATTGGCATGGCCGGCGCCACAAGCCCGAATAGCGCGAGCCCGGCCGGCAAGCCGAGCGTTAGGAGCAACACGCGCATGGTCTGCACGACCGCCACCGCGCGCAGATCGGCGCCAAGCTCGATCGAGAGTGCGATCACCTGCGCCATCGAACCCGGGCTTGCGCCCATCAGCGCCGACAGCCGATCCCAGCGGTGCACCACCCGCAGATAGGCTGCGGTCGCAATGATCATGCAGACGGCTGCCGTCATGAGCAGGGCGATACTCAGCGGCCAAGCGGTAAAACCATGGAGCGTCTTCGGCGTCACCACGGCGCCAAGCAGGATGCCGATGACCACGTAACAAGCGCGTGCGAGCGGAACCGGCACCTGGACCGGCCGCCGCAGGAGCGCCGCGGCGGCAACCGCGAGGACAGATCCGGAAACGAGACCGGCGGGCAATCCCAGCAGCGTGAACGCCACCCCGCCGGCAAGCGCAATGATCAGCGTCTCGGCTGTTCCGGCTAGCGTGCGCAGCGCAGGGGTGGCAGGCGACATCGACCCGCCATGAATGCCCGCTGCGGCAAGCGCCGTCAAATGGCGCGATCGGACAGCCGTTCACTGCCCGCACGGCCGCCACGCAACACGATGCGCATCAGATCGGCGGCATTCTTGGCGGCGAGCTTCTCCATGATGCGCGCGCGGTGCACCTCGATCGTGCGCGGGCTGATGCCGAGCTCGCGCCCGGTCAGCCGGTCGTGACCGGGAAAGTCGCGCCCGAAAATGCTGTCCTCGCGGTTGACGTTCTGCCACGCCTCGATCGCCTCGCGCACGCGCGTCGCCACAGCGGCCGGGTCGAACGGCTTTTCGATGAAGTCGAGCGCGCCATTGCGGATCGCATCGACGGCGGTGGGAACATCGCCGTGGCCGGAAATGACCAGGATCGGCGCTGGATAGCAATGCGCGTCGAGCTTTCTCAAGACGTCGAGGCCGGAGCAGCCCGGCAGGTGCAAGTCGATGAGGACGCATCCCGGGGTGCGCAAGCGCGCCACACTGAGGAAGGCTTCGCCTTCGATGAAGGTCGTGACCTGATGGCCCTCGCCGGTCAATACCACCGCCAGCGCAGAGCGCACCGACGGATCGTCGTCGACAATGAAGATTTCGCTCATTAGCGCCCCAATTTGCATTCCCCAATAATCAAGCGACGCAAACCGATTCGCTGAACTAAAATAGCACCGTCTGCGCACCCGCTGAGGTAACCTGCGGCGGCGATCAAAAAAACAAATCCGGTCGCTGGCCCTGCTGAGAGGACAATAAAGGCCTCTTTCCGCCGATAGACAGGCCCGCGAAACTATGGTGATTTGAGTAAAATCGAGCGCCGCGCGCCTGAAAGAGCGCCCCGAACCGATTAAGGAAACGCGATGCTTCAAGGCTGGGTCGTCGTCGTCATCGCACTGGCCTATATCGGGTTTTTGTTCTTGGTCGCGAGCTATGGCGACCGCAGGCACGAACTTGTTCGCGGCAGCCGCGCCCGGCTCCTGATCTATCCGCTGTCGCTCGCCATCTACTGCACGTCGTGGACCTTTTTCGGCTCGGTCGGGGTAGCCGCGCGCACCGGCTTCGATTTCCTCACGATCTACATCGGGCCGGTGCTGATGGTCGGCCTCGCCTACCCGCTCATCATCCGCATCGTCCGCCTCGCCAAGGGGCAGAACATCACCTCGATCGCCGACTTTATTGCCGCGCGCTACGGCAAGAGCCAGGCCGTGGCGGCGACCGTGGCGCTGATCGCGATCGTCGGCATGATCCCCTACATCGCGTTACAGCTCAAAGCGGTGTCGTCGTCGGTCGGCACCATTCTTGCCGAAACCTCGGCCGGGAGCGTCGCGGCGCAGCCGCTCCTTGGCGACATCGCGCTCTTCGTCGCGCTGTTGATGGCGGCGTTTGCAGTGTTGTTCGGCACGCGCCACATCGATGCCACCGAGCATCAGGACGGGTTGATGCTGGCGATTGCGACCGAGTCGATCATCAAACTTGTCGCCTTTCTCGCCATCGGCGTTTTCGTAACCTTCGTCATGTTCCCAGGACCGCTGACGCTATTTTCGACCGCGCTTCAGCAGCCGCAGATGACGGCTGTGCTCACGCGCGTGCCGCCGCTGACCGCTTTTTTCGCTACGACGGCGTTGTCGCTGTTTGCGATCGTCCTGTTGCCGCGGCAGTTCCACGTCGCTGTCGTCGAGAACCGCAGCGAGGCCGAAATTCGCCGCGCCGCGTGGCTGTTCCCGGCCTATCTCGTCCTTATCAACCTGTTCGTGATGCCGATCGCCATGGCCGGCTTGTTGACCTTCCCGGCGGGTGGGGCCGACGGCGACATGTTCGTGCTGGCGCTGCCGCTGCGGGCCCATTCCGAACTGTTCACGCTCGTCGCCTTCGTCGGCGGCCTTTCGGCGGCGACCGCGATGGTGATCGTCGAGTCGGTTGCGCTGGCGATCATGGTGTCGAATGACATCGTGATGCCGTTCATCTTGACGCGGCGGGCCGAGCGGGCGGGCGAGCCGAGCGATGCCGGCGCGCAGCTCCTGACAGTGCGCCGTATCGCGATCTTCGCGATCCTGTTTCTCGCCTACATCTATTACCGCTTGGCGGGCCCGGCGCAGCTTGCCTCGATCGGGCTGTTGTCGTTTGCCGCCATCACGCAGCTGACGCCGGTTTTTTTCGGCGGGCTGATTTGGCGGCGCGGCACCGCGCCCGGCGCCATCGCCGGCATGACCGCCGGCATTTTGGTTTGGGCCTATACGCTTCTGTTGCCGAGCATCTCCGACGCCGGGATGGTCGGCGAGCATATCCTCAGCGACGGGCCGTTCGGTCTCGCCTGGCTGCGCCCGCAAGCGTTGTTCGGCCTCGATCTGCCGCCGCTCGTGCACGGCGTCGCGCTCAGTCTCGTTGCCAATATCGCCCTCTATTTCGGCGGCTCCTTCGCCCGGCGGCCGAGCGCCATCGAACGCGTGCAGGCGGACTTGTTCGTGCCGACCTCGCTGGCGCCGATCGCGCCAAGCTTCCGGCTGCGGCGCGCTTCGGTCACGGTCGAGGAACTGACCGCGACCATCGCCCGCTATCTGGGCGAGGAGCGCACGCGCGAATCCTTCGCCAGCTTTGCCGCCTCGCGCCGCGTCAGCCTCGAACCGCAAGCCGAGGCCGACTTCCAGCTCCTGCAATATGGCGAGTATCTGTTGGCCTCGGCGATCGGCGCCGCGTCGTCCCGGCTCGTGCTCTCGCTCCTGCTCCGCAAGCGCACCGTCTCGACCAAGGCCGCGCTCAAGCTCCTCGACGATGCCAACGCGGCGATCCACTACAATCGCGAAATCCTGCAGACGGCGCTGGACCATGTCCGGCAGGGCATCGCGGTGTTCGACAAGGAGCTCGCGCTGGTCTGCTGGAACCGTCAGTTCGGCGAAATCTTCAATCTCCCGCACGGCCTGACGCGGATCGGCATCGCGCTTGACGAGATTCTCCGCCACATCGCCAAAAACGGCGCGCGTGACGCCAGGGACCTCGACGAGCAAGTCGCCGAGCGTATCGCCAGATACACGTCGGAAGCCGAGCCGTTCCTCGAACGCTTTGCCGAACGCGGACTGGTGATCGAAGTGCGCGCCGACCGCATGCCCGACGGCGGCCTCGTCACGACTTTCACCGACATCACGCCGAGCGTGAAGGCGGCCGAAGCGCTGGAGCGCGCCAACGCGACGCTGGAGCGCCGCGTGCGCGAACGCACCGGCGAGCTGACGCGGCTCAACGCCGAGCTAGAGCGCGCCAAAGCGGAAGCCGATGACGCCAACGTCTCCAAGACGCGCTTCATCGCCGCGGCGAGCCACGACATCCTGCAACCGCTCAACGCCGCGCGCCTTTACGTGACCAGCCTGATCGAGCGCCAACGCGCCGGCGCGGATGGCGATCTGGTGCAGAATATCGACGCCTCGCTGGAGGCGGTTGAAGAGATCTTCGCGGCATTGCTGGACATTTCGCGTCTCGACACCGGAGCGATGCAGCCGGAAATGACCGATTTCCGCATCGCCGAATTGTTGCAGCGGCTGGAGGTGGAATTTGCGCCGCTGGCGCGCGAGAAAGGGCTCGATCTGGTCTTCATGCCGTGCTCGCTGGCGGTGCGTTCGGATCGGCGTTTGCTGCGGCGCCTCCTCCAAAATCTGGTCTCGAACGCGATCAAATACACGCCCAAGGGCAGCGTGCTGATCGGTTGCCGCCGTCGCGGCTCGCGGCTGCGCATCGAGGTTTACGACACCGGCATCGGCATTCCGCACGCCAAGCGCCGCGCGGTGTTCAAGGAGTTCCACCGTCTCGATCAGGGCGCGCGGGTGGCGCGCGGCGTTGGCTTAGGTCTGTCGATCGTCGAGCGTATCGGCCGCGTACTCGACTGTGAGGTGGCGCTGAAATCGACATTCGGCCGCGGCTCGCGCTTCTCCGTCGAGGTGCCGCGCGCCATCGCGGTGGTGGCAGAGCCGGTGCTGCATGCCGCGCCTAAAGCTGCCGCCGGGCAGCTCGCGGGAACGGTCGTGCTTTGCGTCGACAATGAGCGCGCCATTCTCGACGGCATGCAGACGCTGCTCGGCGGCTGGGGCTGCCGCGTGCTGAAAGCCGTCGACCTCACAGAAGCGCTGGCGGCGATCGATGCCTGCGGTTTCGAGCCGGACGGGCTTCTGGTCGATTACCATCTCGACGGCGGCAACGGCGTCGGCACCATTGCCAAGCTCCGCCGCCGCTACGGCCGCGACCTTCCGGCGATCTTGGTGACCGCCGACCGTTCGCTGTATGTCCGCGAGGAGGCCCGCGCCGCCGGCGTGCATGTCCTCAACAAGCCGCTCAAGCCGGCTTCACTGCGGGTTCTCATCACGCAATGGCGCGTGCAACGCGTCGCGGCGGAGTAGAAATCACCCCTTCCGCGCCGGCAATTGCGGCCATCTCCCGGCTTCGATCTTGCCGGCGGCGATGACCGCTTGCGTGCGACTCTCGACCCCGAGCTTCTGCAGGATGGCGGAGACGTGTGCCTTGACCGTCGCCTCCGACACGCCAAGCTCGTAGGCGATCTGCTTGTTGAGCAGTCCTCCCGACAGCATCATCAGAACGCGCACCTGCTGCGGCGTCAGCGTCGATAGCCGCGCGATCAGGGCCGCGGTCTCGGCGTCGGACTGTCTCGTGAGATCGACGTCGGGCGGCGTCCATACCTCGCCCTGCAGCACGCACGCGATCGCCGCCCGCAGCGCCTCGATGCCGAGCGTCTTGGGAATGAACCCCGATGCGCCGAACTCCATGCAGCGGCGGATCACGGCGGGATCGTCATTGGCCGAGACCACCACGATCGGCAGGCCGGGATATTGCGCGCGCAAATACATCAGGCCGGAAAAGCCGCGCACGCCGGGCATGCTCAGATCGAGCAGGATCAAGTCGACGTCGCCGCCGCCGCG
>JBEKSB010000106.1:0-14201 GCA_049517455.1 Xanthobacteraceae bacterium
ATAGGCAATCAGGATTTTCGGCTACAGCGTCTATTACACCATTCCTAACGTGTCCGGGGACACAAGGGGAAATAAGTCGCTGCTACAGTTTCACTTCGCGCACTTTTGCAAAAATTCCTGATATTTGCACAAGTGCGAGGGGCAACTGATATCAGCAGTCAATAAGTGGCAACCGTTCTCAACTTCCGCGTTGGCCGATCAACTTCAAGATCGTACCCCGTTCGGCCTATGGCGGTTTCGAATTCCTCGGAACTTTGATTGCGTGCCGGAGGACGCGACGAACACCAAGCGGGTTTTCAGCTTACTGGCGCAGTTTATCGCAATCACAACCGCGGCGACCGATCTTTCGACCACGCCGGTCGTGCGCGTCATTCAATAGCGGCGTCGATCCTTCTCCCAATAGCGGCTTCTCCGGGCCGATATCAGTCCCAAAGCTGTTGCGTCGCTAAGTCGGCGCCTTCGCGCATGGCCTTGAATTTCTCCCACACCACGGTGCGATGCACCTCGGTGTTGTACGAGGCTTGCGATGAGAAGCCGCAATCGGCGCCGGCGATGACGCTCTCGCGCCCGACCAGCCGGGCGAAGCGGATGATGCGCTCGGCGATAAGTTCGGGATGCTCGACGATGTTGCTGGCGTGGGTGACCACGCCGGGAATCAGCACCTTTCCCTCCGGCACCTTGACGCGCTCGAACAGGTGATACTCGTGCTCGTGGCGCGGGTTAGCCGCCTCGAAGCTGTAGGAACCGGCCTCGATTTTCAGCACGTAGTCGATGATGTCCTTGAGCGCCGCTTCATAGATGCGCGGGCCTTCATTGATGCCGTAGCAGGTATGAAAGCGCACGCGCTCGGCCGGAATGCCTTTCAGGGCGGCGTTGATGGCTTCGACGTAAATCTCCGCGCGGCGTTTCTTTTGCGCGTCGTCGAGGCCGGGCTCGTAAAAGATATCCGGCAGGAACGGATCGTCGATCTGCACGAGAATGCCCGCATCGACGATGGCCCGGTATTCCTTCCCCATTTCCGCGGCGAGCGCGTGGAAATATTCGTCGTCCGACTTGTAGTATTCGTTCAGCCCCACTCCCGACGGCGCGGTCGCCGGCAGGAACACATGCTCGTTGGCGACTCCCGCCGCCGCGGCGGCGGCCTTCACATTGTCGATGTCGATCTGCACGAGCTTATCGCCGCGGTATTTGACCGGGCCGACGCAAACGACGGGAGCGAGCGCGACGATTGCGCCGCCCATCATCGCCTGCTTGAAATACTGTTCGTAATATTCCGGAAAGGCAGCAACCTCCTGCTCAAAAAGCTTCATTTTGATTTCCGGACGGGATTCGAAGCCATCGAGCCGTTCGCGAATGTAGGTGAAGAAGCCCGGCTTGGAGAATTCTCCGTCGGTGACGATGTCGATGCCGCAGTCGACCTGCTCGCGCACAACGTCGCGCACGGCGCCGCGCAACGCTTCCTGAAAAGCCTTCTCGTCGTAGGGCTGCCCGGAATATTTCGCCTTCATCACGTCGAGCAGCCGATGCGGGCGCGGCAGGCTGCCGATGTGGGTGGTCTGGATGCGGTCGGTATTTTGCTGCAGTTGCATACTGGCTCACCTCCAAATCTGGTGGGCGGCGCTGACAACAAGGTTTAGCTTGGCGCGCTCGTCCGCCTCAGTAACCGGATTTCCGGCGACGGTCGAGGCAAAACCGCATTGTGGAGAGATGGCGAGCCGGTCGAGATCGATGTAGCGCGCAGCGTCATGCGTACGCCGTTTAAGCTCCTCGATGTTTTCGAGCGCCGGCAGCTTGCTGCTGACAAGCCCGAGAACCACGCCTTTATTCTTTACGAAGCGTAGCGGCTTGAAATCACCGGCCCGCGTCGTGTCGTATTCCAGGAGGAAGTGGTTGACACGCGTTTGCGTGAAAAAACGCTCGGCGACGGATTCATAGCCGCCGGTGCCGAGATAGTGGCCTTTGAAATTGCCGCGGCACATATGCACGCCGAAAATCACGTCGGCGGGCGCTTCCGAAACTGCCTCGTTCAGGCTTTCGATATAAAGATCGACGAGGCGATCCGGGTTCTGTCCGGCATCTTCAATGCTCTTGCGAATGGCCGGATCGCACAACAGCGCCAGCGCAACTTCGTCGAGCTGAATGTAGCGGCAGCCCGCCGCCGCGAGCGCAGCGATTTCCTCACGAAAGATGCGGGTGAGGTCGGCGAAAAAGCTCTCAACATTGCCGTAGGCCGCGGGGTCGGCAAAATCCGTGCAGCGGTAAAAGTGCATCGTCGAAGGCGCCGGCAGCGTGATCTTAGGCGTAACCTTGGTCACATCGCGAATGAAGCTGAACTCATCGAGGGCGAGCGGCCTGATGCGGCGCAGCTTGCCGGCGGCATAGGTCGCGGTGAAATCCACCACATGGCCGTGATCGTCGCGGAATTTAAGTTCCGCGGGCTTGATGATAAAACCCTCGATGCGCTCGGCGAAGCGCCCCCAATACGAGCCGCGGCGAAACTCTCCATCGGTGACGACCTGCAAGCCCGCCGCCTCCTGCAGCGCGACGACATCGCGGATGCAACGGTCCTGGATTTGTGCGAAATACTCATCGTCGATGCGCTTGGCGCTATGGTCCTTGAAGGCTTGGCGCAGCTCGGCCGGCCGAAGGAGGCTGCCGATGTGATCGGCGCGAAACGGGGGCCGGCCATCGGGGCGCGCGAGCATTGATTTCCTCCCTGACGATTATTTATCTATAGAGCTATAGATGAAATCTAAGCCATCTCGCCCACCAGCCGCAAGTGCAGCGCGTGCGCTCCGACGTACAAAGCGCAAGCCACGCCCGACCGGCGAGCGCGGGCTCGGCATTGACGGCGCTGGAACGCGGAAGACGCATCGGCGGTCGCCCGAGATTATCGATGCGGCCGCCCAAGTCTTCGCCGACCGCGGTTACCACGGCGCCACGACGCAGGATATTGCCGACGTTCTCGGCATCCGCCAGGCGAGCCTTTATTATTATTTTCCTTCCAAGGAAGTCGCGCTCGAAATCGTCTGCACACGCGGCGTGGAGGATTTTTTCAAGGCGGCGCGGGCCATCGAGGCGGGGCCGGGAACCGCACGGGAGAAGCTCACGAGTCTCATGCGGGCGCACATTTCGCCCCTTCTCGACCGCGGCAACTTCGTCAAGGTCTTTCTGACGCAGCGGCAGTTTCTGCCCCACGAAAGCCGCCGGCGCATCGGCAAATGGTCTCGCGCAATCGAGCGCGTGTTCGAATCTGTGATCCGCGAGGGCGCGCGTAACGGAGAATTCCGCGCCGACGTCGATGCCCGTTTGGCGACGCTGGCCATCATTGGCATGGCGAACGCCGTCGCCGGCTGGTACGGAAAGGAGAAAGCGTCGATCGAGCGGATCGGCAACGAGTTTGCGGCGCTGACGCTCCGCGGTCTCGAGACCAGGACCGGCCGCCGGCAGCGGGAGTGACGCGCTTGCCATGGAATTCAATGAAGCTATAGAATTAACCACCAGTCTCGGTTATAAGGCTGGAGAGGAAACGCTCGAATATGGGCAGCGCCATGGCCGGAGCAAATACGGTCACGCCGGAAGCCTTGAGCTGCAGGACGGCGCCGTCGCTGTTATGCGAGCTGGCGCAAAGCGCGTCTGATCGCATCGCATTCCGCTCCAAGCATCTCGGCATTTATCGGGAGCGGACATGGCGCGATTATGCGCTTCTCGTCGCACGCACCGCCAAGGCATTTTCCGACATTGGTCTGCGGGCGGGCGAGCGCATCGCCATCATGGGCGAGACTTACGAGGAATGGGTCATCTGCGACCTTGCCGCGCAGTCGCTTGGCGCCATCGTCTACGGCATCTATCCGACCGCGTCGACCGCCGAAGCCGAATATCAGATGCGCGACGGCGGCGCGGCGATATTTGTCGCGGAAAATCAGGAATATGCCGACAAGCTGCTGCCGCTGATCGAGCGCCTGCCGGATCTGCGCCACCTCATCGTGATCGACGACTCGGCGATGTTCGATTACCAGCATCCCAAGCTCAAGAGCTATCACGCGCTGGCCTCGGCCGTGGGTGGCGATCTCGATTGGCTCGAAGCGCAGACTCGACGTCTGTCGCCGGACGATCCTGCCTTCATCGTTTATACCTCGGGCACGACCGGGCACCCGAAAGGCGCGCTGGTCGCGCACGGCAAGCACCTCGCGGCAGTGGCAAATCTGGTCGATCATTACCCGATGCTCGCGGAAAAACCGCATCGCACTGTGGCGTATCTTCCGCTCTGCCATGTTCTCGGCCGCGATATTGCCGTCACGCTGCCGCTGATCTCGCAAATGGTTCCGCATTTCGGCGAGGACGCCGAAGACATCGCGACAACGATGTTCGAGGTGGCACCGACGGTCCTGTTCACGGTGCCGCGTTATTTGCAAAAATTCGCCGCGCAGATTTTGGTTGGGATGGCGAATTCGTCGAAGCTAAAATGCGCGGCCTACGCGCTGGCGATGCGGCTGGCGCGCCGCCATGTGCGCGGACTCTGGAAAAAGACGAATGGCGTCGAGGCGGCGGCCTATTGGATCGCGCACGCGCTCGTGTTCCGGCCGATCCTGAACAAGCTCGGCTTCGACCAACTGGAGCTTGTCGTTTGCGGCGGGGCGCCAATCTCCCTTGAGACCATGGCGCTCTGGCACATGTACGGGGTGAATGTCGTCGAAATCTACGGCCAGACCGAGACCGCGGGCGGCATTATCGCCGGCCAGCGCGGGCCGTTTCCAATGCCCGGCAATGTCGGCACCGCGCCGACCGGCTGGAGCGTCCGCCTGTCGGAGGACCGCGAGGTTCTCGTCCACAACGCCAATGTATTTGAAGGCTATTGGCGCAACGAAGAAGCGACACGGGCGATCATCGGCGAAGACGGCTGGCTGCGAACCGGCGATGTCGGCGAATGGGAGGACGGCGTGCTGCGGCTCATCGATCGCGCGCGCGATTTCATCGTCACCTCGGGCGGCAAGACCTTGTCGCCGGCCTTTGTCGAGACTGCGCTGCGCGCATCGCCTTACATCGCCGAAGTCGCTGTCTTCGGTCACGGCCGCAAATATCTTTCGGCCCTAGTCGAGATCGACTTCGACACCGTCGCCGATTGGGCGCGCGGCCAGAACGTCACCTACACGGGCTTCACCAGCCTCGCGCAAAACCCAAAAGTGGAGCGGCTGCTCAAAGATGAAATCGACAAGGCCAATGTCCAGCTCGCGCGCGTCGAACAGATCAAGGTTTTCCGCATCCTGCCCAAGATGCTCGACCCCGAAGAGGAAGGCGAGCCGGTGACGCCGACCCGCAAGGTCAAGCGCACGCTGATGCACGAAAAATTCAAGCACCTGATAGAAGCGATGTACGATGATCGTGAAGAACGGCTGTTGGCGGAGCAAGTGGGCGAAGCATTGCGCCCCTGAAGGCGCAAGCGGAAGATGCAAAAACGAACGTTGAGAGGGAGGAAGCTTATGCGTTTATCGATCATAACCGCCGCGGCGCTGGTCGCGGGCGTATCCGGATCGGCGCTTGCGCAGGATGCTTACGTGGTTGGGATCACCGCCGCGTTGACCGGACCGCCGGCTTCGACCTATGCGCCGGCCGTCGAGGCATTGCGTATCTATGTCGATCGGCTGAACGCGTCCGGCGGCGTCAACGGCAAGAAAATTAAACTCGTGATCGAGGACGATTCGGCGCAGCCTTCGAAGGCGGCCGCTAACGCCAAGAAATTGCTGAGTGAGGACAGCCCGGTCTTGTTGCTCAACGCCAGCCTCTCCTCCACTTATGCGCCGGTGATCGCCGAAGCCAAGAATGCCGGCGTGCCGCTGATGTTCTCAAGCTCAGTCTGCCCGAAGGATGTATACCCTCCGGCCCAGGAAGGAGAGTTCTGCACTACGGCCTTTGCGGCGACCTATGACAGCCGCGCCGCTCTTTCGTTCGTGAAAGAAAGCGCCAAGGAGCCGGTCAAGATCGGCTTTGCCGCCATGGCCATTCCGCTCTCGCGCGGCGAGATCGATTTCGCCGAAAGCCAGGCGCCTGAGCTCGGCATGACGGCCGTCGACAAGGAGATCATCCCGCCGCCGACCGCCGATTACACACCATTCGCGACCAAGATCAACGAAGCCGGCGCAAACTGGGTGTTCTCCTGGGCGCCCTGGGTGACGGAAGTGCGCACCTTCGAAGCTTTGCGCCGCCTCGGCTGGTCCGGTGACTACGTCACCTGGGCGCATCTCGAGGCCGAGGACGAGCTAAAGAGGATCAAGGATCCGAAGCTCTATGTCATCGGCGCCAACGCGCTGTTCGAGGACGCGCTGCCGGTCCAGAAGGACATCGCCGAAGCGGTGAAGCAGGCCGGCGGCAAATATCCGGCGGATGAAATGACCGAAGGCTGGATCGCCGGAATGGTTCTCGAAGCGGCGCTCAAGGGCGCCGGCGCGGACGCGACGCCGGACAAAGTGCAGGCCTCTATGCAAAACCTAAAAGTCGATCTCAAGGGGCTGCGCGGCGGCCCGATCGAATGGACCAAGGACAATCATTTTCGCACCAAGCAATACTATCGCGTGTATCGCTGGGACGGATCGAAAGTCGCGCTGGTGAAGAACTGGTTCGCCTATGACGTGAAGTAGAGTCGTCCCCTACCTTCCCCGATGCCGGGAAGGTTCGGGGAAGGAAAGCTCGGTCCCAGGAACGTCGCGTGCAGCTTGTCGTCAACATCGTCGTGCTGGCGTCGATCTACGCGCTGATCGCCTGCGGTTACGTGCTCATCTACCGCGTCAGCCGCGTGCTCAACCTGGCGCACGGCGAATTGATGATGCTCGGCGGCTACCTGCTGGTGATGACGGCCTCGATGTTCTCAGGCAATCCGCTCGCCGCCATCGCCGCTGCGGTCGTGCTCAGCCTTGCGGTCGGCGTTCTCGTCTACGTGCTGCTGATGCGCAAGATGGCGGGCGAGATGGTGCTCGCCGCGGTACTCACCACGGTAGCGTTGGGTGTGCTGCTGCGCGGGCTGATGCTCCTGATCTGGTCGGCGCAACAGCAATATCCGGCAGAAGCGCTTGCGCTGTCCAATCCGGCGCTCATACTGCCGGGCGGCGGCCGCATCTCGACATTCGCCGCGGCGATCGTCTTCGCCAACGCGTTCGCCTATGGCGTATTGTTCTTGTTCTTGCAATTCGGCCGCTGGGGCGTGCGCATGCGCGCGGCGGGACAAAATCCGCTGTTTGCCGCCCAGCGCGGCATCAACCTGCACGCGGTCTACGCGCTCGCCTGGGGCCTTTCGACATTGACCGGATCGATCGCGGGTATGCTGATCGCACTCGACTCCGGCCTGACCAGCTCCATGTCGGTCATCGGGTTGAAGGCGTTTCCCGTGGCCTTGGTCGGCGGCCTCGACAGCCTGCTTGGCGCGCTTCTTGGCGCCGGCATTGTCGCCGCCGCCGAAATTCTCTCGATCCAATACATCGATCCGCTGCTCTCCGACGTAGTGCCGTTTCTCGTGCTGATCGTCGCGCTCGTTGTCCGCCCGTGGGGTTTGTTCGGCACGCGCGAGGAGCTTGACCGTGTCTAGGAACACGCCCCGAGCGAGCGGCTATTTCCGCACCTCTTATGCGCAGGACTTCGCGCTCATCCAAACGCGGTTCGAGCGCACGGCGCTCGCCGTATTTGTCATCGCGTTGGCCGTGTTCCCGTTTCTCGCCACCGTCTTCTATCTCGATCTCGCCTGCCAGGTTTTTCTCGCCGCCGTCGGCGCTTTGTCGCTGATGCTGCTGACCGGCTATGCGGGGCAAATCTCGCTCGGGCATGCCGGTCTCATCGCCGCCGGCGCCTTCACCGTTGGAATTTTGTTCCGCGAATTCGCCGCGCCGTTCTGGCTGACGCTGCCGGTGGCGGCGGCCGTCGGCGCCATCCTCGGCTTGATCTTTGGACTGCCGTCGCTGCGCCTGCGCGGGCTCTACCTCGCGATCTCGACGCTCGCGCTATATTTCATCGTCATCTATGTCGGCGGCGAATACGAAAGCACCCGCGGGTTCTCCACCGGCATCATGGTGGACCCGCCGAAAATCGGCGCGTTCGCGCTCAAAAATGCGCGAGCCTGGTACTTTGTCCTCTTAGCCGCCGCCGCGGCGACCTTGCTCATCTGCGCCAACCTGTTGCGAAGCCGAACCGGCCGCGCCTGGCGCGCGATCCGCGCGCACGAGATCGTCGCCGAAGCGCTCGGCATCGGCGTGGCCGGCTACAAGCTGTCGGCCTTTGTCATCTCCTCCGCGATGGCCTCGGTGGCGGGAGCGCTGTTCGCCTATTACCGCGGTTTCGTGTCTGTCGAAGCTTTCTCGTTGTTCTTGTCGATCCAGTATATCGCCATGATCATCATCGGCGGGATGGGATCGCTCCTCGGCGCCCTGCTCGGTGCGCTGTTCGTGACGCTGTTTCCGTATTTGATCGAAGCCGTTCTGATGAAGCTGCCGAACGCGCAGAGCTATGCCGGCGCGCTGTTCGCGGTCGACTATGCGTCGTTCGGTCTCGTCATGATCCTGTTCCTGGTGTTGGAGCCGCTTGGGCTTGTCGGCATTTGGCGCCGCTTGCAAAACTATTTCGTTTTGTGGCCATTCAAATACCGACCCGTCGCGGGCGGCCGCAAATGAGCGAAACCGCCCTGCTGCAAGTCGAGAAGCTCGAGGTCGTCTATCATCGCAATATTACCGCGGTGCAGGGCATCAGCCTATCCGTCCACGCCGGGCAGATCGTCGCCATTCTCGGCTCCAACGGCGCCGGCAAATCGACGACTTTGCGGGCGATCTCGGGCTTTCTCGGCGTCGACGACGCCAGGGTCACCGATGGCAGCGTGACCTTCAACGGCCGGCGGATCGAAAATCGTCCGCCAAACGAGATCACCCGGCTCGGCATCGTCCTGGTTCCCGAGCGCGACAAGGTGTTTCCCAATCTCACGGTCGCCGAGAACCTGGCCGCGCCGTTCGCTCCGTCGGCGCGTAAACGCGGTGCGAGCGAGGAGCTTGTCTATCATTCGTTCCCGAAACTCGCCGATTTGCGCAACAGGGCCGCCGGCCTTCTTTCAGGCGGCGAGCGGCAGATGCTGGCGATCGCAAGCGCGCTGGTCTGCCGCCCGCAACTTCTCCTGGTCGACGAACTGTCGCTTGGGCTCGCGCCCGCGATCGTCGCCGATCTGACCGCGCGACTGGTCCAAATCCACAACGAGCTTGGATTGACCATCGTGATCGTGGAGCAAAACGCCGCGGTCGCACTCGGCGTGGCAGATTACGGCTACGTCCTGGAGAACGGCCGTTGCGTTCTCGACGGCGACAGCGCGCGTCTGCGCGCGCACGGAGACATCCAGGAGTTCTACCTCGGCCAGTCTGCGGGAAGCGAACGCCGCAGCTATCGCGCCGTCAAGCAATATCGCCGGAGCCGAAGGTGGTATGGCTGAGCTTGCGATCGAGGATTTGCGGCTGCGGTTCGGGGGCCTTGTCGTTCTCGATCGGGTGACGCTCGCGGTCGAGCGCAAGGAATTGCTGGCGCTCATCGGCCCGAACGGCGCGGGCAAGACCAGCGTGCTTAATTGCATCAGCGGCATTTATCGTGGCGACGGCGCGATCCGGTTTGGCGGGCGCGACATTGGCGGCCTCGCGCCCCACGAAATCGCCCGGCTCGGCATCGCCCGCACATTCCAGCATGGCGAATTATTTCCGCAGATGAGCGTGATCGACAATTTGCTCACCGGCCGGCACGCGCGAATCCGGACGAATTCGCTCGCGGAGATGCTGTTCCTGCCGCGCGTGCGCCGGCAGGAGGTCGAGCATCGGGCCGCGGTGGAGGCGATCATCGACCTTATTGAGCTGGAGCGCTATCGCCACGCTCCGGTCGGCAGCCTGCCGTTCGGGACGCAGAAGCTTGTCGGCTTCGCTCGCGCGCTTGCGCTCGAACCGGCGGTGCTGCTGCTCGACGAGCCATCCGCAGGGTTGAATCGCGACGAGCGTGAGGATTTGGCGCGCTTTATTCTCCGCATCAAGCACCAGCTCGGCATCGCCATGATCTGGATCGAGCACGACATGCAGATGGTCGCCGATCTCGCCGACCGCATTCACGTGTTGAATTACGGCCGCACGCTGGCCGAAGGCCTCCCGGACAACGTCTTGAAACATCCCGCGGTGGTCGAAGCCTATCTCGGCAGCACCTAGCGCGAGAGCGCGGGACAATTTGCGCACGCCTCACTGCCGCCTTCTATGTTATGTTGATTTGGCGCAGCACGGGAGCGCATGGGGATGTATCGACGATGGATCGAGGCGGCGTTGCTTGCCGGCCTCGCCCTGGGGACTGCCGGCACGCTGTTGGCGCAGCAACGTCAGTTGTCGGCGCCGGGACAACCGTCAATCATGAATGAAGAGGACGGCGCGACGCCGGCTCCTCCGCCCCCGCCGGCGAAGCCGGCGCGCTCGCGCGGGCAGACGACGGCGCCGCCGGTGTTCGAGCACGACCCCGATCTCGACGCGGCGGACCAGTTTGCGCCTTCGCAGCTCCAAGGACCGTTGCCGGCCGCCGTAGCGACACCGACCGGCGGCGAGCACACGCGCGCGGCCGCGCGCGGGACCGACGCCGTGATGGAACCCGGCGCGATTGCGCGACAGACACGCCCAGGCAAGCAACAGGTCGTCGCCTGCAGCGGTGTGTTCGGAAGAGACTCGAGCCACGTCAAGCTCGCCATGGCTTTCCAATCGAGGAACGTCGCCTTCACGCAAGTCGACGCCAGCTCTGGCGGCAAGGTCATGGCGAGCGTCGTGTTCGCGAAGGACCCGAAACGGCGTCTGGAGGTGTGGTGGTCGAAACCGGCGAACCGCAGCGACACCCATCTCATCGTCATCAACGGCCAATCGGACTGGATTGCACCGGGTGAGGTTCACCTCGGACTCACGCTGGCCGAGCTGGAGCAGCTCAACGGCAAGCCGTTCAAGCTTTTGGGCTTCGACAAAGACCACGTCGCGACGTTGAGCGATTGGAACGGCGGGCGGCTGTCAGCACTTGCGGGCGGCTGCAAAGTCGGCATCAGCCTGCGCGCCGACCCGAAAACGCCGGCGTCGGTGCTCAGCGATTTGCCTGCCGATCGCGCATTCACTTCCGCGGACACCGCATTGCGCGCCGTCAATCCCACGGTGAGCGAAATTCTCGTGGGATATTAAGGAGGCATTGCGAGGAGCGAAGCGACGAAGCAATCCAGAAACGGGGCATGGGATGGATTGCTTCGCTCCGCTCAAATGACGGAGTTCCTAGCGGGGCGGTTTTGCGCCGCTCACCGGAGGCTGATCGCCGCGGTTCGCCGCGCCCTGCTGTTCACGCATGGCCCTGACGTCACGCGCCATTTCCAGGCAGGTGAGCAGCTCGGTGTAGCTCGATTCACCGCCCATCCGCGATTCGTTCACGCATGAGATCTTGTCGGAGGGCGAAAAGGTCGACCATTGCTTGACCAACTCGTCGCGGGTCGTCTGCTCGCTCTGGAGACAGTTCTTTTTCTCCTGGGCGATGGCGGGATCGTGGAACGTGACCCCGCCCTGTTGCGCGATACCCTCGCAGACCTGCTCGACGTTGAGTTGGGGGACACTGTCGACAACCGACATCATGAGTTGCGCGCCAAGCGCCAGCGCAGTGGGCAAAATCATGACCGTGCTCCGTGAATCCCTGAGCTCATTATAACACCGCCGCCGCGTGGAACCAGCGAGCGCGCTCGCCGCCAAGGAAAAAAGATTGACCCTCGCCGACGTTGCCCGCTATGGCTGCGCAGGCTGGGTGGGGGGATTGCATGATATCGGCACCGCTTTTCGGCGTGGCGTTCATCGTCGCCGTGGCTACCGGTCCCTCGGCCGATCCGGCAGCGGAAGCGAGCCTGTCCGCACAGCAAAAGATGGCAGCGACCGAACCGCTTGTGCGTTCGGCGACCGAATGCATCGTGCGCGCCGTCATTGCCGATCAGCGCTACGGTAATAAGAAGGCGACCGCACTCGGCGATCTGATTGTCGACTCGATACCGTCCTGTCTGACGCCGGTTCACGCCATGATCGACGCCTACGACCGCTATTATGGCGAAGGCAGGGGCGAGGCGTTCTTCGTGGGGCCTTACCTGGACGTGCTGCCCAAAGCCGTCGCCGCCGGGACCAAGAACGGCGCGCAGTAGCACAAGCGAACGGTCCGCCCATTCCCGCGAAAGCGGAATTCAGAACCAGCCGCGAACAATCTGGGTCGCCGCTTACGCGAGGACGTGCAGAGAAATTATTCCGCCGGCTTCGGGCCGATCACGGCAATCACGCGCATGTTGGTCGGATCGACGAGCACAACCTGGTCATCCACCCTGGTGAATTTGTAGAGCTTGGTCTCGGGATTATTCGCCAGAATGTCGTCAGGGAGCATATATAGCTCGATCATGGGCGGCACATCGGCGCCGACATTGGTGGCAAACCGGCTCGGCGCCACCTTGCTCTTGTCCTTGTGGACCTCCTGGTAGATTGCGCTGCGCTGCGACGGAGTGAGTTCGAGCTTCGGCGCGATGCCGTTTGCGCTCACCACTTCGTCGATGCCGGTGGACTGGGCGGCGGCCACTTCAACGCCCCCGCCGAACAACCCCGACGTTGCGTAGATCAATGCCAATGCCATCACCGGATGAGCGAAACAAACCTTCATAGTCGCCTCCATTTGCTACGAGCACACGCGCTGCCGCGAGGGCAGCGCACGTTTCGTTTCTTTGGTCCCGCTCGCGTTACCGCGGGATCGATTGAACCGCGATGTTGGTGTAGGGGTCGATCACCAAGATGCGATCGGGCCCGTAGACGTAACGGTAAGTCGGGACCGGCGCGCCCGCAGCAATGGTGCCGGCTGTGCGGCTATCGCCGGCGCCGGAGTTACAACGTCGTAAAGCCGCGGCGCTCGCAGCACTTCGGTATAAGTCGGCTCCGCGATGGCAGCGACCGCCGGCGGGGCAGCGACAATCGCAGATGTCGTGACGATGCCTTCGCGCACGGTTGTCGTCCGTGTCGTCGTTACGCGATTCGCGGTTCGGCTGCGGACGACGCGACGGGTTACGACCTTAGGCGTGGTCGTGGATCGGACGGTGCGCACCGTTTCTACCGTTCCAATCGGCACGATCCGAACGGCTGGGGCGGGTTGCGTTACCAGAACACCCGCAGGCGGCGCCGCTATAGGCTCCTGTGCGATGACTACCGGGCCTTGCCGCGGCACGAGGACGGTCTCCACCGTCTGGGCATGCGCCACCGATGCCCCCGCCGCCAGTGCAACACCAAGGGCTGTGTAGGAGATGAGGTTTCTCATAGAGAACTCCATGCGTTTGCACTTCGGATTTACGATCCGAGCATGAGGGCCCAACGCGCGGCCGCGGTGTGCGTTCCTGGTGGAGAACAAACCGATGATGGCGCGTTCCCGCGC
This sequence comes from Xanthobacteraceae bacterium, assembly GCA_049517455.1. Lineage (GTDB taxonomy): Bacteria > Pseudomonadota > Alphaproteobacteria > Rhizobiales > Xanthobacteraceae > BOG-931. The sequence continues at coordinate 13,450 of JBEKSB010000106.1, forward strand.
CGCAAAAATGACCGGGATGCACCGCCGCGCAGCCACACTTTCAAGCCGCGGAACCGTCTCGATTGACCACTGCTTTGGCGCGGTGCAGTCTATGCGCGCTTCTCAAGCAGATTCGTTGTTTCAGTCGCGCAGTCGCAGTCACCATGGTTCGCGCGGGAGGGACAGGCATGTTCGGCATTAGCGACTTGTTCCAGTGGGAGCGATTTGTGACGCCCACTGTCATCAAGGTCTTTTATTGGCTCGCCGTCGTCATTTCCGTCCTGCTCGGCGTCGCCGGCGCAGTCTCATCGCTGTCAACGATGGCGTTCAATCCATTCGTCGGCATGATCTTTCTCATCGCCAGCCTGCTCGGCGCCTGCATGGGCGTGGTGCTCGCCCGCATCATTGCCGAATTCGTGCTGATCGTATTCCGCATCAACGAGCATCTCGGCGCCATCCGCAATCGCGGTCAGCAGATCTAGCCGATCCGATCACGTCGCAAAGCGGAAATGCATGACGTCGCCGTCCTGCACAACATAGTCCTTGCCCTCAAGCCGCATCTTGCCGGCGTCGCGCGCGCCAGCCTCGCCGCCGCAAGCGACATAATCGTCATAGGCGATCGTTTCGGCGCGGATGAAACCGTGCTCGAAGTCGGTATGGATGACGCCGGCCGCCTGCGGCGCCTTGGTGCCGCGCGTCACCGTCCAGGCCCGCGTTTCCTTCGGGCCGGCGGTGAAGAAGGTCACGAGCTGAAGCAGCGCATAGCCGGCGCG
>JBEKSB010000107.1:0-14137 GCA_049517455.1 Xanthobacteraceae bacterium
GCGAACATCAAGGGCAGCTACGATATTGCGGAACCCGACATCCCCGCCGCGATGAAGGCCTGCAAAACCGCCGCCGAGGCACACGATGCGCCGCGGCGGATATGGTTCGAGCTTGGCCGCGCCTATGAGTTCAACCGGCAACCCGCCGAAGCAGTGAGCGCCTATCGCAAAGCCGTGGAAGCGGGCAGCACGACGGCCATGGTCGGTCTTGGCGCACTCTATGCCAACGGCAACGGCGTCAAGGCGGACCTCGGTGAAGCCCGTAGGCTGTTCGAACGGGCCGGCGCCGCCGGCGATCCCCTCGGCATGACCAACCTCGGCTCCATGTACGGCGCCGGCATCGGCGTGCCGGTGGATTTCGCCAAGGCTCGTGTGTGGTTCGCAAAAGCCGTTGCCGCAAACTCCGCGGACGCGATGTTCCAGCTGGGACTGATGACGCAGGACGGTGACGGCGGACCAAAGGACGACGTCGCCGCCAAGGCGCTGTTTGAGAAAGCCGCGGCGCTCGGTCACTCGGGCGCGCTCGAGCGGATGGGCGCGTATGCGGAAGCCGGCCGCGCCGGCCCGAAAGACCCGAAGGCCGCCATTGCGTTCTACAAAAAAGCCGCGGCATTGGGCGATGAAGACGCCATGGCCGCTTTGAAGCGCGTCCATTCGCGCTCAAGGACAAGAACGGCAACGCCGCCGGCAGCATCTGCTTCGATGGCAAGGACTGACCAACAAATGCTATGTCGGGCCGAAGCCCGCATCGCGATCGCGGGCGCCGCTCTCATTTCCGTCTCGTTTGTCTGTACCGGAGCCGGCCGGACGTTCGAGAGCAGCTACACCTCGATCGCGGAAGCGCAATGCCGGAAATTCGATGTCGTAAAGATCGACGATGCCGAATACGGCGCATCGCGGGTCTGTGCGGGCCGCGGTGGCTATAAAGTTTTCATCAACGAACAGGACCTGCGCGAAACCTTGACGGTCGGCAGGACCATCAAACAAGCCGGCAAGGAGCCAGCCGCGCACGACCATTACGGCGCTTTCAATCACTACGAGGACAAGATCGAATGGCGCAGCGGCAAGGATGGCACGCCGTACGCCTTGATCGCCGGATGGTCTTTTGCCGACAACGAAAATGTCGACCCGGCGGGGCGGCCGAACAGTGCCCGGTTGCTGGTGGTATTCCGCCTGCCACCCGGACCGGTGTGCAAGGTCGCCTATTTCGACCGCGCCGCCAACAGCGACGCTGACGCACTGGCGCGGACGGCCGCCGACGAGATCGCGCGCGACTTCAAATGCGCCACCGACAAAGTGCGGGTGATCGGCACGCGCGGGCCGGCCATTTCGCACATGGCGCCGCCGCCGTGACACTTGTTGCGTTGTCTGCCATTCCCACTCGCGACTATGGTCCCGACAGAAAAACTACGCGTTAATGTTGGGCCCATGGCGGAGGCTGACTGCGAAGGCGTCCGGAAAGCGCAGTCCGGTCTGCTTGGGTGCGGAGATCGGCCAGCTTTGCCATGCAGTCGTCGTAGTTGAGGCTCCCGGGCTGATAGCCATGCGCCTGACACTGGGCGCTGTCCTTTGCGTCGGCTTCGGCTTTCGCCTGTTCCTCTGTCTGGGCGGCAGCGCAGCCCGCGAGAAGAAACGCCACCAAGATCAACGCCGCACGGCCCATGGATGTCTGCTCTGGCAGGAAGTACAGACCATAGGCATAGAGCCGACGAATATTCTAATATAGAAAAAATAGCCGGCTCTACGGATCGTGTTGCCGAACAACTTGACAGCCAAACCAACGAAAACGACCCCGAGAACAAACACGAACGGCGCTGGAAGAAAGCGGTCGAGGCCGTCGCCGCCAGCCAAGTTGCTACGAATACCGGAAATATCCCCGGGCTTGACCGGGCAATCCATCGTCCTGCAAAACTGAAGACCGAACAGGGCGTTGCCAGTCCACAATACGCTTAAAGCGCCAAAAAGCGCCCCGCGCGCCGAAAGGGGAGATCGCCAATGCCCGACGCCGTGATTGTTTCCACCGCCCGCACCCCGATCGGCAAAGCCTATCGCGGCGCCTTCAATATAACCCATGGCGCCGATCTCGGCGGCCACGTCGTGCGGCACGCGGTGGAGCGCGCCGGCATCGAGCCCGGGGAGGTCGAAGACGTCATCCTCGGCTGCGCACTGCCGGAGCGCGCCACCGGCCAGAACATCGCGCGCCAGGCGGCGCTCCGCGCGGGGCTACCGGTCACCGTGTCGGGCATGACGGTGAACCGCTTTTGCAGCTCCGGCTTGCAGACGATTGCGCTTGCGGCGCAGCGCATCATTTCCGGCGAGGCGTCGGTCATGGCCGCCGGCGGGCTCGAAAGCATCAGCCTGGTGCAGGACGGCAAAAGCATGCAGGTCAATGACGATTGGCTCATGGAGCACAAGCCGGCGATCTACATGCCGATGATCGATACGGCCGATAACGTAGCGGAGCGCTATAAGGTCAGCCGCGAAGCGCAGGACGCCTTCGCGCTGGAAAGCCAGCGCCGCACCGCGACCGCGCAGCAAGCCAAGCGCTTCGACAGCGAGATCGTGCCGATGCCGACCACCAAGAAGGTCGTCGACAAGAACACCAAAGCCGAAAGCTTCGAGCAGGTCACGCTCAATAGCGACGAGGGCAACCGTCCCGACACCACGCTCGAGGGGCTATCCACCCTCAAGCCGGTGCGCGAGGGCAAGTGGATCACCGCCGGCAACGCGAGCCAGCTCTCGGACGGCGCGTCCGCTTGCGTGGTGATGGACGCAAAGCTTGCCGAGCGCCGCGGCCTGAAACCGCTCGGCACGTTCCGCGGCTTCGCCGTCGCCGGCTGCGAACCCGACGAGATGGGCATCGGGCCGGTCTTCGCGGTGCCAAAGCTCCTCGCCCGCGCCGGGCTGAAAGTCGGCGACATCGATCTGTGGGAGCTCAACGAAGCCTTCGCCAGCCAAGTGCTCCATTGCCGCGACCGGCTCAGCATTCCGCAGGATCGGCTCAACGTCGACGGCGGCGCGATCTCGATCGGCCATCCCTACGGCATGAGCGGCGCGCGCATGACAGGACACGTGCTGATCGAGGGCAAGCGGCGCGGCGCCAAACTCGCCGTCGTCACCATGTGCATCGGCGGCGGCATGGGCGCCGCCGGTTTGTTTGAGATCAATTAGAACAAACGCGGGGACGCGTCATTCGTTAGGAGGAAGTGATGGACCTTCGCTTCACGCCGGAAGAAAACGCGTTCCGCGCCGAGGTGCGCGCGTTCATGAAAGAAAAGCTGCCGCCCGCAATCCGCACCAAGATGATCGAGGGCGGCCGGCTCGGCAAAGAAGAATTCGTCACTTGGCAGCGCATCCTCAACGCCAAAGGCTGGGCGGTGCCGCACTGGCCGAAGGAGTGGGGCGGCACCGGCTGGGGACCGGTCGAGATTTATCTGTTCCGCGACGAGATGCAGCAGGCGCCGGCGCCCGAGCCGCTGCCGTTCGGCGTCAGCATGGTCGGGCCCGTCATTATCGCTTTCGGTAACGAGACCCAGAAGAAGCGGTATCTGCCGCGCATCGCCAATCTTGACGACTGGTGGTGCCAGGGCTTCTCCGAGCCCGGCGCCGGCTCCGATCTCGCTTCGCTGAAGACTGCGGCGAAGCGCGACGGCGATCATTACATCGTCAACGGCCAGAAGACCTGGACCACGCTGGCGCAATTTGCCGACTGGATTTTCTGCTTGGTTCGCACCGATCCAGCCGCCAAGAAGCAGGAAGGCATTTCGTTCCTGCTGATCGACATGAAAACGCCGGGCATCACCGTGCGCCCGATCCAGACCATCGACGGCGGTCACGAGGTCAACGAGGTCTTCTTCGACGACGTGAAGGTGCCGGCCGAGAATCTGATCGGCGAAGAGAACAAAGGCTGGAATTACGCCAAATTCCTGCTCGGCAACGAACGCACCGGCATTGCCCGCATCGGCGCGTCCAAGTCGCGCATCCGCAGACTGAAGGAGCTTGCGGCGATCGAGCAATCGGGCGGCAAGCCGCTCATCGCCGACGAGCGCTTCCGCGCCAAAATCGCCGCCGTCGAGATCGAGCTCAAGGCGCTGGAAATGACGCAGCTGCGCGTCGTTGCCGCCGAACGCACGCGGGGCGGCAGCAACAAACCCGATCCAGCGTCGTCCATCCTGAAAATCAAAGGTTCGGAGATTCAGCAGACCATCACCGAGCTGTTACTCGAGGTCGTCGGCCCCTATGCGTTGCCTGACCAGATACCGCACGATGACAGCGAGCGCTGGAACGAGCCGCCGGTCGGCCCGGAATGGGCCGGCACGCTGGCTCCACAATATTTCAACTACCGCAAAACCTCGATCTACGGCGGCTCGAACGAAATTCAGAAACAGATCATCGCCAAAGCGATCTTGGGGTTGTGAAATGGATTTTGCGCTAAGCGATGAGCAGCGGCTGTTGCAACACAGCGTCGAGCGGCTGTTCGCCGATCACTACGCGTTCGATGCGCGCAAGCGCTACGGCCAGGAGCCGGGCGGCTTCGGCCGCGCGATGTGGACGCGCTACGCCGAGCTTGGGCTGCTCGGGGTGCCGTTCGACGAAGAGCACGGCGGCTCGTCCGGCGGGCCGGTCGAGACCATGATCGTGATGGAGCAGATCGGCCGGGCGCTGGCGCTCGAGCCTTATCTGGCGACCGTCGTGCTCGGCGGCGGACTTTTACGGCTCGGCGGCAGCGAAAAAATCCGCGCCGAACTGATACCACAAATCGCCGGCGGCGATCTGACGCTCGCCTTCGCCCATGCCGAGCGGCAGTCGCGCTACGATCTCGCCGATGTTGCAACGACGGCGCGCCGCGATGGCGCGGGCTTTGTGATCGACGGCGCCAAGAGTCTGGTGCTGCACGGCGACAGCGCGAAAAAATTCATTGTCTCGGCGCGGCTTTCGGGCGGACGCAACGAGCGCGCCGGCTTGGCACTGTTCCTTGTCGACGCCGCCGCGCCCGGCGTGTCGGTGCGCGGCTATGGCACGGTCGATAGTCAGCGCGCCGCCGAGGTGACGTTGAACAATGTGCGCGTGGACGAAGGCGCCGCGATCGGCGAGCCCGGCTCAGCCTTCCCGCTGATCGAGCGGATCGCCGACACGGCGATCGCCGCGCTTGCCGCCGAAGCGGTCGGCGCCATGGCGGCGATGCACGAAACCACCGTCGACTATATGAAGACGCGCAAGCAATTCGGCGTCACCATCGGCAGCTTCCAGGTATTGCAGCACCGCGCCGCCGAGATGCTGATCGCGGTCGAGCAGGCCCGCAGCATGGCGATGCTGGCGACCATGATGGCGGCGGAGGACGACGCGCGCGAGCGGCGGCCGGCCATTTCGGCCGCGAAGGTGCAGATCGGCCGCTCCGGCCGCTTCGTCGGCCAGCAGGCGATCCAGATCCATGGCGGCATCGGCATGACCATGGAAACCAAGGTTGGCCATTACTTCAAGCGCGTGACCTTGATCGACACGCTGTTCGGCGACGCCGACCATCATCTCGGCGTCGTCGCCGCGGGCGGCGGCTTGATCGCGGCGTGAGGCCGTTTCTCAGCGCACAACGCACCGAAACAATACGGGATACCAGCCCGTCTCATTGGGCTCCCTGTCACTGCACGGCGTTGCGGGAACGATTAAGGTTTTTTGTGCGTTTATTCGGTTCAACGAAACCATTGCCAAGCAACGAAATTCAATTGTGCTGAACGTGCGGAAATGAGTTCGCGTGCGACGGCGTTTTTCCGAAAACGGCGGGCAGGAGCATCTTTGTTTACCAGGTAGAAATGATGCCCATTTGCAACAGGCGTCTGAAAAATCCGAACCTGCGTACTTGCCCTTAGCGCTGCACAGTCTCCCTTAACCTGGAATTTTTCTGATCAGTCTAACGTGTCTCATCATCGCGTTTCTAAAAAAGGGGAGATGAGTCATGCGCAGGTGTTTTGTTGTCCTTCTTGCGGCCACAAGCTTGAGCGTCGCGGCTGGCAAAATCGCCTCCGCTGCCGACCTTTCGATGCCGCCGCCGGTCTACAAGGCGCCGCCACCGGTTTTCAGCTGGACCGGATGGTATGTCGGTGTGAATGGCGGTGGCGGATGGGGCCAGACAAGCCACACGCTGACAGCCGGCGCCGCCGGACTTCCGGCGCTGACGACAGGTAATTTCAACACCAGCGGCGGAATTGCGGGTGGCACGCTCGGTTACAACTACCAAATGGGGACCTGGCTGCTCGGCGTTGAGACCGATCTGGACTGGTCCAACATCAAAGGCACCTTCAATGGCACAGTCCCGATTCCGGGCGGAACGGCGCCGTTCTCGCTGAGTTCCCAGCTGAATTGGCTTGATACTGCACGCGTCAGGGTTGGCTTTGCGTGGGATCGCGCGTTGTTCTACGGCACCGCCGGCGCGGCGCTTGGCGGACTGACGACCACCGCGAATGCCTCGGCGGCCGTCGGGGGCCTCGGCGTGGCCGCTACTGCCGCGGACACGCAAACCCGCTTCGGCTGGACGGCCGGCGGTGGCATTGAATATGCTTTCACCAACAGCTTGAGCGGCAAAGTCGAATATCTGTTTGTGGACCTCGGTTCGCAAAATCAGATTATTGTCGACAACGTGAAGTTCATCACCAACATCGTGCGCGGCGGCGTGAACTTGCATTTCTAAGATCACCCAGCGCCGATCAGACTTGACCGTTCAAAAAAGTAACCCCGCCGGGCGCCGCAGCGGCGGGTTTTCCATTGAGACGCGACGCACAACGCCAAGCGCGTACTGCTATGCTGATCGCCCGTATCATGACGGATGCGGAAAGTCTGATCCGCGGTCGTCTCGTCGGTCTCCTCGGCCACGGCACGACGCCGGCGGCGAAGGTTGCGCGAACGGCGCGCTGCCGCTTCAAGGACAGGTACCGGCACACACCGCAGCGCTCCGGTCAAGGCGCGAGAACGCGCCGGAGCGGCCTGCGCTAAATCTTCTGGTCATCGTTTTTGAAATCACACGAATGGATTTTTCAGTTACCGAGTGCGGCCCCCACGCGAATACCACAATTCGTCCACAAGCAGAGCGGCTTGAGAGAGAATGTGATACTTTTTTACAATATAAGGGTGGGAAGTTCTGAACTACGTAATTTCCCGTAGCGGTCATTAGCGTTTTTAGGCGTAGGGTTTTTTTCACGCCCCCATCTCTTCAGAATATCTCGCGAAGGAGATTTCGCATGCGTACCCTTTTTCTTGCTCTTCTCGCCACCACAAGCCTCAGCGTCATGGTTGCGCAACCTGTTTCCGCGGCTGACCTTCCGCTGCCGCCGGTTTACAAGGCTGCGCCGGCCCCGCCAGCTTTCAGCTGGACCGGATTTTACGCCGGTATAGATGGCGGTGGTGGTTGGGGTCAAACAAGTCACACGGCATCAATCGCCATCACGGGCGTACCCGGACTTCCGCCTTTGACGACGGGAAATTTCAACGTCAACGGCGGCATCATCGGCGGCACGCTTGGCTACAATTACCAGGTGGGGCAATGGGTGCTGGGCGCGGAGACCGATTTGAATTGGTCGAACTTCAAAGGCACCTTCAATGGCGCGGTCGTAGGGGTGCCGTTCTCGCTGAGTTCCCAACTGAATTGGCTTGATACCACGCGCGTCAGAATTGGCTGGGCATACGATCGTGCGCTGTTCTACGGCACGGCCGGTGGAGCCATGGGCGGACTGACCGCTTCCGCGAGCGCTACCGCAGCGATCTTGGGCATCGGCGCAGCCGCTACTCTTGCGGATACCCAAACCCGGTTTGGATGGACGGCCGGCGCCGGAATCGAATACGCCGTCACGAACAACATCAGCGCCAAGGTGGAATACTTGTATGTGGACCTTGGGTCGCAAAATCAGATTCTCCTCGATAACGTGAAGTTCACCACCAGCATGGTGCGTGGCGGCGTGAACTTGAAGTTCTAAGATCACCCAGCGCCGATCAGACTTCACCGTTCAAAAAAGTAAACCCGCCGGTCATCGTACTGGCGGGTTTTTCCATTGATGCCGGCGCGTGGAGCTCGGCATGGTCGCCGGCCTGATCCACGACATCCCGACCGTCGCCGAGTTGATCGAACGGATCATGCCGGACGCGGAGCGCCTGATCCGCAATCGTCTGATGGGCTTGCTCGGCACTACCGCGCTGGCGGAGAAAATAGCTTAGGCCCATGCATCGAAATGGCCGGGACAAAGCCCGGCCATGACGAAAGTTATGATGATCGGGCGAATGCTACCCGCATCAAGGGACGCAACGTCCCCAACGGTTGCGATGCCAGCCGCGGCCGCACCCGCCGGCAACGTCGGTGACGGAACTCGAATGTTCGACGGCCTGGGAAATCGCGTGGCCATTTGCCGGAGCGGCCGAAGCGCCCGCCATTCCGATCAGGCTCACTCCCGCTGCCATGACTATCGCAAGCACCAGATGACGCATGTCGATTCCTCCTTGTTTATGACGTCGGAAGCTTGCCATTGGATTCGTGCCCCGTAAAGGCTGACGACCGCCGCTCAAATGCGAATTGGCGATTAGGCTTTCCTAGTCCGCCCCGCTTGCTGCATCGCGCCGGAAAATGACACTGAGATTATTGGCCGGCATTGGCACGGTCTCGGCCAGCGCAAAGCCGTGACGCGCGGCCAGTTCCGTCACCTCGCCGAGATCGCGGATGCCCCATGCCGCGTTTTGTCCGCGCAGCCAGGCGTCGAACTCCTGGTTGGTCGGCGCGGTGTGACGGCCGTCGATCCGGTAAGGACTGTAGAGATAGAGCACGCCCCCGGCCGGCAACGTGCGCCCGGCGCCGGCCATCAAACCTTCGGTGACGGCCCAGGGCGCAATGTGGATCATGTTGTTGCAGACGATGGCGTCGGCGCGTGCGACCGGCCATTGCGGCGACGTCACATCGAGCCGCCGCGGCGCGAGCAAATTTGCCGCGCCAGCGTCGGCCCGGAACGCGGCGATGCTTGCAAGCGCGCTCGCGCCCACATCGGTTGGCTGCCAGGAAACCGACGGCAAGCCGTTCGCAAAGAACGCCGCATGCTCGCCGCTGCCGCTTGCTATTTCCAGCACCTTTCCCCGCGCCGGCAGCACGCGCCGCAGCACGTCGAGGATCGGCCCGCGGTTACGGGCGACGTGCGCGTGATAGAGCCGCGGCTCGGATGTTTCGGACATCCTGTATCTTTCGCTTGGTTTGCCTCAGATAGGCGGGCTGATGCCGGCATTCGCCCGATCGCGTTAGCGGCGCAGGCCGAGCAGGCAGATATATTCCCAGGCCATCGTGGCGCCGGCCAGAGCCGTGATCTCCGCGACATCGTAAGCCGGCGCGACCTCAACCAGATCCATACCGGCAAACCGGAGCCCCTGCAGCCGGCGCAAGATCGCCTGCACTTGCCAGCTGGCGAGCCCCCCGATCTCCGGCGTTCCCGTGCCGGGCGCGAAGGCGGGATCGAGCACGTCGATATCTATGCTGAGATAGGCCGGCGCATCGCCCACGACCTCACAAATGCGCCCGGCAATGGCGGCGGGACCCGCTTCGTGAACATCATGTGCCGCGATCGACACAACACCGCGCGCCGCAGTCCAATCATGCACCTCGCGCGGCACGGGAGACCGGATACCGATCTGAACCATGCGGCGCGGATCGACGAGGCCCTCCTCGATCGCATGGTAGAAGACCGAGCCGTGTCCGTAAGTCTGCCCGAAATTGTTGGGCCAGGTATCGAGATGCGCATCGAGGTGAACCAGCGCCGGCGGACCCTGCCTTTTCGCCAGCGCACGGAGCAGCGGCAGCGTGATGCTGTGATCGCCGCCCAACGCGACGAGGTGCTCGATCTTCTGCGCCTGCTCCTCGATCAGCGCCAAGCTGGCGACAAGGTCGCCGAGCGCGAGCGCGAAATCGCCGATGTCGGCCAATGGCAGCTTTGCTGCATCGACCCAGTGCTGCGGATGCGCGCCATCCACCAGCATCCGGCTGGCCTGCCGGATGGCGCCCGGTCCGAAGCGCGCTCCGCTCCGGTTGGTCGTGCCGAGGTCGAGAGGAATTCCGGCAACGCAGATCGGAGCGGCGCGGTCGCGGCGGCTGGTGCCGAGGAATGTCGGCGGGATCGCGTAGGTCGCCACCCCGGTCATGGCTGCGGCCGCGCAGCAATCGCAGCAGGAACCGCAAAACGGAACACCGCGGCGGCAACGGCACAGGTCCAATCGCCATTGGCGGCGCCTTCAGCCGCTGCCGTCACCGAAAGACTGTCGACAATAAGATTGCTCATTTCATAAACGCGCTTGCGCTCATCCCAGGCGGCGCCGGGATCGAACTCGACGCCGATCGTGGAGGCCAGCATGGTCGCCGCGAGATCCTCGACGTAGTCCCTGATCTCCGCCTCGGTCATGCCGAAGCCATGGTGCTCCGAGATGTAACCATAATGAGCCGGATCCTTCGGTCGGGCCAGACCGATTCCGGCGGCGATGCGGCGGCCCGGCTCGTTGGTTTCGGCGCGCGCCATGACGCAGAATGTGATCTCGCCGGGGCTCAACGTGGCAATCCCGGCCGCGGGCGTGATGAGCTCACAGCCTGGCGGCAGGATCGAGGAAACGGTCACAAGATTCTGCTGCTCGATATCCGCGGCGCGCAGCGCGAATTCGAATGCGGTGAGCAGGTGCCGGTGCGTGCCGATGCCGCGGGTCAGGAATGCGCTCTTGGGAATCGGAAACATTCGCCACCAATCTTCGCGTTAACGCCCGCAAATCACCGTCGAGCGAGCGGCCGCTGCGAGCGATATCGCTGGCATTGCGGATTTCCATGACCAACCTGTGACAGGCGATTTCCTTATCCTTTACATCGGCGGCGTCAGCCCGTCTTTGCCGTAATTGATGCGCGCCGCCTGCAAAGTGCCGTCCGCCTGCTTTTTCGCCGCGGCGATGAAGATTTTCGTTCCCGGCTTGAGGTCGTTCCTGTCGCCCGGATTATAGGTGACGATCGCGGTTTGCGGCGTGACGACGATCTTCTTCTCTCCGGTTTTGTATTTCAGCGTCAACGTCTGTCCGTCGACGCCTGTAACGCTCTCTTCGACGTTGGCATTGGTCATGGTTGAGTCGGCTTGCAGATTTCAAGGGTAGTGCCCTTCCCCGGTGCCGCCCACCGCTTCCGGGAAGATGTGGACCTCGATTGCCTTCTGGCTGCCGTCAGGCTGCGGCATTCCGGTCGAGCCGACGAACAGGCCCGGCTTGATATCCGAAAGCGAGGCCTTGACGATCGCGACCACGATCCCGTTGTCGGCCAACAAGACTTTCAGCTCCGCGCCGTCGCGCGATTTGACGACATAAATCGGTCCTTCCACCCGATCGATGGCGCCGCGGACACGGACGGTGTCCTGCGCATTCGCGACGGAACCAAGCACGGAACCAAGTGCGACGAGCATCAATGCCGCCAGGCAAAGCGCCCGCGATATCGCTATTTGCATGTGTTCCTCCCGGACATGTGTTCCTCCCGGATTTGACTTCGCTCTGTTGTGCAAGCGTAGCCCGAATTGAGCCGCAGCGGAATCCGGGGTCTGTTGTAGGATGGCTAGCGCCCGGTCTCCAGCCAAGTCCGCTCGCGTGCATAGAACGCTTCGAGCAGATCGGGCCGATCGTCACCGAGCAATTCCGGATTCACTTTGTAGCCGCGCTTCCACTGCGTGTAGCCGATGAACTTGTAGGACGGCCGCAGCGTCTTGATGATGGTCCAGTCGACCGGCAGCGGGTCGCGCGGGTCGACCGCCTGCATCTGGTCGCGCTGGTAGATGCCCTCGAACGAACCGAGCTTCCAGCCGCCGGCGGTCTTGATGACGCGCGAGACGAAGCGGCAATACTGGAAGGTATCGAACTCGATGCCGTCGAAGGTGAGCCGGTCGAAAATGCATGCCGGCGACTCGACCAGCGCCCGGCCGTCCTTGATCTCGAGCCGCGCCGGCATGATCCAGTGCTTGGCCTGACTGCCCGACGTCATCTTCTTGCGCGACGCCGCGGCGAAATCTTCCACACTGCCGTCGAACCAGGTGGTCCGCACCGGCGCATTCGGCACGTAGCATCCGACCATGCCGGCAAAGTCGCGCTGGTCGCGGCACAGCCGCTCGAACCGCACCAGGTCGAAAATCTCCGTGCGGTCGAGCAGCCGATCGAGCCTCGCCTGAAATGCATTGTCGGTCATGCCGTCGTCACTCCCCTTGGCATGAAAACGTAGCCTGGATGGAGCGGCAGTGAGAAGCGTCAATGCTCCATGTCGAAGCCGACCGTGATGCGCACGCGCAAGGTGTCCTCGCCGGCGGCGATCGGCACCGGCGCCGAGCCGCCGTCAAACGCGCGCACCGCGGCCTTCGGCATCGGCGGAGAATATGCGGAATCTTCCGTGATCCAGTTGACGCTGCCCAGCGCCAGGCCGGAAGCGTGCGCATACAATTCCGCCTTGCGCCGCGCATCGGCGACCGCGGCCTCGCGGGCTTGGTCGAGCGCTTTGGATGTATCGGAATGCAGAAATTCCACGCTGCCGACGTCGGTCGCGCCGGTCGTCACCAGCCGGTCGAGGATCTCGCCGGCCTTGCCGATCTGGCGGATCGTCACGCTGAGCTGGTTGGAGACGGAAAAGCCGGACAGTTTCTGTTCGTTACTGGGTTGCTGCGACACATAAATCGGTTGGACCGAAAATCGCGCGGTCTGAATGTCCTTCTGCTCGATGCCCGCGCTCAGCAGCATCGCCGTGATCGCCGCCATCGCCTTGGTGTTCGCCTCGGCCGCCTCTTTGGCGGTCTTGGCCCGGGTGGTCACGCCGCTCCTGATCCGCGCATAATCCGGCGTCACACTGACGCTGCCTTCGCCGATCACGATCACCCGCCGCTCCGGCGGCGATTGCGACTGCTGCGCCTGCGCGGGCAAAATCGTAACCAAAACTGCCGCGGCAAAAACCGCTGCCGCAGGAAATGCAGCACGGGCTGCTGTGACGAGCTTCATGATTGTCCTCCCGATTTTCCCGGACCTGTTTGTTCTGGCTTTGCGGGGCCAATAAGGCGGGGGATCAGCGCCGCACGCGCCTCGAGCGCAAAGCGTGAGCTACGAACCGGCGGCGAGCGCGAAGATCTCCTTCGTCTCGCGAACGCCGCGCAGATTATAATGACCGAGCGACTCTAGACGGCCGCCACCGTCCTCGACCGCCGCCGCGAATTCGGCCGAGGCGAGCACGGCCTGTCCCAGCGGCTCGCATAATGTCTCGATGCGCGCCACCTCGTTGACGGCGGGCCCGATGACGGTGAAATCGAGCCGGTCGGCGGCGCCGACATTGCCGTACAGCACGTCGCCGACATGGAGCGCGAGGTCGACGGTCACGGCCGGCAGGCCGGCCTCGGCGCGGGTCGCATTGAGCACAGCGATCCCGCGCATCGCGTCGGCCGCGGCGTCGAGCGCACGCCGGCAGGTCGCCGCGCGGTCCGTCTCCGCGAATGGCAGCGTCGCCAGCATGCCGTCACCGAGAAATTTGAGCACCTCGCCGCCGCGCGAGCGCAAAGTGGCCGCGAGCGTCTCGAACACATTGTCGAGCAGATCGATGATGGCCGCGCCGGGCGTGACGTCGCTTGCCGGCGTGAAACCGCGGATATCCGCATACCACAGCACCGCGTGGATGCTCTCGACCGAGCCGCGCTCGATCGCGCCGGCATGGACGCGCCGGCCGGTCTGTTCGCCGAGATAGGTGCATAGCAGCGCCGAAGCGATGACATGGCCGGCATGCGCTTTGATCGCCAGCGACAGCGCCGGCAGCGTCGCTTGCATCAGCGCGGTGTCGTCGTCGTCGAAGCCGCCGCGCCGGTCGGCTGAAAAAGAATAGACCACGCCGGTGCCGTGCGACGGGTCGCCGTTCTCGCCGAAGCTGAAGACCTGGCCGAAATAGTCGGTCGCGCCCTGCGCGAAGAACTCCTCGAGCACCGGGAAATCCCGCTGCTGCGGCCCGGCCTCGAGGCGGCGGCGGATCGACGGATTGTCTTCGCCCCCGTGCGCGCGGCGGATCAGGTCGTACATCGGGCTCTTCAGCCACTCCTCGCCAGCGACCTCGGCGCGGTCGTATTGCGACTCCTGGATAGCATTGAGG
>JBEKSB010000108.1:0-13997 GCA_049517455.1 Xanthobacteraceae bacterium
CGCGACCTTCGCGGCGCGGGCCGTGAGGCTTGCCGTGCCCGCCGCATGCGGGGTGCTCCCGGAGACGATCAGGCTCCGAACCGCAACGCGCGGCCGCACTGTCATGGATGCGCTCACGAGAACCTCATTCACGATCGGACTTTGATCCCGACCTTAGGCCAGTGGTACTGCCAAAACTTGCAAAACGCTGCTGCAATCGACTGGAATTGCCGATGTTCTTTCGCATCAAGGTTACCAATCGCAAACGTTCGCGTGATAAAAACGTTACAGGCCATTAATCAGACGCCGCTATGCAATAGAGCATCGAGCGCTCCAACAAAATGCCAGAGTATTCGCCGTGCTTGATCGCACCACCGCCGATGTGACGGATCGCGTCACCCAGCTCGTTCGCCGGATCATGGGCAAGCAAGCCGTCACGCAAGCTATCGGACACGACGACGATCTCCGCGCCAACGGCCTCTCCTCGCTCGCCCTCGTCAACCTCATGCTTTCTGTGGAGACGGAATTCGTCGTCAAAATTCCCGAGCGGGAGATGACGCCGGCGAACTTCCGCTCGATCGCGCGTATCGCCGATCTCGTCCGCGGCTTATCCCAGCAGCCGGCCACCGAATAAATCGTCATTGCGAGCGAAGCGAAGCAATCCATCTTCGTGCAAACTCTGAATTGCTGCGTCGCTTCACTCCTCGCAATGATGTTATCGGCTTGCTATGATTCCCAGAGGGCAATAGCTGGAGCTGGGAGGACTTATGGAATTCGGCATTCTCTTTACGTCGCATCCCAACACCGAGGCAGAGCCCTATCCCCATCGCGACGTGCATGCGCGGGTGACGCAGCAAATTCTGCGCGCTGACGAGCTCGGCTACGATTATGCCTGGATCGCCGAGCATCACTTCAGCAACGAATACGGCATCATGCCGGACGTGTTTGTCTATGCCGGCTATCTCGCGGCACTGACTAAGCGCATCAAAATTGGCACCGCGGTGGTCACGCTGCCGCTCGCCAATCCGCTGCGGGTCGCGGAGAACGCCGCCTTCGTCGACATCTTGAGCCAGGGGCGCTTCGCGCTCGGGCTGGGTTCGGGGTATCGCAAGTACGAATTCGACGGCTTCGGCATCGACTTCGATATGCGCCGCGACATCCAGGAGGATGCGCTGCCGCTTCTGCTCGAGCTGTTTCACTACAAACGCGCCGACCACCAGGGCGATCATTTCAGATTCAAGGTGGACAGTCAGTACGAGGTATTTCCCCACGCGCTGCAACAGCCGCACCCGCCGATCTTTCTCGCCGGCGCCACCGACCGCTCGATCGACGTGGCCGCCCGCATGGGTCTCGGGCTTTTTCTCTCGAGCTGGACGCCGTTTGCAGAGCTGGCGCGGCAGAGCGCGAGCTATCGCGCGCTTTTGACCGAGACACCACAAGCGTTGCGCGCCAATCCGGCGCGCGGACACGTCGATGTCGCCCGCTGGGTCTATGTCGCCGAGACCGACGCCAACGCCAAGCGCGACAGCGAGGCCGGGATCATGCGCAATCTCGCGCATTTCGGCAGCGGCCACGCGTCGGGTTATCTCGGCACCGTCGGCGCGACGCCGCGCGACTACGATGCGCTCAACCGCGACATCATTCTGCATGGCTCGCCCGCGACCGTAATCGCCAAGATCGAAGAACTGCACGCGATGGCGCACAATGCCTCGATCATGCTGCATTTCCCGCCGTGGTACGGCGCCGAAAAGGCGCTCGTTTCGCTGGAATTGTTCGCCGGCGAGGTGATGCCGAAATTCCAGCAAAAGCCGCGCGCGCAAATGCGCGCCTGAATTCACCCGCGGCCCCCCGATTTCGCCCGTCGCGACGCGGGACCGCCACCGTTACGCCCCGCAAAACCGGTTGAAACTGCCGTCAAAAGCGCGTTTGCTTGCGCGACCGGAATTTTTGGCCACTTCCAGGGAGCGAACGGCCATGCGCCATGATGCGTATCCCCCGACGTTTGTTCTCACCGCCGGTTTGTCCCTCGGCTTGTCGCTATTTGCGGCGGGCGGCGCACGCGCCGAAGCGCCCGCGGCGTCCGTCAAGATCGGCTTCGTGACCTTCCTCACCGGACCGGCCGCCGCGCCGTTCGGCATTCCGGATCACAACGCCGCCGAACTCCTGGTCGATAATCTCAACGCCGGAAAGGCGCCCCCCCCTTACAATCAAATCGGGCTCGGCGGCGCCAAGATCGACGCCAAATTCGTCGACGAGACCGGCTCCGCCGCCGACGTCGTCACCCAATTCCGCAATCTCGTAGAACGCGACCACGTCGACGCGGTCGTCGGCTACGTCTCGTCCGGCAATTGCCTCGCGGTGACACCGGTAGCCGAGGAATTGAAGCAGCTGACCGTCCTCGACATCTGCGGCACGACACGCATTTTCGAGGAGAAACCTCGGCATTATGTGTTTCGCGTCAACCCCCACGCGACCATGGATAATATCGCCGCGGCGAAATACGTTCTGGATAAATTCAAAGACATCTCCGTCTATTCCGGCATCAATCAAAACTATGCCTGGGGCCAGGATTCCTGGCGGGATTTCCGTCTCGCGATGAAGGACCTTGATCCCAAAGCGACGGTCGACAAAGAGCTGTTTCCAAAGTTATTCGCCGGCGAATACGGCGCCGAGATTTCCACGCTTCTGACATCCAGCGCGCAATTCATTCATTCGAGTTTCTACGACGGCGACCTCGAAGCCTTCATCTACCAGGCCGGCGCGCGCGGATTGCCGCAGCGCATTCCGCTGGTGCTGACGACGGGCGAATCTTCACTCTGGCACTTGGGGTCCAAGCTTCCCGACGGCGCGATCGTCGGCGCGCGCGGGCCGCACGCTTTCTTCGCGCATAACGGCGAACTCAACACCTGGTTCCACAAGGCCTACGTCGATCGCTTCAACGAGCAACCGATCTACCCCGCCTATGATCTGGCGCAATCGCTGCTCGGCCTGAAGACCGCGTGGGAAAAAGCCCAGGCTAAGAAGGGCGGGCGGCCGACGACGGAAGACGTCATCGCCGCGTTCGAAGGCATCTCAATCAAGACGCCGAGCACGACGGTCCAGATGGCGCTCGGCAACGGTCATCAGGGCGTCAGCGACACGGCCGTCGGGACCTACAAGTTCAATAAGGCGGAGAATAAACCGGAGATCGTGGACATCGTGCGCTATCCCACCCAATGCGTGAATCCGCCGGCGGATGTCGATTCCGTGCCTTGGCTCGAAGGCGGCATGAAAGGCGCGAAGTGCGAGTGACGAAGCCGCGGGTGGCAATGCCGGAGGGGGTTTCTCGTCGTGCTGACCGCCTTCGCAATCGTAACTGACGGGCTCGTTTACGCGGCCTATCTGTTCCTCGTCGCGGTCGGTCTCACGCTGATCTTCGGTGTGATGCGAATCCTCAACGTCGCTCACGGCTCGTTCTATGCGTTCGGCGCCTACGGCGCGGCGATCGCGGTCGGCGTGTATTTCGACCGCGGCTGGCCGGCGGCCGGCGGCTTTCTGCTGATGGTTCTCGTGGCAATGGCCATCGGGTTGGTGCTCGGCCTTGTGCTCGAGCGTGGCCTGCTTCGTCTGGTCTATGGCAAAGACGAAATTGTCGTCGTGCTCGTCACCTATGCGGCCTTTCTCATCCTCGAAGATGTGATCCGCTTGATTTGGGGGCCGAACTCCTATGCGCTTTATCAGCCGCTCGGCGCCGCCGGGACCGTCGACGTCGGGGCGCTTGTGCTTTCGGGCTACGACATCGGCCTCGTCGCGCTTGCCGGGCTCCTCGCCATCGGCGCAAGCTTTGCGCTCAAGCATACCCGGTGGGGCCGGTTGCTCACGGTGGTGATCTTCGATCGCGAGCTGGCCGCGGCCTTCGGCATCAACGTCACCCTCGTTTACACGATCACCTTCGTCATCGGCGCCATGCTCGGCGCCCTCGGCGGCGCGGTGATGGCGCCGAAAATAGCGGTGACACTGGGCATCGGCGTCGAGGTGATCGTACTCGCCTTCGCGGTGGTGGCGATCGGCGGTATGGGCTCGGTCGGCGGCGCTTTCATCGGCGCGCTGCTTGTCGGCGAGAGCCGGGCCGCGGCCGTGCATCTCCTGCCGCAGGTCGAGCTGTTCGTCATCTACGCAGTGATGGCGCTGGTGCTCGTATTCCGGCCGCAAGGCCTCTTCACCCGCGCGCAGCCGCGAAAGATTTAGACGATGGCGCGGCGCTCGATCGTCTTCGGCTTGCTGGCGTTTGTCATCGTTGCGGCAATGGCGCCGGCCCTTCCCACGTGGCTTGTTTCGCTTGCCACCGTCGCATTGGCCAACGCCCTGGTCGTGCTTGGCCTCATCATCCTTTGGCGGGCCGGCCTGGTGCCGTTCGGGCAGGCGCTGTTCTACGCCATCGGCGCCTATGCGGTGGCGCTCATCACCCGCTACACCGGCATGCGCGATGCGCTCATCTTGATCGCCGCCGGCGCCGTGCTGTCGTGCCTCGCCGCCATCCTCGCCGGATTCCTGCTCGCCCGCTACCGCGAAATTTTCTTCTCGATGCTCAGCCTCGCCATGTCGATGATTCTCTACGGCGTACTGGTGAAGACCGAGACGCTCGGTTCGACCGACGGCTTTGGCGTCGAGCCGCCGACCTATTTCGGCTACGCGCCGCAGGGTCACATGCGCCTGTTGGCCTTGTTCTGGCTGGCGCTGGCATTCTGCGCCGCGTCGGCGTTGCTGATCTCGCTCTATTTCCGTTCCGTTGCCGGCTCGC
The DNA here is from genome assembly GCA_049517455.1 of Xanthobacteraceae bacterium. GTDB lineage: Bacteria > Pseudomonadota > Alphaproteobacteria > Rhizobiales > Xanthobacteraceae > BOG-931. The sequence goes on from JBEKSB010000108.1 coordinate 4,760, forward strand.
TAGCTGTGCCTATCCGCGACAGCGAAATCCGTCTGGAGTTCCTCGGCGTTTCCGTCAACCGGCTCATCCATCTCAACCTCGTCGTCGCCGGAACGCTCGCCGGCATCGGCGGCGCGCTGGCGGCGCTCTCGATCGAGCATGTCGATCCCAACATGTCGTACTGGACCACGTCCGGCGGCTTTGTGTTCGTGACCATTCTGGCGGGCGCCGGATCGGTGGCGGCGGCTTTCGTCGGATCGTTCGCGTTCGAATTCCTCAAATCGATCGCCTACGACATCTTGCCGGGCACCTGGCAGATCTTTCTCGGCACGGCGCTGTTGATCACCATTCTGTTCCTGCCGGAGGGCATCGGTTCGCTATACGGCCGCCTGCGGCGCCGCAAACCCCAATCGATGGGCGCATCATGAGCGCCATCCTCGTCGTCCACGATTTGGAAAAGACCTTCGGTTCGCTCGTCGCCGCGCGCGCCATCAATATTGCGGTGCCGCCGCTCCAGACCGTGGGCATCATCGGCGCCAACGGCGCCGGCAAGACGACTTTCGTCAACATGATCACCGGACACCTGCGGCCAAGCCGAGGCACGATCGTGTTCGAGGACCGCGACATCACCGGCCGGCCGTCCCGCGAGATTACCCGGCTCGGCATCGCCCGCTCCTTTCAATTGCCGCAGATTTTCTCGTCGCTCACCGTATTGGAGAACATGTGCGCCGCGACCGCGATCGCGCACGCCGCCGGCGGGCTGCTCCGGCAGGCGCTGACGCCCTTGCATTCCCCCGGCACGATGGCGGAAAGCGAAGCCGCGCTCGAACTGTTTCGCATCACGAGCTACCGCCATGCGCGAGCGGCGGCGCTGCCGCAGGGCGTGCGCAAGCTCCTCGACATCGCTATGGCGGTCGCCGGCGCGCCGCGCGTCCTTCTGCTCGATGAGCCGACCAGCGGCATCTCGATCGAGGAAAAATTTGGTTTAATGGACGTGGTGATGTCGGCACTGAAAAACAGGCGGATCACCGTGCTGTTCGTCGAGCACGACATGGACATCGTCGAGCGCTATGCCGACCGCGTACTCGCCTTCTACGACGGCGCAGTCATCGCCGACGGGCCGCCGATCGAGACGCTGGAAAATCCGCGTATCCAGGAGCTGATCAGCGGGCCGAAGCTCAAAGCCGCGGCGCAACGCCATGCTTAAAGTCGCCAATCTCAACGTCTCGATCGGCGCGGTCGCCATCATCCGCGACGTGTCGCTCGAACTCGGCGCCGGCGAGATGTGCGGGCTCATCGGCCGCAATGGCGCCGGCAAGACCACACTCATGCGCGCGCTGATGGGCGCTTTGCCGGCAAGCGGCACGGCCGAGCTTGCGGGAACGGACCTCCTGCGCACGCCGCCGCATTGCCGCGTCGCCCACGGCATCGGCTACATGCCGGAGGACCGCAGGCTTGTCCCTGAATTCACCGTGGAACAGAATATCCGCCTGCCGAGCTGGGCCGTGAAGCTCTCCGGGGTCGACGAGCGGCTCGACTGGATTTTCACCATCATTCCGGAAGTGGCGCGCGTTCGCGACAGGCGCGCGCTCGAACTCTCGGGCGGCCAGCAGAAATTGGTGGCGCTGGCGCGCGCGCTCATGGCCGGCCGGCGCATGCTGCTGCTTGACGAGCCGTTCGAAGGGTTGGCGCCGGCGATCGCGCGTCGGCTCGGCGAAGTTTTGGCGAGCCTCAACGCGCAAGCGGTCACGGTGTTGCTCTCAGAATCAAACGAGGTCCATGTCGCGGACTTGCTCGCGCGCGCCTACCGGATCGAGCGCGGCGCGGTGACAAGAGCGTGATTTGGTTGACCGTCAGGGCGAGCTCTTGCCCAAAAAGTCCATAAGCGCGGCGACGTCCTTCTTGTCCGCGGCAAAATCTTCCGCGATGCGCTCATAAAAGTGCGCGGCGCCTTCGTAGAGATCGTGCGCCGCGGGGTCGGCGGCGACGAAGCCCGCGATTTCCCGCATTTCCGCGATCCATCGGTACGCCTTTGCCGGCATCATCGGCAGTTGCTGCTTGAACAAGGCCAGCATTTCCTTTTGGCTGGACGCGAGCTCCTTTGTCAAAGCCTCGGCGGATCCCGCGCGCGTCGCCGCCAACATCATCGCCGCACCGATCGCCTGCATGCCCTTGGTGATGCCGGCGTATGACATTTTCAGCGCCGAGGCCGCGCTCAGCGGCCCGTCGAGGACGCGCACATCCAGTCCGCTTTCGCGCAATACGGCGAAGCGCAGGGCCGCTTCGCCTGACGCATAGAAACGCGGACCCGCATCATTTCCCTTCGGCGGCGCTCCGATGATGCCGGCATCGACGAACGCGCAACCACTCGGCGCGATTGCCGCCGCGACACGCTCGAGCGTCGCCGGATTGATGGCGTTGCAATCGACGTAGACCGGCTTGGCGTTGCTCGCCTGCAGCACGGGCGCGAAGCGATCGGCGAGTGGTAGCGCGTCACCCGGCGGCAGGATCGAAAGGATGAAATCGGCGGCGGCGATCGCTTCGTCGCTCGCTCCGATCATTCCCGCTTCGCCTGCTCGGGCGACGCTCGAAGCGCTGCGGCCGGCGAGCGAGGTGAGCACCTTGACGCCGTGATCGGCGAGCCGTTTCCCGACCGCTGCGCCCATCGCTCCCGGCGCGATCACTGCGACGACAAGTGTCATGACATCCTCGCTTGCGGAACGAGGAGCGACCATACCGTCATTCCGGGGCGCCGCGAAGTGGCGAGCCCGGAATCCATAGTCGCTGACGGTGGTTATGGATTCCGGACTCCTCGCTGCACTCGGCCCCGGAACGGCCGGCGCGGTTCAGACCGCCTCGCGCACCGTCCGCGGGGCGCCGCCGTGCTGCAGACGGCGGCGCAGAGCGGGCGAGCGGCCGTCAGCGCTCGGCTGATAGAACACGCTGTAGCGCGCCACCGATTCGGCGAACACGCGAGCGTCGGCCGGCTTCTTCACTTCGAAAGCATCGAAACCGGCGCGGACGAGAAACTGGAATTGATCGCGCAGCACATCGCCGGTGGCGCGCAACTCGCAGCGATAGCCGTAACGCTCGCGCAGCAGCCGAGCCTGGCTGTAGGCGCGGCCGTCGCGGAATTTGGGAAACACCAGCGCAATCAGCGAAAGCTGATCAATCCACGGCGCCAGTTCCGCGACTTTGCGATCGTTGGGCCAGAGCACGCCGATCGGCGCATCGCGCGCAACAAGTTCGTGCGCGTCGGCCAGGAAGCGTTGTCCGGGCACGATGACGGGTGCGTCTTCCGGGATGGATCCATCGCCGAGCGCACGCACATAGCGGTCCTCGGCAATTTGGCCTGCCTTAACGAGTAGCATAAACGCGCTCCCTGAAAGGTTCGATACCGGTACGCTTCACCGTGTCGATGAACAATTCGTCGGGCCGCGCCCGCAGCTCGACATAGGCCGCGGCAATGTCTTCCACGACGTCGGCGACTTGTGCGTAGGGCACCGCCGGGCCGATCAGCACACCGAGCTTGGCGCCCTCGTCGGCCTTGCCGCCGAGCGTGATCTGATAAAATTCCTCGCCGTTCTTTTCGACGCCGAGAATGCCGATATGCCCGACGTGATGATGGCCGCAGGCATTGATGCAGCCGGAAATGTTGATATGCAGCCGGCCGAGGTCACGCGCGAGATCGCGATCGCGGAAGCGCCGCGTGATCTCCTGCGCGATCGGAATCGAGCGCGCGTTGGCGAGACTGCAATAGTCGAGACCGGGACAGGAAATGATGTCGGAGACAAGCCCGATATTCGGCGTGGCGACACCGATCCCGTCGAGCGCGCGCCACAGCTCCGGAAGATCGCGCTGAGCCACATGCGGCAGAACCAGGTTCTGTTCGTGACCGACGCGGATCTCGCCGAACGAGTAGCAGTCGGCGAGGTCGGCGATCGCGTCCATCTGTTCGGCGGTAGCATCGCCGGGCGTGCCGCCTTCCGGCTTCAGCGAGAGCGTCACGATGGCGTAGCCCGGGACCTTGTGATTGGCGACCGAATTGCCCATCCAAGCGTCGAAGCCGCGATCGGCGCGGCGCGCGTGCCCGAGCGCGGGCGGGTTGTCGGCGAGCCGCTCATAAGCCGGATAGACGAAGCGGCCGGTGATCTCGGCGAACACGGCTGGATCGAGCGCAAGCGCGCCGTCCTTGATGTTTTGCCACTCCGCGTCGACTTCCTTGGCGAACGCTTCCGCCCCGAGTTCGTGCACCAGGATTTTGATGCGCGCCTTGTAAATGTTGTCGCGCCGGCCGAATTCGTTGTAGGTGCGCAAAATCGCCTCGACGTAGCTCAGGACGTCGCGCTTGTGCAGGAACGCCTTGATCGTCTTGGCGAGGAAAGGCGTACGGCCGAGCCCGCCGCCGACCATGACCTCGAAACCGATCTCGCCGGCGCCGTTGCGGTGCAACCGCAAGGCCAGATCGTGGACCGCCAATGCGGCGCGGTCGTGACTCGATGCGCCGACGGCGATCTTGAACTTGCGCGGCAGGAATGAAAATTCCGGATGCAGCGTCACGTGCTGGCGAACGAGTTCGGCCCAGATGCGCGGATCCTCGATCTCATCGGGCGCCACTCCCGCCCATTGGTCGGTCGTGATGTTGCGCACGCAATCGCCGCTCGTTTGCATGCCATGCATGCCGACGCTGGCGAAATCGGCCATGGCGTCGGGCAGCTCTTGGAGCTTGATCCAGTGGTACTGAATGTTCTGCCGCGTGGTGAAATGCCCATAGCCGCGATCGTAGCGGCGCGCCACATGCGCCAGCATGCGCAACTGCGCCGACGACAACGTGCCGTAGGGAATGGCGGTGCGCAACATATAGGCGTGGAGCTGCAAATAGACGCCATTCATCAGCCGCAGCGGCTTGAATTCATCCTCGGTCAATTCGCCGGACAGGCGGCGCGCGACCTGATCGCGGAACTCCGCGACCCGTTCGGTGACCAGAGTCCGGTCGAGATCGTCGTAGAGGTACATGGGCGTTAGCTTTTACGTTCGAGCGTGATCGTATCAAAAACTGCCATCCGCTTCAGGACCATGCACTAGATGCCGAACGTCACCGGCAGATCGATCGTGGGGCCGCTGAGGCGGATGAGCTCACGCAAATTTCCTGGCCGCACTTCCCCGTCGCGCGTCAGTTTGACCGGTGCGATGTAAGGATCGACCGCACGCAGGCCGTCGGCGGTCGCAGCCTGCACCAGCTCACGGGCGGTTTCGACATTGGCTGTGACTGCGGCGCCGTCGAGCGCAGTCGTCCATCCGCCGTCGGCGCGCCAATACACCACCGCGCCATCGCCGACGCGGTTCGCGGTCACAACGACGGGCCCGGTGATTTTGATTTTTTGTTGGAGTGGCGAAGTCATGGATGCCCCGATGGTTTGCGGCGGCCGGCGAGCGCGAAGCCGAGGCGGCAGCTCGCCCGCCCCGCGTCCGAAGAAATGATCTTCTATATAGTGGCTTGATTGCGGCGAAAAAAGAAGATTATTCTACCAAATAGCGGTCGCATAGGAGCATAACCGCGTGCGTTATATGGCCCGCACGAGAAAGTCTTTGTTTACAGCGTTTACAGCGCGCCGAGACGCGCTTGAAACTCCTTCACGCAAACGGAAACGACCGGCATGAATAATGGGTCCGATGCGGTGCCGAAAGTGACCGCGACCGGTGCGCGTGGCGCCGGGGAAGTTTTCGCCGTCTTTCTCCGGCTCGGACTCACAAGCTTCGGCGGCCCGATTGCGCATCTCGGCTATTTCCATAAGGAGTTTGTGGTCCGTCGGCGCTGGCTCGACGAAGAGGCATATGTCGATCTCGTCGCGCTCTGCCAGTTTTTACCGGGCCCGGCTTCGAGCCAGGTTGGATTTTCGATCGGATTGACGCGAGCGGGCTATCTCGGTGCTCTTGCGGCGTGGACCGGCTTTACCATGCCGTCGGCGATCATGCTCGTCCTCTTCGCCTACGGCGCCGGCACGCTCGGCGGACCTGCCGGCACTGGCGTGCTCCACGGCCTGAAACTCGTCGCGGTTGCTATCGTCGCGCAGGCCGTCTGGGGCATGGCGCGCACCCTTTGCCCCGACCGGGAGCGAGCTTCGATCGCCGTCGTGGCAGCACTGATCATTTTATTCAGCACCTCTTCGGTCGCACAGATCGGCAGCATCCTCCTAGGCGGGGTCGCGGGCCTGTGGCTTTGCCGTGGGGCGCCCCCACTGGTGGCAGGCCACATTGCAATGCCGGTCTCGCGCAAAACAGGACTTGCAGCGCTGACGGTCTTCTTTGGTCTGCTTGTGGGCCTGCCGATCTTGCAGACCTTTGAAATCTCTCAAAGCATATCGATATTCGAAGCGTTCTACCGATCGGGCGCGCTCGTCTTCGGCGGCGGCCATGTAGTGCTGCCGTTACTACGCGAGGCGTTTGTGGCGCCCGGCTGGGTGAGCGACGATGTGTTTCTTGCCGGCTATGGCGCAGCGCAGGCAGTGCCCGGGCCGCTTTTCACTTTCGCGGCCTACCTTGGCGCCGTTGTAACGCCATCCCCGCATGGCATGGCCGGGGCGGCGCTGGGACTCTTTGGCATTTTTCTTCCCGGCATTCTAATCCTTCTTGGCACGTTGCCGTTCTGGGATGCCTTTCGCAAGCGTGCAAGAGCACAATCAACGATGCGCGGCGTAAATGCCGCTGTCGTGGGTCTGCTCGGTGCAGCGCTTTACAACCCGGTCTGGACGACCTCGGTCAAAACGCCGGGCGATTTCGGGATAGCCTTGGTCGGCTTCGTTCTCCTCACGGTCTGGCGTGCGCCGCCGTTATTGGTTGTCATCGTCGGCGCGCTCGGAGGGATTGCCCTAGCTCTGGCCAACAAGTAACGAGATCACTCTTCCGGCAAGGGACCGCACCATCCCGGCAGGTAACCGGCCTCCGCACTCTTGGCCAATTGCAGCGCCTTCTCGATCGCGTGATCGAAGTCCGCCTTGACCGCCTTGACCTTCATGCGCCGGCGCAAGAAATCCGCCCAGAGAAATTCGCTAAAGGGCGTCGTGTCCTTGGCGAAGCCGCCGGCTCGCCGCAACTCGCCGGCGAGCGAGCGGAATGGGTCGTCAACAAGACCGGTCACGGATTTGGGAATGTCGCGGTAATGCCGGCGTCGGCCTGCGTCGTCGAACGGATGCATCCAGTTACGATTGTCCATCACCGTCCAAAATACATCGCGATCGAGGCCACTCAGATTGGCGAAAACCGCCACGGCGACGTCCTTGACGCCTTCGTCGTGCAGGGCACGGGCGAGATGGTGATGATCGACGACGTAGTGCCGGTGGTTGGGACCGAGGATCACCGGGATCAAGTGCTTACCGAGAAATTTTCCGCCCTTCTTCGCGCCGGTCTCGCGCCAGCGCTTGCGCTTGGCGAGGACCTCGCGCATGCCGACGGTGATCTGGGTCGGGCGCAGATCGACAATAGCGACTGTCGTCAGTACCGGTTCGCGAACAGTCATGTCAGTTCGCCGACGCGTTGACCGCACCGCTCAATTTATCGAACAGGCCCGCGATATCCCTGCGGATCGTCGCCAGCTTGGAAAACTGCTCGGTGAGGCTCGATACCCGCTCTTCCAGTTCCCGCTTGGTCTCGCTGAATTTCTTGACACGTTCGGCTAGGCCGCCATCTTCATCCTCGTCGATCTGCCTGATCTTGGCGAACAGCCGGTCGCGAATCTGCCGCAACTCCTCGATGAGCGTCACCACGCCGCCTTGATCGGCTTCCAGCGGCAGGAGCCGCGATTGCAGCTCGCCGAGCTTCGTCTTGAGCTGGCCGAACGCGCCGGCGCGGCGCTCGATCTCGTCGAGATGCGCCTGCGTCGCCTCGATGAAGGTCGCAAGCTCCTCGATGCGGGCGTCGATATCCGCCGCGCCAACCTCCACCTTTGGATCCGCGAGCGCGTCGAGCGCGTGGTCGAAGTGCGTAGACAGCGAGGCAATATCGCCACGCAGCGTTGCCAGCTTGGAAAATTGCGCATCGAGCTGCGACAGCCGATCGTCCAGCAGGTTCCGATCTTCGGCAAATTTTTGCACGCGCGCGGCCAGTGTCCCTTGCGGCGTCTGCTCAAGCGAGCCGACGTCTTGCGCGAGCCGGTCGCGCGTCGCGCTCAACTCTTTGACGCGCTTGACGATGCCGTCATCCGGCGCCGCGAAGGGCGCAAGCCTGGTTTGCAGCTCGGCGAAGTCCTCATGCAGGCCGGCGATCACTTTCGATGCGCGCTCGATATCGTCGCAGCGTTCGTGACTCTGCCTGACGAACTCCATCATCTTTTTCAAGCTGATATCGAGAGCGACGGCATCGTTCCCGCCGGAGATCTCGGCAAGCGTGTGCTCGATATCGTTCTGCCGGCTATCGAGCTCGGTGAAAAGCTGATCGATCGAGCGCCTTTTCTCCAGAACCGGCGCGAGCCGCGCCTGTAGAGCCTGCTGCTGCGCGCGGATCTCCTCGACCCGCGAGCTGAGATCGCCGATCTCGTTGCGGCCCGTCTGGATTTGCGCGAAGCGCTCGGCCTCGGTGAGCCGCTGCTTCATCGCGCTCATCGCGTCTTCCGGATCGGTGCGGGCCAGATGATGCACGGCCGCTTCGGCCTCGACCTGCGACTTCACCAGCGTCTTGACGCCTTGCCTTACGCCGTCGAGCCGTAGTTCGAGAGCGTGTGCCGCCTGGCGCTGCCGCACCAGCGTCTCGCCCAGCCAGACCGCGGCCGGAACAAGGATGAGCGGCACCAGTACGATGACGGCCCAGGCGAGCTTGGATACGAGCGACTGCGACCGGAAGGCGTTCAGCATTTCGCCGGCTTCGCGACCCTCGGCCAGGACAAGGAAGGCGAGCGCAAGCACGAAAAGCGCGCCGCAAACAGCCATAACATTACGCACTGAAAAATACGTCACTTGACTGCACCCCGCTCGCCTTTTTGGTACGACAGGAGCGGGTCCCGCACAAGTGCGCGCCCGATAAGTTCCGGATTCGGCGCGCGCCACCGCGGCAATCCGCAACGGCGGCGGCGCGCGAACAAGCCAGACGAAGCTCGCTATAGGCATCGACCAGCCATTATAGTGTCGGCGTGTGGCGGGAACCGCGGATCATGAGCCTGTCATGAGCAAGCTCCTGCATGCCGGAGCGGCTTGCCTCTTCTTTATTCTTGTTGTGTGCGCCGCATGGCGTCCGGCGCGCAGCGAGGAGCCCGCGCCGCCCGCGCCCA
>JBEKSB010000109.1:0-15272 GCA_049517455.1 Xanthobacteraceae bacterium
CGCGAGCGCGCGGCGCTCAAACGCGGCATTTGGCCGGTTGCCGGCTGCGACGAAGCCGGCCGCGGCCCGCTTGCCGGGCCGGTTGTCGCAGCAGCCGTCATTCTCGATCCCGACAATATCCCCCGCGGCCTGGATGATTCAAAAAGGCTTACGCCGGAACGGCGCGAAGTGCTCTACGAGCGCATCTGCGCGCGGGCGCAGGTTGCGGTCGCCATGGCGCCGCCGGCCCGTATCGACCGCGACAACATTTTGCGTGCGTCACTTTGGGCTTTGGCGCGCGCGGTCGCCTCGCTTCCCATAAAACCGCGGCTCGTGTTCGTCGACGGTCGCGACCGCATCGATGCCGGCTGCGACTGTGAGGCCGTCATCGGCGGTGACGGGCTGGTAGCATCGATCGCCGCAGCCTCGATTGTCGCCAAGGTGACACGTGATCGTCTCATGACCTGTCTCGGCGCCGCACATCCCGGCTATGGCTTCGAGCGCCACATGGGCTACAGCGTGCCCGAGCACTTTGCCGCGCTCGACCGGCTCGGTCCGACGATCCATCACCGCCGGTCGTTCTCGCCCGTGGCAATCGCTTTGGGCGAATTGGGTGCCGAGGCAGACGAGCTCGCCGCCGGCGTATTGCCTCTGTAGTTGCCGCGCCGTATACGCACGCCGTTCGGGTAAGACCTGGATCGGGGACCGGACTTCGCCGACAAATCTCGGCGATGAGTTGCGAATTGTATCGCGCGGGGCCCGATGTTTTACGTACCCCTCTATATTGAAGGACTGCGTTCGCGTCCGCTGCTGGTGTTCTGGCTGGCGACGCTGGCTCGGGCGGCGGTGTGGATCGCCGTGCCGATGGTGTTCTATTCCGCGCCGCCGAGTGAACTCGCACGGGTGCTCGCCATCGGCCGCGAATTTCCGCTCGAAGGTGATTTCGGCCCCCCGCTCGCATATTGGCTGGCGGAGGTCGCGTTTCGCGTCGCTGGCCTGTTCGGCGTTTATGCGCTGTCGCAGATCTGCGTCATCGCGACCTACTGGTCGGTGTTCGCGCTTGGCCGCGCGATCGTCGGTGCTACCCATGCCGCGATGGCGGTGCTGCTCATGGTGGGCATCTTCGTGTTCGCAGTGCCGACCGCGAATTTCGGGCCGCCGATATTGGCCATGGCGCTCTGGGCCGCGGTGTTATTGTTCTATTGGCGCGCTGTCGGGGAAGGGCGCCGCCAATACTGGTATGCGCTCGCCGGTGCGGCGTCGCTCCTGCTCATTACGTCCGACGCGGCGCTGATCCTTCTGGGCGCGCTTGTCTTGTTCACGGCGATGACAGAGCGCGGGCGCGCGACGGCCGACATATTCGAGGCGTGGATCGCGGCAGCCGTGCTTATTGCGGTGTTGTTCGTGCATTTTCTCTTACTTGAACGCGCCGGCGTCATTTTCACGCCGGCGTTCGAACGGTTGCGCGGCGCCGGCATTGCCGGCGCGAATACGACGGTCTGGCTGCGGCTTCTCGGCGCGCTCGTCCTCGCCCATGCCGGCCTTGCCGTTCTCGTGGTGCTGGCGAGCGGCAGGCCGCGACTGCGCGTTGGCCCCGCACCCGCCATCTTGCGCACGCCTGCCGCTCCCTTCGCGGTGACTTTCGTGAAGACGTTTGCTCTGCTGGCGACCATCGTCGCGGTGCTGGCCGGGTATCGCCTGCCGATCGGCGGTACTGCGCCGCTACTCGTCCTGTCCGGGCTCGGCATTGTCGTCTCCGCCGGCGACCGCATCGAGCTTCACCATCAGCGCATTCTCGGTTTGGCCTGGGTCGGCCTCTTACTGGTGCCGGCGATCTTCGTGCCCATCGTGATCGCGGTTTTGCCGTGGACGACCGGCACCGAGCTCAATGTCGCACAGCCCGCCGGCGCCATGGGCCGCTTCTTCGCCGAAAGCTTCGCGCGCCGGACCGGGCATCCGCTCGCAGTCGTCAGCGGCGACGCTCGCATTGCGGAGCTGGTGGCGCTCGCGGCGCCGAGCCGTCCCAGCGTTTATTTCGACTCCGATGCCGCGCACTCGCCCTGGGTCAGCGCCGAAACAATCCGCGAAAAGGGTGCCGTCGTCGTCTGGTGGGCGGCCGACACCGATCCGGCGCCGCCGCCCGAGATCAAGGCGCATTTTCCCGATCTTGTTCCCGAGGTGCCGCACAGTTTCGCCCGGCCGGTGCGCGGCACGCTGCCGCCGTTGCTGATCGGATGGGGCGTCATCAGGCCGGCGCCCGCATCAGGGTCGACAGCGCCGCACTAGTTTTAGTCGAGCATGATCTTATCCGAAAAACCGATGTCCACTTTTCAGGATTATGCTCAATGATACGCGGCGCTCTCGCCGACCTTGCCGCGAAACAGCCAGTAGGTCAGCGCGGTGTAGCCGAGGACGAACGGCAGCAACACCAACGTGCCGATGAGCATGAAGGTCTGGCTCGATGGGGACGCTGCGGCATCCCAGATCGTCAGATCCGGCGGAACGATATAGGGAAAGGTCGAGATCACAAGGCCGAGATAACCGAGCAAGAAGAGCGCGACTGCGGCGAGGAACGGCGTCACTTCGCGCTGTGCTGCGATAAAGCGCCATGCGGCGAACGCAACCAGTGCCGTGAGGATCGGCACCGGTGACAGAAAATAAAGGTTCGGCAGGACGAACCAGCGTTCCGAGATGCGCGGGAATTCGAGCGGCGTGAAGATGCTGACCGCCGCCATGAAGACCAGTACCGCGAGGAGCAGAACCTTGGCCTTGGTGGCGGCGCGGCGCGCCATGTCGCCGCCTGTTTTCATCATCAGCCAGGTTGCGCCGAGAAGCCCATAGCCCGCAACGACACCGAGCCCGCAGACGAGACCGAACGGCGTCGCCCAGTCAAACGGCCCGCCGACGAAGGCGCCGTCGGCAATATCGATTCCTTGAACGAGCCCGCCAAGGATGAGTCCCTGGCAGAAGCCGGCGATGGTCGAGCCGGCGGCGAATACGACATTCCAGAACGGCTTCCGTTGCGCCATGGCGCGAAACTCGAAGGTGACGCCGCGAAACACCAGCGCCAGCAGCATCACCATGACCGGAAGATAGAAGGCCGGCATGATGATCGCGTAGGCGCGGGGGAAGGCTACGAGCAGACCGCCGCCGCCGAGAACGAGCCAAGTCTCGTTGCCGTCCCAGAACGGCGCGATCGCGCTCAGCATGCGGTCGCGTTCGGCATCATCCTTGGCGAAAGGGAACAACATGCCGATGCCGAGGTCGAAGCCGTCGAGGATGACGTAGAAAACGACGGCGACACCGATGAGGACGGCCCAGATGAGCGGAAGCAAAGTTGCGACATCCATGACTTGGTCCTCAGCTCTCGAAAGTCGGATGGCCGGTGGCGAGTCGCTGCGTTTTCTCTGGATGCTCGGCCGCCACCATGCCCCGCGTAATCAGCCGGCTAATGAAATAGGCGCCGAACGAGAACACCGTGAGATAGACCAGAACGAAGAGGATAAGCGTGGTGAGAATGCTGCCGGCCGGCACCGGGGAAATCGCATCGGCAGTGCGCATCACCCCCTGCACGATCCACGGCTGCCGGCCGCTTTCTGTCACCACCCAACCGGCGATGACCGCAACAAAGCCGACCCACCAGGTGTTGGCGATGATTTTCAAATACCAGCGCGTCTCGAACAGCCGTCCGCGCCACCAAAGCAAGGCGCCGAACAATGCCGCGGCGATCATGTAAAAGCCGATCGCCAGCATGATGCGGAAGCCGAAAAACACGTTCTTCAGCGGCGGCCGATCTTGCGGCGCTACGTCCTTCAAGCCCGGAAACAGGCCGTTCCATTCATGCGTGAGGACGAGCGAGGAGCCGTGCGGGATCGAGATGGAAAACAAGTTGCTTTCGGTCTTCTCGTCCGGCCAGGCGAAGATTTCGAAATCGCCTGGCCGGCTGCCGTCCCAGTGCGCCTCCATGGCGGCGACTTTGGTCGGCTGATGCGCGAGCGTGTTGAGACCGTGCTGATCGCCGATGATGAGCTGCAGCGGCGCGAGCACTGCGGTCAGCAAGATCGCCATGCGCAGCATGGTGTGCGATTCCTCGACGTGGCGATTGGCCAACAGATAGCGCGCGCCGACCGCGAGCACGACGAAGCCGCCGGTCAGCAGCGAGGCGTTGAGCATGTGCGCGAGCCGGTACGGAAAGCTCGGATTGAAGACGATCGCGAACCAATCGGCGGGATAAGCGACGCCGCTTTGCATCGTGTAACCGACCGGTGTCTGCATCCAGCTGTTGGCGGAAAGGATCCAGAATGCGGAGAGCGCAGTGCCGACGGCGACCGCCACGCCTGAGAACACGTGGAGCCAGCGCGGCACGCGATCGCCGCCGAATAGCAGCACCGAGAGAAACGTCGCCTCGAGAAAAAACGCGGTGAAAACCTCGTAGCCGATCAAGGGACCGACGACATTACCGACGGTCGCGGAGAAACGGCTCCAGTTGGTGCCGAACTGATAGGAAAGGACGATGCCGGAAACGACGCCCATTGCGAACGACACGGCGAAGATTTTGGTCCAGAACGCGGCTAGTCGCTTGTAACGCTCGGCCCCGGTCCATCCCCACAACACTTCGAGCGTGGCGAGATAGGCCGCCACTCCGATCGTGAAGGTCGGAAAAATGATGTGGAATGAGACGGTGAAGGCGAATTGCAGGCGCGCCAGCAGAATTGGATCGAGTTCCATGTCATGAACTCCGTCGGCGACCGGCTATAATTATATGGCGTTTCGCGCCGCTTGGGGAGGTGATGACGGGCGTCCTGCGCCAAGCGGTCGCGCTATCCGGCCAACGCCTTCTTCAGCGCTAGAAAATCGCGCCAGGCCAGCCGCTTCTGCAGCGGGCTGCGCAGGAGGAAGGCGGGATGGTAGGTCGCCAGCGCGCGAATCTGGCGGCTGCCGGTGTCGAACTTGAACCAGCGCCCGCGCGTCCGCGTGATGCCTTCCTTGGTTCCGAGCAGCGTTTGCGTCGACGGCTGTCCGAGACAAATGAGAATATCGGGATCGGCGAGTTCGATCTGCCGCAGGACGAATGGCAGGCAGATGGCGCTCTCGTGCGGCGTCGGCGTGCGGTTGCCGGGTGGCCGCCAGGGTACGATGTTGGCGATATAGGCTTGTGTGCGATCAAGCCCGATCGCTCCCATCATAAGGTCGAGCAATTTTCCCGAACGGCCGACGAAGGGCACGCCGGCGATGTCCTCGTCCCGCCCCGGCGCCTCGCCGACGAACATGACGCGCGATTTTGGATTGCCGTCGGCGAAAACGAGTTGAGTTGCCGTCGTGCGCAACATGCAGCCTTCAAAGGATCCGAGCAGCACGCGCAATGCCTCAAGGCTCTCGGCGTTCTTGGCGGCCGCGCGCGCCGACATGACGGCGGCCTCAGGCGAGGGCGGTGGGGGAGGAATGCTCGCGGCCGCCGTGCTGGTGATATTGCTCTCTTTGCGGGGGAGAGATGGGGAGGAAGGTCGAGCGGCAACGGATGGCGCAGGGGGAGCCTGCTGATCAGCGAAGCGATCGATCGCTTCCTCGCCGAGCAGGGCATCAACCCCGGCATCGAGGTAGAAGGAGATAAGCTCTCGGGCGCTTCTGTCTGTGGAATTCATGGCCGACGGGGATTTATGGACGATGACTTGAGTCTATGCGAGGGAGAAAGCATGAAATACTGCCTTTGGCGCGGATTATGGAGTAGGCCATGAACGCAACCGACCTTCCCGCCCGCGAAGCGATGGAGTTCGACGTCGCCATCGTCGGCGCCGGGCCGGCCGGGCTCGCCGCGGCAATAAAGCTCAAGCAGATCGCGCCGGAAACATCCGTCGTCGTCGTCGAAAAGGGCTCTGAGGTCGGCGCGCATATTCTCTCCGGCGCGGTGATCGATCCGATCGGCCTCGATCGTCTCATCCCGGAATGGCGCGGCGACGAGACGCCGGTTCGGACGGCTGTCAGCTCCGACCGCTTTTACCTACTCGGACCCGCCGGTGCGCTGCGGGTACCGAACCTGTTGATGCCGCCGCTCATGAGCAATCACGGCAATTTCATCGTCTCGCTCGGCGACGTTTGCCGCTCCCTCGCGCAAAAGGCGGAGGCGCTCGGCGTCGAAATCTACCCGGGCTTTGCCGCTGCCGAGATGCTGTTCGAGAACGGCGCGGTCGCCGGCATCGCCACCGGCGATATGGGCGTCGGCAAGGACGGACACTCCAAGGCGAGTTTCACCCGCGGCATGGAACTGCGCGCCAAGTACACGTTGTTCGCCGAGGGCGCGCGCGGCAGCCTATCCAAGGTGCTGATTGAGCGCTTTGGGCTTTCGCAGGACCGTCAACCGCAGAAATTCGGCATCGGCCTGAAGGAGCTGTGGCAGGTCGCGCCGGAGAATTTTCGTAGCGGCCTAGTCCAGCACACGATGGGCTGGCCGCTCAGCAACCGCACAGGCGGCGGATCGTTCCTCTATCACTTCGGCGACAACCTCGTGGCAGTCGGCTTTGTCGTCCACCTCAATTACGAGAATCCTTATCTCTCGCCATTCGAAGAGTTCCAGCGTTTCAAGACGCATCCGCTGGTGCGCGACACCTTCGCCGGCGGCAAGCGGATTTGCTACGGCGCCCGCGCCATTACCGAAGGCGGCTGGCAGTCGGTGCCGAACCTCGTCTTCCCCGGCGGCGCATTGATCGGATGCGGCGCGGGCTTCATGAATTTGCCGCGCATCAAGGGCAGCCACAACGCGATTCTTTCCGGCATGCTCGCGGCCGAGCACGTGGCCGCCGCGCTCGCAGCGGGGCGCGCGCATGACGAGCTTTTAAGCTACGAGGCGGCGTGGCGCGGCTCGCCGATCGGACACGATCTCTGGCGGGTTCGCAACGCCAAGCCGCTTTGGTCAAAACTCGGAACCGTCGCCGGTGTCGCGCTCGGCGCGATGGACATGTGGACCAACACGCTCGGCTTCTCGCTGATCGGTACGCTCGGCCACGGCAAGCCCGATTTCGCGACGCTCAAGCCGGCGGCGAACTCCCGGCGCATTACCTATCCGAAACCAGACGGCAAGCTCACCTTTGACCGGCTCTCCTCGGTCTATCTGTCCAACACCAATCACGAGGAAGATCAGCCGGCACACCTCATCGTGCGCGACAGCGCTCTGCAAAAATCATCCGAGCACGATGTCTATGCCGGGCCGTCGGCGCGCTATTGCCCCGCAGGCGTCTACGAATGGGTCGAGGAAGCGGGCAACCCGCGTTACGTGATCAACGCGCAGAATTGCGTCCACTGCAAAACCTGCGACATCAAGGACCCGAACCAGAACATCAATTGGGTGCCGCCCGAAGGCGGCGGCGGGCCGAATTATCCGAATATGTGATCACGACGGGAACGGCGGTACTTGCGTCGAATAAACCCACTACGACTGCCGCGATTTTGCCTCCCTTCGGGCCTAAGGCCTTACGTTCTTGCGGGGATATGGCAAAAGGGGTCATTCGCAGGCCCGCGCAACGGTATCCGGCGCTGATTCCCTGTATGCCGACATTAAGTTCGCCAATGGAGATATCGTGACTCATTCGCTGCTGCCCCGGCACGCCGCCATCGTTAGCGCCGTTGTCCTCTTCAGCTTGCAACCAGCGTTCGCCGCGGAGACGCCGACAACGCAGGACCTTGTGCACGCCACGGCCTCCGGCAGTTACCTGGCCGCGCGGCATGCCGGCATCGAGCGCGATTCCACCACCGCAGCCGCCTATTACCTCAATGTGCTCAAAGCCGATCCCCGCAATGCCGATCTGCTCAGCCGCGCTTTCCTTTCCGTTCTCACCGACGGCGATATCGACGAGGCCGGCCGGCTTGCCGACCGGCTGATCCAGCTTGATCGCAGCGATCGCATTGCGCGGCTGGTGATCGGCGTGCGGGCGCTCAAGCAGAAGCAATACGGCCTCGCCCGGCAGAATTTCGCGCAATCGGTGCGTGGGCCGGTTACCGATCTGACGGCGACGCTGCTCTCGGCGTGGGCGCTCTCCGGCGCAGGCGACACGCGCGCCGCGGTCGACACGCTGGACCGCCTCGCCGGACCTGATTGGTACGCCATCTTCAAGGACCTGCACGCTGGTCTCATCCTCGACGTTGCCAACAACAAAAAGGACGCCGGGAAGCGTTACGAGCGGACCTACAAAGCCGATCCGGTGGCGGTACGTACCGTTGAGGCCTATGGACGCTACCTTTCGCGCGCCGGCACCAAGGACGACGCACTTAAGGTCTATCAGGACTTCAACAAAGCGGTGCCCGATCATCCGGTGATCGTGGAAGAGATGAAGGAAATAACGGCCGGCGAAAAATTGCCGGTGCTTGCGGATTCGCCGCAGGCCGGCGCCGCCGAAGCGCTTTATGGACTTGGCGCTTCGATTGGACGCCGCGGCGGCGAGGATTTGGCGCTCATCTATCTGCAGCTTGCGCTTTATCTCGAGCCGACGCACACGATGGCGCTGTTGTCGCTTGCGGACCTCTACGAGTCGCTCAAGAAGCCCGAACTCGCGATCAAGGTCTACGACCGGATTCCGCCGTCGTCGCCGCTTCACCGCAATGCCGAAATCCAGATCGCATCCGACCTCGATACGCTCGATCGCACCGAGGAGGCCAAGAAGCGGCTCGAACGTCTCGTCGCCGAACATCCGAAGGATACCGAGGCGATCCTGGCGCTCGCCAACATCCTGCGCGGCCGCAAGGATTTCGCAGAGTGCGCCAATGTCTACGGCAAGGCGATCGCCAATGTGCCGGTGCCGGAGAAGGTGAATTGGGTGGTGTTCTACTTCCGCGGCATCTGCCACGAGCGCTCCAAGCAATGGCCGCTCGCCGAGGCCGATTTGAAAAAAGCGCTCGAACTTTATCCCGATCAGCCGCTGGTGCTTAACTACCTCGGCTATTCGTGGATCGACCAGGGCGTCAATCTCGACCAAGGCATGAACATGATCCGCCGCGCCGTCGAGCAGCGGCCGGACGACGGCTACATCGTCGACTCGCTCGGCTGGGCCAATTTCCGCATCGGCAATTACGATGAAGCGGTGAAGGACCTCGATCGCGCCGTCGAGCTCAAGCCCGAAGACCCGACCATCAACGATCACCTCGGCGATGCCTATTGGCGGGTGGGCCGGGTATTGGAGGCGCGCTTCCAGTGGTCGCACGCCAAGGACTTAAAGCCCGAGCCGGAAGATCTGCCGAAGATCGAGGAAAAGCTCAAATCCGGGCTGCCCGACGACACATCTTCAGCGGCCGACGCGGCCAAGACGAAAAAGGCCGGCAGCGGCGGGTGAGGGGTGTCTTTGCCCGCACCGCCGGTCGAAAACGCGCCGGCCAAAGTCAATCTGACATTGCGCGTCCTTCGCCGCCGCCACGACGGCTATCACGAGATTGAAAGCTTGGTGGCGTTCGCCGACTTCGGTGACCGCCTGAGTTTTTCGCGCGGTGGCGATCTGACGCTGACGCTGCACGGGCCGAGCGCGGCGGCGGCGGGCGAGGGCGACGACAATCTCGTGCTCAAGGCAGCGCGGGCGCTGGCCGCGCGCCGGCCAGAAATCGTCCTCGGCGCTTTTAGCCTCGAAAAGCTTTTGCCGGTTGCGGCGGGACTCGGCGGCGGTTCGGCTGATGCGGCCGCAGCGCTGCGGCTCATTGCCGATGCAAATGGAATAGCGCGGGACGATCCGGATATCTACGCGGCGGCGCGCGTGACCGGCGCGGATGTGCCGGTCTGCCTCGATCCCCGCCCACGCATCATGCGCGGCATTGGCGAGGTGCTCTCGACGCCGCTTTCCCTGCCGCAATTGCCGGCGGTGCTGGTCAATCCCGGCGTGGCGCTGGCGACGAAGGCGGTCTTTGCCGGATGGAAGCCGGCCGAGGCGCTTCCGGCCGCGCTCGACCTTGCCGCGATTG
The DNA here is from genome assembly GCA_049517455.1 of Xanthobacteraceae bacterium. Classification (GTDB taxonomy): domain Bacteria; phylum Pseudomonadota; class Alphaproteobacteria; order Rhizobiales; family Xanthobacteraceae; genus BOG-931. Next base: position 9,913 of record JBEKSB010000109.1, read on the forward strand.
CAAAATTGACGAGCCGCGATGAACTTTTGGATCTTCTTGCGATGCAGGCGAACGATCTGGAGGATCCCGCAATCGCGCTTAAACCGGTCATCGCCGACGTTCTAAGCGCGTTGCGTGGGCTTCCCGGCTGCAGCCTGGCCCGGATGTCCGGCTCGGGCGCGAGCTGCTTCGCTCTGTTTGCCACCGCAGCCGCGGCGCACGAAGCGGCGAAAATCCTGTGCGCCAAATTTCCGAATTGGTGGGTGCAGGCGGGTGCGCTGGGCGGTGGGCCGTAACGATTAGTGCGTTCGTGTGATGCAGAAATCGACCGTTTCGGCGAGCGCCGATTTCATCTGCGAATCGGGAAACAGCGCCAGCGCGTCGCGGGCAATAGCGCCGTAATGGTATGCGCGTCCGATCGTGTCCTCGAGCGCGCGATGCTTGATCATCAATCCGATGGCATGTTCGAGATCGGCATCGGTCGCTTCGCCGCGTTCGAGCGTGCGCCGCCAGAATTCGCGTTCGGCGTCGCCGCCGCGGCGGAAGGCGAGCACGACCGGCAGCGTGATCTTTCCCTCGCGAAAATCGTCGCCGACATTCTTGCCGAGTTTTGCGGCCGCGCCGCCATAGTCGAGCACGTCATCGACGAGCTGGAAGGTGATGCCGAGATTCATGCCGAACGACCGGCAGGCGGCCTGTTCGGCTTTCTGCCGCGCGGAGAGTGCCGGCCCAATTTCGCAAGCCGCCGCGAACAGCTCCGCCGTTTTGGCGCGGATGACAGCGATGTATTCGTCCTCCGTCGTCGCCGTGTTCTTGGCGACGGCGAGCTGCATGACTTCGCCTTCGGCGATCACGGCGGCAGCTGAGGAAAGAATTTCAAGAGCTTTGAGGCTGCCGACCTCGACCATCATCTTGAACGCTTGGCCGAGCAGGAAATCCCCCACCAGCACGCTCGCCTCGTTACCCCAGAGCATGCGGGCCGCGAGCCGTCCGCGCCGCAGCTCGCTCTCGTCGACCACGTCGTCGTGCAGGAGCGTTGCCGTATGCATGAATTCGACAGCGGCGGCGAGCTTGATATGGCCGTCGCCGGCGTAGCCGGTGAGCCGCGCCAAAGCGAGCGTGAGCATCGGCCGCAGCCGCTTGCCGCCGGAATTGATGAGGTGGTTAGCGACCTCCGGGATCATCGTCACCTCGGAACCCGTGCGCGCAAGAATGACGCCATTGACGCGCTCCATATCGGCGATCACCAGGTCGACTAAAGGGTCAATCGAGGGTTTGCCGGGACTTTCGAAGGGGACAACGACAGCCACGTAATTTTCTCCGTGCAGGACGTGCGAGCATAGAAACGCTATGATGAAGGGGCAAGTGCGCCGGCAGTCGCACCTATTAAACGCCGGCGCTTGCGCCTGTTCCGCCAGCGCGATCACGCCATTCGACGGGGCGGCCGAGAGGGCCAAGAACGATCAAGAGGGGCCAAAAAGGGGCGATGTCGAGCGACGAACGTCTTGTGGGAAACGTGACCGGAACCCGGCATCAGGTGGCGGTTCTGGTGCCGTGTTACAATGAGGAACAGGCCATTGCCAAGGTTATTGCCGATTTTCGTGCGGCGATGCCCGACGCGACGGTGTACGTTTATGACAACAATTCCACTGACGGCACCGTTGCAGCGGCGCGGGCGGCAGGCGCCGTGGTCCGCCGCGAAACCTATCAGGGCAAGGGCCACGTGGTGCGGCGGATGTTCAATGACGTGGAAGCCGACGTCTACGTGCTGGTTGATGGTGACGCGACCTACGACGCGCCGAGCGCACCGGCGATGGTTGGTAAGCTCGTTGAAGAGCGGCTCGACATGGTGGTCGCCACTCGCATCGATCGCGACGAGGCCGCCTATCGCCGCGGCCATCGCACCGGCAATATGCTCCTCACCCGTTTCGTCGCCCACATGTTCGGGCGCTCGTTTACCGATATCTTGTCCGGCTATCGGGCGTTTTCCCGCCGCTTCGTGAAATCGTTTCCGATTCTTTCCGGCGGCTTCGAAGTCGAGACCGAGCTGACTGTTCACGCGCTCGAACTGGAATTGCCGGTCGGCGAGATCGCGACTCCGTATTACTCGCGGGTGAGCGGATCGGCGTCGAAGCTCTCGACCTGGAGCGACGGCTTTCGCATTCTCTGGACGGTTCTAAAGCTTTACCGCGCCGAGCGGCCGCTCTCGCTGTTCGGCGCTTTCGGTGCCGCGCTTGGCATTATGTCGATCGGCCTGGCCATTCCGATCTTTATTACTTACGTGCAAGAAGGTCTGGTTCCGCGCCTGCCCACGGCGGTGCTCTCGACCGGCCTGATGCTGCTCGCCTTTCTGTCGATTGCGGTCGGGTTGATTCTCGACACCGTCACGCGAGGCCGGCGCGAATTCAAGCTTATCGCCTATCTCGCCTTGCGCGCGCCGGGTGAAGACCGGCGCCGGAGCTAAAACGTGCGCGAGCTTGTTCGCACCAACGACGCGGTGTTGATTTCGGCGATCGAGGCGCTGCTCAAGGGCGCCCATATCCATCACATGGTGGTCGATCAGAACATGAGCGTCCTGGAAGGCTCGATAGGCATCTTTCCGCGCCGCATTCTGGTCGGTGAGGACGAACTCGATGTCGCGCGCCGGCTGCTCGAAGATGCCGGCTTTGCCAACGAGATTCGCCGCGATGGCCGCTGAACGGGCGCGCCTGAGCGAGGACGCCATCCTCGGCGGCCGGCTCGTACTGCGCCAGCCGCTCAAGGGTCACCGCGTCGGCCATGACGCCATTTTGCTTGCAGCCGCGAGTTCGGCGCGGCAGGGCGATCGCGTGGTCGATCTCGGCGCCGGCGTGGGCGCGGCGGGACTGGCGGTCGCCAGCCGCATCGAGGGTCTTGCCATGACGTTGGTTGAGATAGACCCGGCGCTGGCGGCGCTGGCGGGCGAGAACGCCGCGCGCAATGGTCTTGCCGAACGCGTGCGCATTGTGTGCCTCGACGTTGCGGCGGCGCCAACCGCGTTCGCTGCAGCCGGATTGGCGCCCGGTACGGCGGATCATGTGTTGATGAATCCGCCGTTCAATGCGCCGCAGAATCCTTCGCCCGATCGCGGCCGCCGCCTCGCGCATGCCGCGGCTCACGACACACTTGCCCAATGGATGCGAACGGCGGCTCGGCTTCTTCGTCACGCGGGTATTGTCACGTTGATCTGGCGGGCGGACGGTCTGGACGCGGTGCTTGCGGCTCTAGCTGCCGACTTCGGAGCGGTCACTGTGTTGCCGGTCTACGCCAAGCCGGACGCAACGGCGATCCGGGTGCTGGTGCGCGGCGTCAAAGCAGGCCGCGCGCCGCTCTCGCTGTTACCGGGGTTTTTTCTCGCCGATGATGAGGGACGTCCGACCGCGGAAGCGGAAGCCGTGCTGCGCGAAGGAGCTTTGCTTCCTTTAGCCTAAGACGAACAGTCGAGACTAAAACTGCGGCTGCCGCTCAGCTATTAGGCATTGGCAGGAACTGAATCGGGTGAGACGGGCGCTGCCGCTTTGGATTGGCGTCGGCCGGGAAGATAGGAAAAGCCGACGATGACGCTGATCAGCATCAGGAGCACGTATATTTTCATTGCGCGTCCATTCGGTCCGGCGTTAGCGCTTCAAGCAAGTAACGTTCCAGCCGGTTAACAAATGGTTACTTGAGCCGACGGTAAGCACTGCCTATGTGGATTCGATGACCGAAGTGTGGACAGGTGAACGCGTGAGAGAAACGTGGACCGGCGCGGTGGCGGCTTTGCGCCGCTGCCTTCCCGAGCGCTTTCGCGGCGACCGGCCAGTGGTGCCGGTGGTGCGGCTCTCAGGCGTCATCGGCTTTTCGACGCCGCTGCGCCCCGGTCTCAGCATGGCCGGGATTGCGCGCGCGCTCGACCGCGCCTTCGCCTTCGGCAACGCCGCCGCTGTCGCGCTCGTCATCAACTCGCCGGGCGGATCGCCAACGCAGTCGCACCTGATCTTCCGCCGCATCCGCGAGTTGGCAGAGGAGAAGAAACGCACGGTGATCGCGTTCGTGGAAGATGCCGCGGCCTCGGGCGGTTACATGATCGCCTGTGCTGCCGACGAGATTATCGCCGATCCTTATTCGATTGTCGGTTCGATCGGCGTCGTCGGCGGCTCGTTCGGCTTCGACAAGCTAATCGCCAAGATCGGCATCGAGCGCCGACTCTATACCTCGGGCGAACACAAGGCGATGCTCGACCCGTTCCTACCGGAGAGTCCCGGCGACGTCGAGCGGCTGAAACAGCTGCAGCGGGAAATCCACGACGATTTCATCGCGCTGGTGAAGTCGCGGCGCGGCGGCAAGCTCAATGGTCCGGAAGAAAGCTTGTTCTCCGGCGAATATTGGACCGGACGGCGGGCCCTGACACTCGGCCTCGTCGATGGCGTCGGCGAATTGCGCAATACCTTGCGCGCGCGTTTCGGCGACAAAGTCGTAACGCCGCTCATTTCCGCCGAACGCAGGCTGTTCGGCCGGCGCGTGTCGGGCGTCAACGGTGGTGCGTTCATACCCGCCGGCCTTGCCGAAGACATAATTTCGGCGCTCGAAGCACGCGCCTTGTGGGCTCGCTACGGGCTTTAACAGGAGGCTGGGATGCCGCCGGTATTCGCCTTGGCGCTCGGACTATTGGGAGCGGCGGCCTTGGTGCGCTGGTGCGTCAAGGAGGTGCAGCGCGTGAACGCAGGTCTCGACGACGGGCGCGCACGCTCCGTAGCCGAGCCGGTCGATCGCGACGCGCTGCCGACATTGCGGCGCGATCCGGATTCGGGCGAGTACCGGCCGGGTTGAGCCGCGAGACTTGACCGCAAGCGGGCGTTCCACCAACAACGTCGCATGAACGACGATTTGCCGCCGCACATGCGCCCCGAGCGCTCATTCCAGGGGCTCATCCTGGCATTGCAACGCTACTGGGCGGATTGGGGCTGCGTCATCCTGCAGCCCTACGACATGGAGGTCGGCGCCGGCACCTTTCATCCGGCGACCACTTTGCGCGCGCTCGGGCCGAAGCCGTGGAACGCAGCCTATGTGCAACCCTCGCGCCGGCCGAAGGACGGCCGCTACGGCGAGAATCCCAACCGCTTGCAGCATTACTACCAGCTTCAGGTGATCCTGAAGCCGTCGCCCGACGATCTGCAGGAGCTTTATCTGAAATCGCTCTACACGATCGGCATCGACCCGAAAATCCACGACATCCGCTTCGTCGAGGACGATTGGGAGAGTCCGACGCTCGGCGCCTGGGGGCTCGGCTGGGAGTGCTGGTGCGACGGCATGGAGGTTTCCCAGTTCACCTACTTCCAGCAGGTCGCCGGCTTCGAGTGCGCGCCGGTCTCCGGCGAGCTGAC
>JBEKSB010000110.1:0-13637 GCA_049517455.1 Xanthobacteraceae bacterium
CTAGGCCTGGTAGGACCGATCGATCCGGATCGCGTCCATGACGTGGTTATCGTCGGGGCCGGGCCGGCGGGCCTTGCCGCCGCCGTTTATGCAGCATCGGAAGGGCTTTCGGTTCTTGTGCTCGACTGCCGCGCCAGAGGCGGCCAAGCCGGTGCTTCGGCGAGGATCGAGAATTATCTTGGCTTCCCGACGGGTATCAGCGGCAATGCATTGATGGCGCGCGCCTACAATCAGGCGCAGAAATTCGGGGTCGAAATGGCGATTCCGGACGAGGTGGTGAATTTTGAAATGGCGCCGATTTCCAGTCCGGGTCATTTCGTCTTGAAACTAGCCAACGGCGAGTGCGCCCGCGCCCGCGCGGTTGTCATCGCGAGCGGCGCGCGATACCGCCGGCTTGACGTGACGGACTTGGACATTTTCGAGTCATCGAGCGTGCATTATTGGGCCTCGCCGTTCGAGGGAAAGCTTTGCGGCGGCCAGGAAGTAGCCTTGGTTGGTGCCGGCAACTCGGCGGGTCAGGCGGCCGTTTATCTGGCGAGCCAAGCCGCCAAGGTCTGGCTCATCGTACGCGGACCGGACTTGGCTGCGAATATGTCGCGCTATCTCGTCGATCGTATCGGCGGGCTGCCCAACGTGGAAGTGCTGACGCGAACGCAGGTCACCGGCCTCGAAGGCGCCGACGGCATGCTGCAGGCGATCCGCTGGCGTCAAGCCGGCTCAGGCGAAGAAGTACGGCGCCCCGTTCGCCATCTCTTTCTCTTCATCGGTGCCGATCCGAATACTCATTGGCTTGCCGGGTCCGGTGTGGCGCTCGACCCCCGAGGGTTCGTGCTCACCGGCCCCGAGGCCGGCGGTAACCGCCGAGGAATGGAGACGAGTTGCCCTGGCATCTTCGCCATCGGCGACGTCCGCTCGGGTTCGACCAAGCGGGTCGCTGCGGCGGTCGGCGAGGGTGCGCAGGTGGTGGCGGCACTGCACCGCTATTTGAGCGCCGCAGAGCCGACAGCGCGCTAAGTTGGCAGCGATCCGCCATCGGAATTGCGCGCCGCTGGCGGCTTCAGCGGATCGTAGAAGACGCGAAACAGGTTCTTTTTCTTTTTTAGTTGGTGCCGGCCGGTGCGAGACCTGCGGCTCTCGATCACGAAGCGCCATTCCTCCAGCTCGCTTCGCATGATCGCGGCGAGCTGCTGCATGTTGGAAGCGACGTGATCGTAATCGCGGGGCGCGGCAAGAATGACGCGCCTGAGGCGAAATAAAAGCGCGATCGTTTGTGCCGATCGTTCTACCAATCGAGTGAGATCGGCGTCGACCCGCAACCCGTTCAGCGAGGTCATGGTCGCCGGCAGCACGGCGAGCAATACGATGGCGAAAGGCTTCCAGCCGACCGCTTCCAGGCTGCCGGCCCGCAGCGCTGCTATGGCAAGCAGCACCGCGACGCCCAGTGAAGCGATCAAGGCGCCGTGCGCCGCAAACGACAGGCGCCGCTCCAACAATCCGAGCTGCCGAAACGTGCCGCGATGGTAGTCGATCTGCTCAGGGATCTCGACTTCCGACATGTGATCGGCGGCAACCGTGATCGAAGCCGCATCGATCTTGCCCTGCGGCGGACCGAGTGCATGTGCCGTGCGTTGCAAATACCAATCGATCCATGATTTGCGTTTTTGCAGGCCGAACGGAATTAGTCGTCCAGCGCCAAGACCGAACGAGTAGCGAAAGCTCAGCCAACGCAGCCGCTCCGCGACGACGCGGTAATCGAGCCAGCGCTCCTGCCAGCGATGCCGGGCGCGAAACCCGGCGTCGGCAAGCACCAGCACATTGGCCAGAAGCTGCACGGCGATCGTCGCCGCCGACAGCGACGGGATGAGCAGGCCGATCACGCCGGAGATCCACGCGCCGAGAATGACGACCAGATACTGACTGACGGAACTAGAGCGAAACAGCCGCCCATATTGTACGGCGAGTCTGTCGATTGTCTTGCGCGCGCGATCAATGATTTCCAGCGGCTTGGCATTTGCCAACGCGGGGGCTCCATTCGTCGGCCGTGCGGCTTTTGCAGCAGCTGCGGGTTTGCGCCTGACCAAAGGCCGGTGCCCGAGGGTCTTCAGCAAAAGCGGATATTCGAACCGCCATTTGGCGGACCGGGGCGTCTCGGCGATCAAGTCGATCAGACCCTGGCGGTACACACGCCTTGGCGGCGGGCTAACAATGGCGTGGACGAAGTCGATCAGATCGGTCGGGCAAGACCTGCGGGGGAGGTCGCTTGCGACCGGCGGCTCGAAATCATCGATCGGCGCAGCGGCAAGAATCGCGGGCGCGCTCGGCGATCGCGGATCGATGACGATAATCGGAATACCTTTGACGACCGCGGCTTGCACAACATCTCCGGTCCCGGCGCGGCCGTGCGCCCGGCCGCCGCTCCAGACCGCGAGAAGAAGGTCGATATTCGAAAGGATGACGTCGTTCGCACGTTCGTAAGCCCGGGGCCCCTCGTCACGCCTTCCCGGAAGCTCGAGCACAGAGTCGGTCCGCGACGAGATTTCCGCCGCCACCGCCGTAGCGGAAGCTGAGAAGTCGTTACGGTATTCGTCCCAGGCGAACGGAATGACGGTCGCTATCTTGATTTCGTATCTTGCCGCCGCGCGTATCCCGAGAAGATCGGTGCCTTCGGCGCCCATCGTTATCAGGCGCATGATCGGAGCCGCCGCCGAAAAGAATGCCGCCTCGCGCGCGACAGCGGGCGCTAGCGCGCGTTGCAGCGCTTCCAGCACGGCGCCAATGCCGCGTTCGATCGCTTCCGCCGTCTCTCCGTCCGTTGCAACGTTGCGATGGCCGGTCAGACCGACGGACAAAACGGGCGGCGGAAGCAGTTCCTCCAACATATTGCGCTGGCGGCAGACGTTTGTTTACTGCATTTCTGTCGGCAGCAACCACTGGATGGAGCGAACTTTCGTCATCATGTCCGGGTCGATGAACGGCACAATGGTCTTGATGAACGCGAACTCGAGCTGACGGTATTCGCGGCCGCAATCGTCGGCGCGCGCTTTTGGCAACCAACCCATCTGGACAAAATCCTTGAATGCGTCGGGATTGCCGCCATAGCCAAGACAAAGCGTGTTGTACAAGCGTTGGCTTGCGGTGCCGTGAACGTCCGCATACGCGCATAGCGGATCGCTGAAACAACGCTGCATCGCGTCCTTGGGAGGATTGGGGTCGGTGGCCGTGGGCGGGTCGTCGCCGCTTTGGGCCGCCATCTGCCAAAAATAAGCAAAGCCCTTGATGATCGTCCGCTGCACGTCCTTGTTGAACTGCAGTGCGATGAAAGCCGCCACTTGGTCTGCGGCATCCTCCTCGCGCCCGAATACCGGAACGTCAAGCATATCGAACATGGCGTGGCCGGTCTCGTGCAGAAGCGTGCCGGCCCACATTCCCGTGATGACGTTGGTGCGCGTCACGCCTTGCGCAGTCGTAGCCGTGGGTGCGTACTTCAGCACATCGTTGTACCATTCATAGCAAAAGTGGAGCGCCCGATCGCCGGAAGAGTAGAATGGGCTGTCGCTGTTGAAAGTCGGCTGGCAGTTCAACGCCACCAGAGTAAGCGGGTGGGGCAAGTGCAGCGGTGACAAGAACTGAGCGTACACTTCAAGGATATGCCTCGATTGCAGCGCGGTGTACGCCGCTTTGTTGGTGTCGTTCGGCTGCAAATAGCAGACGGGATAGCCGCCGTTGGTCAGGCCCTGAATCGGTTGGTATTTCGGACCCGGATCTTGCAGGCAATCGTCCGCCAAGGCGCGCGTAAGTGAAATTGTTTGGACAGCCAGCATGATTGTCAGTGCTGCAGCAAGTCTGAAGAAACTCATTGCGACACCCGTCATTTGCCGATTTCGCCGGGGAGGAACCACTGTGCGGCTTTGACCTGCAGCAGCAGGTCCGGATCTATGTAGGGCATAATTCGCAAATCGAAGGCATGGCGAACCTGCTCGTATTCATACCCGCACTGTTTGGCGCGGAAGGCAGGCAGCAGGGGATCTTGACCCTGAGGGGCCTGCGTCCAGCCGCCGAAATCCAAGTTGTCACCGCCGTAGGCGATACAGAGAAAATTATAGAAACGCTGCGCTTCCGGCGAAGCCGTGGCGGCGAATGCAATGCCCGTCCACGTTTTCCGGGATAGCAAGAAAAACTCAGCCGACCCGACCATGCTCGTGTGCGCGACATCTCCCGAGAACTGCAACAAGACGAACGCAGCAAGTCTGTCCGCCGCGTCGTCTTCGCGTCCCCAAACCGGAACTTGCAGCACGTCGAACACGGCATAGGCCAGTTCATGGAGAACGGCCTGAGTGAACGTACCCACGATTACCGTCTGTTTGAGATTGTCGTTACCGGTGATGCCGGCTGCTATTTTCTCTATTTCATCGATTAGCTCATAGCAGATGGTGACCGGATTACCGGAGACATAGGGGCGGCGCGCCGCACCGCATGAATCGACTTGGATTTTGATCTGACGAGGCAGCCGCAGCGGCGCCAGAAATTTTTGTATCTCTTCTAGGGGCCGACGCATACGCAGCGATGCGTAGATTGCGGTGAATTCGGTGAATTGATTCTTGTCTGCGGCAGACGCGTTGAGCTTTGGCTGGATATAGTCAACCTGGATTTGCGGGTTGGCCGGGAGAGCCGGTGCCTGAGCTGGCGCCGGCAACGCCTGCACAACCCACCAAACGACGGCCGCCGCCGCAACGAAGATCGAGCGCTTGGTCACCGATCCGATCAATCGTCGCGATTGATCGATTCCCGTCATGCAATGGCGCATCCGCTCCCCCATCGGTCCGATGAGCCTAATGGCGGTTAGACTTAGGCAGGGTCCGCTGTCACGGTCAAGCAGCCCCCGAATGAGGCGACACGGCGCGGCGGCAACGTGACGGATCATTGCAAGGTCAAGGGTCGCCGACTAGGATCCACGCGGGCATTCAGGAGGGGCGCATGAAGTTCATGTCATTGTTTGTTTTTGTCGCTTTGTCGATGCTCGCGACGATGGGTATCCTCAAAGCCGAGGAAACTCCCGATTCGTCGAAGGTGACGTCGTCATCGGAAGCGCAGTACGCGGCTTGCATCAAAACAGCGCATGCGCTGCAGAAACGATTCAGCGAGTGCGCAACGAAGGAATGTCGCGATCTCGTAACCGAGGATTTCCAAGCTTGGTCCGCCAAATGTTTCAAGGAATAGGTGCGTCAAGATACAAGGGTTCTGGGCAACGAGCCTGTTTCGACGGTGATCGTCCGTTAGTATTTCGCGGGCATGAGCGCGACGTTCTCTCCCAAACTCAAGGCCCGAACTTTCCACTCGCCGCCAACCGTTTCATAAATGGCAACCCAGTGATCCTTTAGGTCCGCCACCCCCTCTTGGGTTCTAATGACCGTTCTGCCGTGACCGAGCGCCCATGCCGTGGTGCCGTCCACATGGACCTCGTCGGTCGTGCTTTCGCGGGTGAAGTTGTCGCCTAGCCCCAGAATTGTTTTCGAATAGTAATCCCGAATTTTCGCGCGCCCTGAGAAACTTTCGCCCGACGCGGTCGCGTACACTGCGTCGTCGGTGAAAAGACCCGCCAGTGCCGCAGCGTCCTTCTTCATCAGGAAGTCCGTTTGGCGCTTGACCAACGTCTCGATCTCCTGCTTTGCGCCTACGGGCGCCATTTGCTTCTGCCGGGCCGACGCCGGCGCTGAAAGGACCGCCGCAATAAGAGCAGTGACGATCAAGAAACGGGGCATCGAGCGAACCTCCAAAAGGCCTGATCACGTTGCGACGGCGCGTCAACGCCACCTTGCCAAAGGTTTTGCCAAGATAAATGTGTCCATCGCTTCCGCCACCAAGAGCTAGGGCAAGATAGCATGTACTTCGTCCGCGGTAGCAATCGCATGGAAGAATGCCCCGGTGACGCGGCCGCGGCGTCCGCCCGCGTTCTCTGTTGCGCGGCCTTCGCTGTCGGCAACCTCTGCGAACGGCTCGTCATCGCCGGCTGACACGAGCGTAGCATAATGAAATTCGTGGCCGCGAACCCACGTTCCATGAGGGCCGATAGCGCTGTCGGTCAGAAGCCGCGCGGTGCGGTAGCCGAGGTGCAGCTTGCGCTTGGCGAAACTCGTTGAATGACCGAGCAGCCCGGTCATGGCGTGGTTCTGCCCGGACGCATCTTGGAGACTCTGCCCCAAAACCATGTAGCCGCCGCACTCGCCATGCACCGCGCGCGTTTCGGCGAAGCGCCGCAGGCCCACGGAAAAATTTCGCGCGGCGGCGAGCGCGTTGGCATGCAGTTCGGGATAGCCGCCCGGCAGCCAGCAGCAATCGGCCTTGTCCGGCGGCGGCTGGTCGGCGAGAGGTGAGAACGGCAGGATTTCGGCGCCGGCTTTGCGCCACGTATCGACCACGTGCGGATAAACGAAGCTGAAGGCTTGATCGCTCGCCAGCGCAATGCGCTGGCCGGGCGGCGGCAGAGCCAAAGCTCCGCGCGCGGCGCCGGCGAGATTGAACGGCACAGCGCGCGCCACAATAGCGTCGAGATCGAGATGGCGTTCGGCTGTCGCGGCGAGGCGATCGATCAGGTTTGCAAGATCGGGATGCTCGCCGGCTTGAACGAGGCCGAGATGACGTTCCGGCAGCGTCAGTACCGCTTCGCGCGGGACAGCGCCGAGGACCGGAATATCAAGCGCGGCGATTGCGCTGGCGACGAGCGCGCGATGCCGTTCGCTGCCGAAACGATTGAGGATGACGCCGGCGATGCACACGGCCGGATCGTGCACGGCAAAGCCTCGCACCACAGCCGCCGCCGACTGGGCCTGACGCGCAACGTCGATCACGAGCACAACCGGCAAGCCAAAATGTGCGGCGAGGTCGGCCGTGGCGCCGCGCCGGCCGGGCGCGCCGGCGGCGTTGGCCGCGCCGTCGAACAGACCCATCACGCCTTCGATGACAACTATATCGGCGCCATCCGCCGCTTGCATCGCGAGCGCGTCGAGAAGTTTTCCCGCCATGGCCCAGGAATCGAGATTGAAGCTCGGCGTTCCCGTGACCGCCGCATGGAAGGCAGGATCGATGTAGTCAGGCCCGGCTTTCGCAGCGCGCACGATGACGCCGCGTCGCTTGAGCGCTGCCAACAGCGCGAGCGTCACGGTGGTCTTGCCGGCGCCGGAATGCGGTGCGGCGATGATGAGTCCGCGCGCGGTCACGTCGAGTCCTGCTCGGGGGAAATGTCTTCACCAAGCAACCGTGGCCGCGCCGTCACGATCTTGCCGATCACCACGATCGCCGGCGGCGCGAATTTTTGCTCGCGCCCGTCGGCAAAAAGCCTCTCAAGCGTCGTGATCAGGACGCGCTCTTTCGGCGTGGCCGCCGAGGCGATGATGGCTGCGGGAGTTTGCGGCGCGAGCCCCGCTGCCATCAGGTCGGCAGCAATCCGCTCGAGATGGTGCATTACCATGTAAAGGACGATGGGCTGTCCGGCGCGCGCGATCGGCGCCCAATCGAAATCCTCGTCGGCGCCATGTCCGGCCGCGAAGATGACCGCACGGTTCACGCCGCGCAAAGTCGCCGGGATCGCCGCCGCCGCCAGCGCCGCGAGGCCGGCGGTGACTCCGGGGATGACACGGAAAGGAACGCCTGCGGCTGCGAGCGCCATCGCCTCTTCGCCACCGCGCCCGAATACGAACGGATCGCCGCCCTTGAGCCGCAGGACGCGATGCCCTCTGCGCGCGAGCGCCACGAGCCGCTGGCTGATGTCAGCCTGCGTCGCGGACGGCTTGCCGCCGCGCTTGCCGGCGAATTCAAACCGCGTTTGCGCGGAGGCGAGCACTAGCACCCGCTGATCGACCAGCGCATCGTGGACGACGACGTCGGCCTGCTGAAGGCCGGCGAGCGCATCGAGGGTCAAGAGGCCGGGATCGCCCGGGCCCGCTCCCGCGAGCCAGACATGTCCCGGCATGAGGATCGGCACGCCCTCGCGCCGCGCCGCCAGTGCGTCCCATGCTGTCATGGCGGCACGTTTCCGAGGTGACGACCGGCGCTCGCAAGACTAAAGGATGCTGGATGGAGCGGCAGGAACGTCCGTTGCGCCGGGGATGGACCACCGGCACCTGCGCCACTGCGGCGGCGAAGGCGGCGTTTTCCGCGCTGATCACCGGCGAATTTCCCGATCCGGTCGAAGTGACGCTGCCGCGCGGCGAGCGGCCAAGCTTCGCACTCGCCCTGACACGCAAGGAAGATGGCTCCGCGACCGCCGGCGTGATCAAGGACGCCGGCGACGATCCGGACGTGACCCACGGCGCGCTCGTCGTCGCGACCGTGCGTCTCGGCCTGCCCGGCACCGGCGTGACGTTTCGCGCCGGTGAAGGTGTCGGCACGGTCACGCGGCCCGGCCTTCCGGTTCCGCCCGGCGAGCCGGCGATCAATCCCGTGCCGCGACGGATGATCGTCGAAGCTATTGCCGAAATCTCCGCTGGAGCGAGCCGCGCGGCCGACGCCGAAGTTGAGATCGCCATTCCCGGCGGCCAAGCGCTGGCGGCAAAGACCCTGAACGGCCGGCTCGGCATTGTCGGCGGTTTGTCGATCCTCGGCACCACCGGGATCGTAGTGCCTTATTCGTGCTCGGCCTGGATTCATTCGATCCACCGCGGCATCGATGTCGCGCGCGCCGCCGGACTGACCCACATCGCCGGCGCGACCGGGGCGAGCTCGGAAGCCGCTGTGCGAAAATTCCACGGCCTGCCGGATGTCGCACTGATCGACATGGGCGATTTCGTCGGCGGCATGCTCAAATATTTGCGCAGGCATCCGGTGCCGCGCGTCACTATCGCTGGCGGGGTTGCGAAGATAACCAAGCTTGCGCAGGGCCTGACCGATCTTCACTCCAAGCGTGGTGTCGTCGACCACGCGCTGCTCGCAAGTTTCGCGCAGGCGGCCGGTGGCTCTACCGGGCTTTGCGCGCGCATCATGACGGCCAATACCGCAGCGGAGGCGTTTGCGCTGGCGCAATCCGAAGGTATTGCGCTCGGCGATGAAGTTGCACGCGCGGCGAAAAGGACCGCGGAGCATATTGTGGAAGGCGGCGATATCGCCATCGAGATCGCGCTGTTCGACCGCGACGGCGTTCTGGTCGGCCGCGCACCGTGCACATCCGCATAGCTGTCTCAACTGGCGCCTCCGCGGAATCGGCGGCGATACTCGGCTTCATATAACGCACTCTCGCGAAAATTCTCCGCGGCGAGCGCGCGGCCGACAAGGATGAGCGCTGTGCGCTCGATTTTTGCTTTGGAAACCTTTTCGGAAATATCAGCGAGCGTGCCGCGCAGGATGCGCTGCGTCGGCGAACTTGCTTCAACAACAACGGCTGCCGGACAGTCGGCGCCGTAGAACAGGGTCAACTCGTTGACGATGGTTTCGATTGCGTGGATGGCAAGATGGATGACGAGCGTGGCGCCGGTCGCGGCGAACGTCGCGAGTTTTTCCGTTTCGGGCATCCGCGACGCGCGGCCGGGTATGCGGGTGAGGATCACGCTTTGCGCGACTTCTGGCACGGTCAGCTCACATTCCAGCGCCGCCGCCGCGGCGGCGAAGGCCGGCACGCCGGGGGTGAGCGTGTAAGGTATGCCGCGGCCCGCGAGCCGGCGTAGCTGTTCGGCGAGCGCCGAGTAGATCGAGAGGTCGCCGGAATGAAGCCGCGCTACGTCGAGACTTGCAGCATGAGCGGTCACAAACTCGGCTTCGATCTCGTCGAGCGACATCGGCGCCGTATCGACGACGTGTGCGCCCGGTGGGCAATGCGTGAGCAAGTCTCGCGGCACGATCGAGCCGGCATAGAGACAGACCGGACAGCGCGCGATGAGATCACGGCCGCGCACGGTGATCAAATCCGCCGCGCCCGGTCCGGCGCCGATGAAATGCACGGTCATGACGCGGTTCCCGGCGTAGTGTCTGAAGCGGCGAGTGCGCACGTTGCCGAGCCCATCACCAGACGCGGGCCGATCAGGTGTGCGGTCGGTCCGGCGGCGGCGAGCGCGGCGGCTTCTGCGACCGAAGGCGCACCCGTTAGAGCGAACACACGGTCCGAAAAGGTTTGGGTTCGGTCGCTCGCCGCTTTGAAGTCGTTCGCCGCGACCACGACGACGGCAACGCCGAGTTTTTCGGCCGTCGCGTGAATGCCGGCCTCGGCGCCTTTTGCTTCGATGGTGGCGATCGCATCGAGCGCGTCGGTCGCAATATTCGCGCGCGCGAGCGCCGCGCGGATCGCGGCTTCGATGTCGGGCGCCGCCGCGCCGCGTCTGCACCCGACGCCGGCGACGATCATGGTTTTGTCCACGCCCATTGGGTCAGCGGGATTGCTGCACGCCAGCCGGTTTTTTCGCCAACCGCGCCGGCCCGTGAAATGGCGATGCGGATCATCTCGCCGCCAAGCGCGGCGTGTCGGGCAATGAGCAACGCCTCGGTCTCGAGCGTCACCGCATTGACCACGAGGCGACCGCCCACCCGGAGCGCGCCAGCGGCGGCGTCGAGCACGCCGGCATCGCTTGCGCCGCCGCCGATAAAGATGGCGTCCGGCGGCTCTCGGCCGGCAAGCGCGGCCGGTGCGGGACCTTCCACGATTTCGAGCCCCGGCACCCCAAAAGCGGCCACGTTGCGGCGAATGCGCGCCGCGCGCTCCGCGTGCCGCTCGATCGCGACTGCGCGCATCGTCGGATCGGCCAGCATCCATTCGATCGCAACCGAGCCTGCGCCGGCGCCGATGTCCCACAGAAGCTCGCCGCGGCGTGGCGCCAGCGACGACAGCGTCACTGCGCGAACTTCGCGCTTGGTGATCTGTCCGTCATGTTCGAACAGATCGTCGGCGAGCCCGGCCGAGCGCGCGATGACGCGCGCATCGGATGCGGCCTCCACCTCGATCGCAACTGTGTTGAGCGCATCGACCGCGCCGAAGTCGAACCCGGCTGCGGTTGCGGTGCGAACGCGCTCGCGCGATCCGCCGAGCGCTTCGAGTACGGTCAGCCGCGACGCGCCGAAGCCCGATTGGGCGAGAAGTCGGGCCAACGTTGCCGGTTCTTCGCCGTCGGAGGTCAAGGCAAGAATGCGGGCGCTCGGCTGCAGGTGCGGGCGCACGAGATCAAGCAGGCGGCCGTGCACCGAAAGGAGCACCGTTTCCGGAAGCGACCAGCCGAGCCGCGCCGCCGCCAGACTGAAGGCCGAAGGCGCCGGCACGACGATCATCTCGCGCGCATCGATCTTTCGTGCCAGCACTGCGCCGACGCCGTAGTAAAACGGGTCGCCCGAAGCGAGTACGCAAATCTGGCGGCCCCGATAATTCATAACCTCATC
Organism: Xanthobacteraceae bacterium; assembly: GCA_049517455.1. GTDB lineage: Bacteria > Pseudomonadota > Alphaproteobacteria > Rhizobiales > Xanthobacteraceae > BOG-931. The sequence goes on from JBEKSB010000110.1 coordinate 11,350, forward strand.
GGCGGCGCCGTCGAACGGACTGGGCCACGGCCGCGCCGCGCCGCGAATGAGCGGCGCAGCGAGACTAAGATGGCGCCGCCCGCCGAACACGATCTCCGCCGCGCCGATAAGCCCGCGCGCCGCGGCACTTAGCCCCTCAACACCATCCTCGCCGATGCCGACGATGGACAGCCAGCGCGGCGATGCGGCAGTCTCGCGCTCGATCGCATCAGGGAACGACATGCCACGCGTCCTTATTCTCGGCGGCACCGCAGAAGCACGGATGCTGGCGGAGCAGCTCGTCGGGCGGCCCGAGCTTTACGTCATTCTGTCGCTCGCGGGCCGCACCGCGTCGCCGGCACGCCAACCGGTTCCGGTGCGCGTCGGCGGTTTTGGTGGTGCCGCAGGCCTCGCGAACTATCTTTTGAGCGAACGCATCGACGCGCTGATTGACGCCACCCATCCCTACGCCAGAGTCATCTCGGCGAACGCAGTCGTGGCTGCGCACAAGACTAACGCGCCATTCATGGCGCTGCGGCGGCCGCCTTGGGCGGCTGTCGGGGGCGACCGCTGGACGGAAGTGAACGACGTGCGTGAAGCGGTGCATGCGCTCGGAAAAACGGCCCGCCGTGTTTTCGTGACGCTCGGGAGAAATGAACTCGCACCGTTCGTCGACGCCCCTCAGCACTTTTATCTGATCCGCAGCGTCGATCCGGTCGATCCGCCGCTTGCTTTGCCGCATGTGAGCTACGTGACCGGCCGCGGCCCTTTCGCCGAAGCCGACGACCGCGTGCTGATAACTACGCATGGTATCGAAGTCATTGTCGCCAAGAACAGCGGCGGCGCTGCAACTTACGGCAAGATCGCCGTAGCGCGCGCGCTCGGCATCGAAGTGATCATGCTGCGCCGACCACCGGCGCCCGAGGCGCCCGCGGTCGAAACGATCGAGGAAGCGGTCGCCTGGCTTGATCATGCGCTCACCTTGGTGGCGGCGCGCGGCGTGTAGACTAGGGGAAGATGCCCGGCGCGGACAATCACCCGCGTTTCGCGCGAGCCGACGATGACGAGCGTCGCCATGTCAGCTTGCGCAGCGCCGGCCGCATCGAGCGTTACGACGCTCACTTGTTCCTCCGGCCTTCCGACCGAATGGCCGAAGACGACGGGCGTTGTTTCCGGCAGATGCCGGCGCAATCGCTCAACCGCCCGAGTCAATTGCCACGGCCGCGCACGCGAGACGGGATTGTAGAGCGCGATGACAAAGCCCGCGCTCGCCGCGGCATCGAGCCGCCGCTCAATCAACTCCCATGGTTTCAAATTATCGGAGAGCGACAGCGCGCAGAAATCGTGGCCAAGCGGCGCGCCGATCCGCGCCGCGACCGCGAGCATCGCGGTAATGCCGGGAATGATGGCGAGATCGAGCGCACGCCAACTTTCAGGCCCGGATTCAATCTCCTCGCAGACCGCCGCCGCCATCGCGAAGACACCCGGGTCGCCGCCGGAGACGACGGCGACGCGTGCGCCCCGTGCGGCGTGATTTAGCGCGGCGGCCGCGCGCGTGCGTTCTTCGCGATTGTCCGATGCGTGTCGGGTCTGGCCCGCGCGCAGCGGCACGCGATCGAGATATGGTCCGTAGCCGTAAAGCGCTTGCGAAGCGGCCAATGCCGCGTCGGCTTCCGGCGTCAGAGTGCGCGCGTCGCCGGGTCCCAATCCGACGACGGCCAGATGTCCGCTCACGGCCGTTCCTCCCAGCCGGGCACCAGCACCACCGCGAAATACGACGCGTCGTCGTCCGGCTTTTCCGCGAGCGGGATCATCTTGGCATCGGCCATGGTACCGCGCTCGACATAGATTGCGCGGGCCAGCCGGTTGCTGCGCGCCAGTGCACGGCGCAGCTTCGGCAGATGCCGACCGACCTTCATCACCACGGCGGCGTCCGCATCGGCGAGCCGGCGCACGAGCTCGGCTTCCGGTAGTGTCGCCGGAAGCACCGTGAACACGTCGTCGCCCTGTGCGATCGGCATTCCGGCGGCCGACCAGCAGCCCGACATGCCGGTGACACCGGCGACAATCTCGGTCGAAAAACGCGGCGCCAGCCGCGCATGCAGATGCATGTAGGAGCCGTAGAACAGCGGGTCGCCCTCGCAGATCACGGCGACGACGCGGCCGGCATCGAGGTGGGCGGCGATGTCCGCAGCCGCTGCGTCATAGAAATCGCGGAGCGCGTCGCGGTACCCATCGCTGCATGTCGGCAGCTCGGTCGTGACCGGGTAGAGAAGCGGCAGTTCAGTCACGCCCGCGCGCAAGTGCTG
>JBEKSB010000111.1:0-13400 GCA_049517455.1 Xanthobacteraceae bacterium
GCGAGGTCGGGGCGCCCGCCCCGCGAGACCACTGCGCCGATACTGCGAGGAAGTTTCGCCGCCGCGACAAGAGCCGCCGCCGCCCCGGTGCTGGCGCCGAACAGCCCAAACGGGAGCTTTGCCGCCGACGCGTCAGCATCGAGCCAACGGACGGCATCGACAAGCCGGCCCGCCAGGAGCGGGATATCAAAGACGTTGGCGCGGTCAAGTTCCTCTGCAGGGGTCAATAGATCGAATAGCAGTGTCGCGATGCCTCGATCATTCAATGCGCGGGCGACAGCCACGTTGCGTGGGCTCAAGCGGCTTGAGCCGCTCCCATGCGCGAAGGCGACGAGCGAATAGGCGTTTTTTGGTATCCGCAAACTTCCGACCAGCCCAAGCGGCGGGATGCGGACATCTTGGCTTTCGCAAGCGTTTCCGAGGTAACCCTGCGAAACAGTATCTGCGCTGGCACTGCTCATGATCACACCGGTCTCGACGACGCGCTAAGAAAAATCACCACCTGGCATCCATGCGCTTGGGTCTGAATGAGTGTCATTAGATACCATTGGAGCCTGTACATACCGTTGGAGCCTGCGGCTTTTGCGCCAGATCGAAGAACATCGCGAACGGCTTGGGAGGACCGACCAATCATGATAGCGCCTCACCCCTCAGGCACGGCTTTTAGGTCCGGGCAATTGTGCCGGATCGAGTCCGAGTTCTTCACACGCTCGCCGCACCACGCGCACGTCGAGGGCTTGGCGCGAACCGCCGAGCGGAACTTCTGCCTTTCGGCCTTCCCGATGCACGGTTACCACGACCTGGCCCTCATGCCGCTGCTGATGCTCACCGTGATCGATGCGACACCCTTGCTGCACGAGCCATTTTCGGAATGTGGCGCTTTCCATTGCTCTGCTCCCGCGGGCTATCGGATCTAGATCAAAACCGCCGCACAATTGCGGCCAGCTCTCATCATTGCGCCGAGCTTCTTGTCCCGCCGGTCGATCGGCCGCAAGACATGCTGCGCATATTTGCAGTCACTTCCCTTGATCTGAATCAAGGGGAAATTCACTGAGCGGATAAGGATAGGTGTAGCCTGTAATTGGGCACGTTACCCCGTGATCCGAGTCAGATCGCCTTCGTGCGAATAGGATACGAATATGGCCAAGGAACCAGCGACTGCGGAAAATCGTGGTGCATTAGCTACAGCCGATGACATCCGGCGCATTCTTGGGACTTTTGATGAGGAAAAGCTGCTTGACGGCGTAGTGCTGCGACCCAGCATCCTCGACAACAGAGTGTTAGGCTTTTCCAGTCGTCTGGGATGACGTCGGCGCTCCAAATCATGGTCCTTGAAATTTGAGATATTTCTCAATTGCCTCAAACCGCCGATTAGCCCATTCTTGACACGCGGTCATCGCATCCGGGATCGAACGCACCGCATGCACGGCGAAGGCCGCTATTACATGGATCCGAAGGGCCACATCGTTCTCGACAAATACCCCGGCGAATGGCGAGCGATGCCGTCCTACATCGAGGAGCCGGAAGCGGCTGCGTGCAAATGGGTATCGATCCGCGAGCGTAATCGCGAAAAGTTCGATCTGCCTACCGTATTCTCCATCCTGATCTACACGCACCCGGAGACCGGCTTCCCGTTGGCGATCTGTGACGGCTCCTATCACACCGTGATGCGCACCGGCGCATCCGCGGCGGTGTCGGCGAAATGGCTGGCGCGAAAGAATTCGAAACGGCTGGCAATCGTCGGCGCCGGACACATGGCCGAAGGTACGCTCGCGACCTGCGACACGGTATTCGCCTGGGACGAAGTGCGGGTGTGGAGCCGTTCGCAATCGACGCTCGACGAATTCGTCAAGTCGCAGGGGCCGAAATATCCGCGCTTTCCGATTCACGCTTCCCGCAATCTCGAACAGGTCGTGCGCGGCGCCGATGTGGTGGTCACGGTCACGCCGGCGCGTGAGCTGTTGGTGAAGGACGAGTGGATCGCGCCCGGCACCCATATCGCGGCGCTCGGCGCCGACAAGGGCGGCGACCAGGAGCTCGATCCGCGCATCGTGAAACGCTCCCGGATTTTCATTGACGACATCAGGCAATGCCGGACGGACGGCGAAATCAACGTTCCGCTGTCCAAGGGGATTATCAAAGAACAAGACATCTCCGGCGAGATCGGCGAAGTCGTTACCGGCAAAAAGCAGGGCCGCCGCTCGGACGACGAGGTCACGCTGTTCGACTCGACCGGCATCGCGCTTCAGGATTCGGCGACCGTGCCGCTCGAATACGAGCGGGCGCTCGCTGCCGGCGTTGGCGTCGAGAAAAAGATGATTTCAACGTAAGAGCACTGGTGGATCAACCATGAGCGACGTACTCAATCTGCCGAGCCCGGCCTGGATGACCGAGGATGTGGTCCTGCTCGAAAACCAGGCGCGGCGTTTCATCGCCGCCGAATTCGCCCCGCATCTTGAAAAGTGGCACGAGGATCACTTCTATCCGCGCGAGGTGTGGACCAAAGCCGGCGCGGCCGGTCTGCTCTGCGCTTCGATGCCGGAGGAATATGGCGGCGCCGGCGGCACTTTCGCGCATGAAGCGGTGATCGACCGCGAATATTCGCTGGCCGGCTTCGATACGTTCGGCGCCTCGCTGCATTCCGGCATCGTCGCGCCCTATATCCTGCGTTACGGCACCGAAGAGCAGAAGCGGCGCTGGCTGCCGAAGCTTGCGACCGGCGAAATGGTCGGCGCCATCGCCATGAGCGAACCCGGTACCGGCTCCGATCTGCAAGGCGTGCGCACGACCGCGAAAAAGTCCGGCAACGGCTACGTGCTTAATGGCTCCAAAACCTTCATCACCAACGGCCAGCACGCCAACCTGATCATCGTCGTCGCCAAGACCGATCCAAAGCAGGGCTCCAAGGGCGTCTCGCTGATGGTGGTCGAGACCGAAGACGCCAGCGGCTTTCGTCGCGGCCGCAAGCTGAAGAAGCTCGGCATGGATTCCGCCGACACCTCCGAGTTGTTCTTCGAGGACGTGTCGCTGCCGGCGGAAAGCCTGCTCGGCATCGAGGAAGGCCAGGGCTTTTATCAGCTCATGAAGGAACTGCCGCAGGAGCGGCTGATCGTGGCGACCCACGCCGTCGCCATGATGGAGCGCGCGCTGGCCTTGACCATCGATTACGTCAAGCAGCGCCAGGCCTTCGGTAAGAAGATCGTCGAATTCCAGAATACGCAATTCGTGCTGGCCGAGTGCAAGAGCGAGGCGACCGTCGCCAGGGTGTTTCTCGATCATTGCATCGAGCGGCACCTGAAAGGCGAGCTCGATACCGTCACCGCCTCGATGGCGAAATACTGGCACTCCGACCTAGCGGGCAAGATCATCGATCGCTGCCTGCAACTGTTCGGCGGTTATGGATACATGGATGAATATCCGATCTCCCGGATGTATCGCGACGCCCGGGTGATGCGCATCTACGCCGGAACCAACGAAATCATGAAGCTGCTCATCGCCAGAAGTCTGTAAGCCGGTGTCTGAAGTCGCGTGGACTACTACCGTGACGCCACTTCGCGCCCTGCGGTATCTTACGAAAGTTCTTCCGATACCCACCTGAGCAGGCCGCGGTCGCGGCCGCGCGGCGCGATCAACGAAATTCCCAACGGGCAGCCCGCCATCGTGCCGAGCGGCAGCGAAAGTTGCGGCAGACGGGCGAGCCCGGCGATCGACAACAGCGCGAACGCGCGCGCTCGAAACACTTCGAGCTCACCGGCGGGCGTCGCGAGTTTTGGCGCGATACCCGGCGCCGTCGGCAAGCACAACAGGGCGTCGTCGCCGAGGAGGGCGTCCATGTGCCGAGCTACCTCCTCGCGTCGCGGCCGCATGCGCTCGACCTCGGTCGGATCGATGGTCCGCGTCCAGCGGAAGCGCTCGGCGATGCCCGGACCGAAGCTCGGGTTGTGCGCGTCGATCCAGGCGCCGTGCTTGCGCCGGATTTCGTCGCCCTGGAGGATGCGAAAAATTTCCGACCACGCGGCGGGGTCGCCGGTATAGACCTCGACTGGGCGATGATCCGAGAGCGCAGTCTTCAAGCGCATCACCGCGACAGCAAGCGCATCCGCGATCTCGGCGCCGGCGAAGGCGAACGCGTCCTGCGCGATCAACAGACGCTTCGGCACAAAGGCCGGCGCGGCGGGCAGCATGACATCGCCGACCCGCAGCATCGTCTTGGCGTCGCGCGCGAACCATCCGACCGTGTCGAAGCTCGCGGCGAGATCGGCGACGCCGTCCGCCGGCACCAGGCCGTGGGTGGTGCGGATGCCGTAGATGCCGCAATAGCTCGCCGGCAGCCGCACCGAGCCGCCGCAATCGGTGCCGAGCGCGAAATCGACGAGGCCGCCCGCGACCGCAGCCGCCGATCCGCTGGAGGACCCGCCGGGAATCCGCTCTGGTGCGCGCGGGTTGGTCGGCGTGCCGTAATGCACGTTCTCGCCGTTGAGACTGTAAGCCAATTCGTCGGTATGCGTTTTTCCGACCATGCTGGCGCCGGCCGCCAGCACACACTCGACCGCAGATGCCGTGCGCTCAGTCGGGGCATGAGTGTCGAGCCATACCGGGTTGCCGTTTCCGGTGCGATGCCCGGCGATGTCGAACACGTCCTTGGCGGCGAAGGTCAGGCCGCGCAGCGGACCGTCGGGCGCTCCGTCCAACGCGACATGCGTATGGCGGCAAAAGGCATTGTACGGATCGTTCGGGATCATTACGGCCGATGCAGCGTCGCGGGCTGACGCGACACAATCTTGCGTCCGCGTTTGAAAGCGTAGAGCACGGGTGTCAACTCGGCGACGGCCATTTCCGGACTCGCGGAATCGAGCACGACGAGATCGGCGGATTTGCCGACGGCAAGTCCGTAGTCTTTGAGCCGCAACATCTCTGCCGGCCGCCGCGTAACCATGTTGAAGCACTCGCGCATGTCGGCTTGCTTTCCGACCTGGCAAATGTTGGCGTAGAGGTTTGCCATACGCATCTGCGAGCAATCGCCGAACGGCGTGAACGGATTCAGGATATTGTTGCTCGACAGCGAGCAATTCACGCCGTGATGAAGGAGCTTGTGTGCCGGCACGACGCCACGGGTGACATTGTGGTCGTGCTTGTGGTTACGGCCCATCAGAAAAAGATCGGTTGACGGCAGCACAGTGAGCGCCACGCCCGCATTCGCAAGCCGTTTCGCCATGGCATCGAATGCCGGCATCGGCAGGCTCGCCGCCTTGGTGACGTGGCCGATGGCGACGCGGCCGCCATACTGGAATTCCTGGGTGAGCTTGCAAACGTATTCGAGGTCCATGCTCTCGGCGGTCGGCCCGAAATCGAGATGCATATCAATGTCGAGGTCATAGTTGCGCGCCAGCTCGAAAATGCGGTCGATCTGGCCGGGCGGATTGCTGTCGGTATAGGGCGCACCGCCGACCACACGGCAGCCGCGATCGAGCGCCTCGACCATCAGCTCGTCGGTACCGGGATTATTGAGGAGACCTTCCTGCGGGAACACACAGATCTGGAGGTCGATCGCCCAGGAATATTCCTTGATCAGCGGCAACACACCTTCGAGACTGCGCAGCCCGACGCCCGGATCGACTTCGAGATGCGTGCGCATATGCGTGGTGCCTTGTAGGATCGCCTTCTCGAGCGTGCGTACCGCGCGGGAGTGAACGTCCTCGGGCGTGAAAGCGAGCTTGGCTTTGGCGGCCTCGGCGATCGCCTCTTCGAGGTCGCCTTTCTCCGACTTGACGCGGTCGAGGATGCACGATTTGTCGAGATGGATGTGGGTTTCGACGAAGCCCGGCGAGACCAGGCGGCCACCGAGATCGATGCTTTCGCCATCAGCCGCGAGGCCGCGCTCAATCGCGGCGATCCGTCCATCGGCGATACCGATGTCGGTCAGCGCGTGCTCGGCGCCGATTGTGCGCGCGTTCCTGAGAATAAGATCCATCTTGCCCTCGTACTCGATCCATCGATCACAATACAGTTCCATGGTCGCCGAGATAGGCCTTCATCAGCGCCGGGTCCCGGGCAACTTCGCGCGCCGTGCCCGAATGCGTGATGGCACCGGACTGCAGCACGTAGGCCCGATCGGCGACCGATAACGCAAGCGCCGCCATCTGGTCGACAAGGAGAATAGTGGTTCCCTCCTCGCGCAACTCCGCGAGCAGGTCGTAAACGTTTTCCAGAAGCTTTGGCGCAAGCCCGAGCGACGGCTCGTCGAGCATCAGTACTTCGGGACGCGCCATCAGGCCGCGCGCAATCGCCAGCATCTGCTGCTCGCCGCCGGACAGGAGACCGGCGCGCTGGTGACGGCGCGCCTTGAGCGCGGGAAACCGGTCAAACAGCGCTTCGATCATGTTCGCTTCGTCGCCTGATCGGCGCGCGTAGGCACCAAGCCGCAGATTGTCGATCACAGCGAGATCCGGGAACACCTGCCGGCCCTCGGGCACCAGGATCAGGCCAGCCCGCGCGATGCGATCACCCTTAAGCTGATCGATACGTTCGCCAAGGAATCGCACTTCGCCGCCAATCGGCCGGATCAAGCCGCTGAGTGCACGCATCAGCGTCGTCTTTCCCGCGCCATTGGCGCCGAGGACGGCGACCAGCTCGCCCTGTGCGATCTGGAGCGCCGCATCGCGCACAATAATCGCGGCGCCATAGCCGGCAGAAAGTGCGTCGACCGTCAGTAATGGTGCTTCTCGAGCCGCGATTGCCCGGTCACGCCGGCGATCTGTTTGCTCTCCCGCTCCGAGATAGGCCTCAAGCACGGCAGGCTCGGCCACCACTTGCGCGGGCACGCCTTCGGCGATCTTGGCGCCCGCATCGAGCACCACGACATGGTTCGAAACGCCCATCACCAGATCCATGTCATGCTCGACCAGGATCACGGCCATGCCGTTGGCGGCGAGCTTGCGCAGCAAGACGCCGATCGCCGCGCTGTCTTGCGCGTTCAATCCGGCGGCCGGCTCGTCGAGCGCGAGTACGCTCGGACGCAGCGCGAGCGCCCGCGCAATTTCGACCAGCCGCCTGTCGACGTGCGACAGCGCGCCCGCGGACCGTTCGAGCGCCCCCGCATAGCCAACGAAGGCGAGCAGGCTTTCGGCGATCTCGGCAGTTTCGGGATCGCGCTTCGAACCGAACAGCGAACGTACGCCAAGCTTGCCTCGCCGTAGCGCGATCAAAACGTTGTCGATGACCGACAACGACTCAAACAATTGGCTGGTTTGATAGGTCCGCGCGATACCGGCGCGCGGGATCCGATAAGCGCGCAGGTCCGATACGGTTCGATCGCCAAGCTTCACGATGCCCGCGTCGGGCCGATAAAAGCCGCAGATGGCGTTGAGCGCCGTGCTCTTGCCCGCGCCATTGGGGCCGATGATGCTGGTGATCGCGCCGGGATGCGCATCGAAGCTGAGATCCCTGACCGCCCGTACACCGCCGAAACTCACCGCCAAATCGCGCACTGAAAAGGTCTGACCGGCGGCGCCGGCGGCGAGAAAGCGGCCGATGCCGCGTCGCTGTTGCGGCATCGTCTCCCGGATCGCTTTGGGCAACACGCGGGCAATGAGCCCGACAAGGCCGGTGGGGGCGAGACGGAGCACGGCCAGCATCAGCACGCCGACGAAGAGAAGCCGATACTGGCCCAGCGTTGCGAGCAGTTCCGGCAGCAAGACAACGACGCAAGCGCCGATGAGAGGGCCGAGGACCCGATCCGTGCCGCCGAGCATGACGACGAGAAGGAACAGGATCGACTGGAAAAACGGAAACGATTCCGGGCTGATGAAATTGCTGATCGACGCGTAAACGCCGCCTGCAATCCCCGCTGCCACTGCCGAGATGCCGAAGGCAGCCGTGCGGATCAGCGTGGGATCGAGTCCGATCGATATGCTCGCGGTCTCGGAGTCCCTCACTGCGCGCATCGCGTTTCCCCAGGCACTGTTGCTCAGGCGCGCGAATGCAGCGGTCGCCAGCACGGTGAGCGCTACGGTCAGGTAGGCGATGCCTCTCTCGCCGATATCGGCACCGAACAGGGAGGGGCCGGGAATGCCGGACAAGCCGTTCCAGCCGCCGGTCAAACCCTGCCATTCGGCTGCACCCTGCTCGACCACGAAGCCGAAGGCGATGGTCACCATGGCGAGGTAGGGACCGCGCACCCGCAACGCCGGGATCGCAAGGAGCACGCCGGCCAAGCCGGAGATGATTGCGGCGACGGCGAGCGCCGGCCAGAACGACCACTCATAATTGGTGGTGAGAATGCCGACGGCGTAGGCGCCGATGGCGTAGAACGCTACGTGCCCCAGCGAGATCTGACCGTTGAGCCCCAGAAGCACATTGAGGCCGATGCCGACGATCGCGGTCAGCCCGACGGTGACGATGATAAAGACCTGATAGGTGTTGCCGCGCGCGATCAGAAAGAACACCGCGGCAATCGCGATCGCCGCAGCAGCGGCTTTTGCCCAACTCATACTTTCCTCAACTCGGCGCGACCGAACAGGCCGTTCGGGCGCAATGCAAGCGCGAGGATGACGAGCGCGAAGGTGACGATCTGCGTGTAGGTCGAGCCGAGCAACGCGGTGATGAGCGCCTCAGCGACCCCGTAGATCAGACCGGCGAGCACCACGCCCCAGGCGCTTTCGATGCCGCCGAGGATAGCAACGGCGAAAGCCTTGATGCCGAACAGCGTGCCCATGGTCGAAGAGATGGTGAACAGCGGCGCGACCAGGATACCGGCAATGCCGGCGAGCAGACCCGACAGCGCAAACGCAAGCTCGACGACGCGCTCGACGCGGATGCCCATGAGCCGGGCAGCGTCCCGGTTTTGGACCACCGCGAGCAGTGCCTTGCCGTGTCGCGATGTTGCAAACAACAATTGCAGGCCGGCAGCCAGCGCGAGACCGATCACCGGGATGAGGATCTGAAGGTACTGGGTCCTGACGCCGGCGATGGAGATGGCGCCGGTCGTCAGGAAGCCGGGCGGCATGCCGCGCGGATCCTTGCCGAAGATGAACAGCACGACGTTCTCGAGCACGATGCCGAGCGCGACGGTCGCGATCAGCCAGGAATTGGAACCGCGGGCCACGAACGGACGCACCGCCACGCGCTCGACCACGACGCCCCACAGCGCACAACCCGCAAGCCCCAGCAAAATTGCTAGCGGCAGCGGCCATTTGAACGTAACCCAGAACGTGAAGCACAGCACCGCGCCCAGCATCATCGTGCTGCCCTGGGCGAAATTCACGGTTCGCGACACCGCATGCGTGACGTGAAAACCCAGCGCGAGAAGCCCGTACATGCTGCCGAGGCCAAGCCCGGAAATGATCGCGGTTGCAATCAGCATGGCGATGCGTGGCGATGGCCCGCGGTCGAGTGTCGCCGCGGGTTGCGGCGAGCCGCCGCATACCCGCTCATGTTGTACGTCGGGCGCAGGATCAGGGCGTCCCGGACGCGCGTTCCCTCAATTCACCGGGACGATCTTGTCGCCCTCGTAATGCACCATGACGTAGTCATCAGGCCCCAGCGCATCGTGATTGTCGGGCGTGAACGGCCGCGTGTAGGTCTTGATCAGCCCCTCGTAGGGCGCCTTCAGGTCTTCCAACGCCGTGCGGATCGCGTCCGCATCGGTCGAACCGGCTTGCGCGATGCCGAGTGCGAGGAGATTCATGGCGTCGTAGGCGTCCGCCGTGCCGACCGGAGCAAACACGCCTTCCGGCCCCTTGATCTGCGGGTATTTCTTCTCGAGCGCCGCCAGGACCCGTTCGCCGACCGGCCCCTGCTTGCCGAAGAAGCTGTAGGTCTGGACGAAATCCGCATCGCCTGCGGTCGGTCCGGCCAGCTCCGGAAAGCGGCCGCCGGAAATGCCCCAGTGCGAAATCACCGGCACCATCCATCCCATGCGCTCGCGCGACTTCATCACCTGCGCGCCGGGCGGAGCATTGACCACCAGGATGATGCTGTCGGCGCCGGCATCCTTGAGCCGCGTCAGTTGCGGCACCATGTCGACGTCGTTGTTCTCGAATTTCTCGACACCGGCGATCTCGACGGAGGGATCTGCCTTGCTGGCAGCCAGTAGTCCTTTTTCGTTACCTTGGCCCCACGGATTGTTGATGAGCATCAGGCCGGCTTTCTTCGCGCCGAACTTCTGATGCGCGAATTTAAGCAGTCTGACGTCGACCAAAGCGTCCACCGCGGAAACGCGAAAGGCGTAGTTGGGAACGGCGCCGTTGCGCGTGATCCCGGTTCCGGCCGCCCACACCCCCATGTAAACGCGCTTTTCCTTGTTGAGCACCGGCACCATCGCCAGCGAGACCGGCGTGTCGATACCGCCGAAGATGGCCGCGACATCTTCCGAAATAAGTTCGCGGGCGGCGATCAGCCCCTTGGGCGGGCTCGACTCGTCGTCACGTTGCACGAGTTCGAGCATGCGGCCGCCAAGCAGACCGCCCTTGGCGTTGATCTCGTCGATCGCCAGCGTCAGCCCGCGGGTGATCGCCTCGCCGGACTGCGCCGACGCGCCGGACAGGGCTGCAATCTGCCCGATCTTGATCGGATCGGCGGCGAATGCCGAAACCGATCCCCACAACGCAAGCACAGCGCCGATCGTTATCGAACGCGTCGTTCGTTGCCAAAGCAATACTCTCGTCATCAGCTTTCTCCGTTGGCTTTCCCGGCCGTCGAGATCGGTGACTGCTAGTCAACTATGATGATCCCGGAGAAACTCTGCCTTGTCAATTTGCCGGCTTTTCGGCGAGCATCATCTCCGACGCCTTTTCGGCGATCATGATCACCGGCGCATTGGTATTGCCGCTGATGAGCGCCGGCATGATCGAAGCGTCGACGACACGGAGGCGCTCGATCCCGCGCACTCGCAGCCGCTCGTCGACCACCGCCATTGGATCGCTGCCCATCTTGCAGGTGCCGACCGGGTGATATTCGGTCTCGGCGGTGGCGCGGATGAACTCCACGATTTCGGCCTCCGATTGCGTTGCGGCGCCGGGAATGAGCTCCTCGCCGAGCCAAGGCTTGAACGCCGGCGCCGCCAGGATTTCGCGCCCTTGCCTGATCCCCTCGATCAGGATTCTCAGATCGTAGTCGGCGGCCAGATAGTTTGGATCCATCACCGGCGGCTGCAGCGGATCGGTCGAGGCCAGGCGGATTTCGCCGCAGCTCTGCGGCCGCAGGCAGCAGGCATGCAAGGTGACGCCGTCGCCGTCCATAGGAGTGCGGGCGTGATTGACCACCTGCGCCGGGATGAAATGGTACTGAATGTCGGGCGTCGCCGCGCCCAGATTGCTGATCGCGAAGGCGCCGGCCTCGGCGACATTGCTGGTGCCCGGCCCGGTCTTGTACAGCAGAAATTCCAGCGCCACCGGGATCGTGCCGAGGCCGCGGCCCTTGCTATCGAGCGTGACCCCCTTGGTCGCGCGTTGCACGATGTTGACGTTGAGATGGTCCTGCAAATTCTTGCCGACGCCGGGTAGGTCGAGCGCCACCCGCACGCCAAGGGAGCGCAGCTCGGCGGCCGGGCCGATGCCGGAGAGGAGCAAGAGCTGCGGTGAGTTGATGGCGCCGCCGGCAAGCAACACTTCCTGCGCGGCGCGGGCCATGTGCCGCTTGCCACGGCGCACATACTCGACACCGACCGCGCGGCCCTTCTCGATCAGGACGCGGGTAGCCTGCGCTTTGGTCAGGATGGTGAGGTTTTCCCGCGTCGCCGCCGGATGCAGATAGGCCGAGGCCGCGCTCCAGCGCGATCCGTTTTTCTGGGTCACCTGGAACAGGCCGCAGCCGAGCTGCACCGCGCCGTTGAAATCGGGGTTGAGCGGCAGGCCCGCCTGCTGCGCCGCCTCGACAAAGACGTGGCTCAATGGGTTGGTGTAGGGCCGCTCGGCGACATTGAGCGGCCCGTCGGCCCCGTGGAATTCGTCGTGCAGGCGCTCGTTGCGCTCGGATTTCTTGAATAACGGCAGGACGTCATCATAGCTCCAGCCGGCATTGCCGAGCTGGCGCCAATGATCGTAGTCGGCCGGCTGGCCGCGCATGTAGACCATGGCGTTGACCGTGCTCGATCCGCCGATAATCCGGCCGCGCGGCCAGTACATGCGCCGGCCGTTCATCGCCGGTTGCGGCGCCGTCTCGTAACCCCAGTTGAACCGCGGCCCCGCCAGATTAGCGATGCCGGCCGGCATACGCACAAAAAACGATTTGTCCGAGCCGCCGGCCTCAAGCAGCAATACCTTGGCCTCGGGCTTCGCCGACAGCCGGTTCGCCAGCACCGAACCCGCCGAGCCCGCTCCGACGATGATGTAATCGTATCCCGTCTCCCGCATCTCATCCCCCCGATATGCGCCCCGACGTTTATTTGTTCGTGGGCAGATGATTGTTCCAACCGCTCAACCGGCGCTCTGCGCGCGGGCGCGGGCCGCAGCCGTGCGCGTCGCCACCCGGTCGAGCAAAGCGATCATATCCTCGACTTCGGCGCGGTCGAAGCCTTGCGTGATGAAGACGATCTTGCTGCGGTGGTCGGCATCCGGCCAGCGCTCGAGCCATGACAGGTTATGCAGCAGATGTTGCGCGCCTTGGATCACCGCCGGGCGGTCGGGTTCCTCGGTAACATTCACGATGCCTTTCACCCGCAACAGATTGGGCCCGAGATTCTGCTGCAAAGCGTCGAGCAGCAGGCGCAAAGCCTCGCGCGCGATCGGCACCTCGCGCACGAAACAGAACGAGGCGATATCGCGGTCGTGCAGGTGATGATGGTCGTCATCATCATGATCGTGGCCGGCGTGATCGTGGCCGGCATGATCGTGGTGGTGATCGTCATGCGGCTCGTAGGCGGCCGCGTTGAGCCAAGCGCGCGCGTCGGCCTTGGCGTCGGCCGGATCGAGCCCTTCGGCGCGCAACAGGCTACCGATGTTGAATGCGGGATCGTCGATCCGTGAAATCTTTGCCGCCGGGTTGAGGCGGCGAAGCCGCGCGGTGAGCGACGCCTCGGCTTCCTTCGCCTTTGCCGGCTCGACCAGATCGAGCTTGGTGATCAGGATCTCGTCGGCCAGCGCGACCTGACGCACGGCTTCGGCGTGATTGTCGAGCGTGCCGGGGCCGTTCACGGCGTCGACGGTCGCCACCACCGCGCCGATGCGATAGAGCCCGGCCAGCGTCGGATCGGACAAGAACGCCTGGATCAGCGGCGACGGATCGGCCAGGCCCGAGGTTTCGATCACGACATGATCGAAGCGCGGAATCTCTTTAGCCTCGCGGGCGTGATAGAGGTTGTTGAGCGTGGTGACGAGATCGCCGAACACGGTGCAGCACAGGCAGCCGTTCTCCAGCACCATGATGGTGTCGTCGCTCCGGGCGGCGAGCATGTGATCGAGCCC
>JBEKSB010000112.1:0-13317 GCA_049517455.1 Xanthobacteraceae bacterium
GGCGAAATCAAAAAAATCACCGTACCCGCCAACGCGATTGTGTTCACGGCGGCCGACCTGTCAGCGGTGAAGCCAATCGCGCCGGCGCTGCATAAGTTCGGCTATGTTCCGGTGGTGCAACCGGTCCTAGCCGCGGGCTTCGTGCGATTTGTCGGCGAACCCATCGCGGCGGCCGTCGCCGGGAGCGAAGCGGAAGCCGAGGATATTGCCGACGGCGTAACGGTCGACATCGGCGAAGCCGCGCCAATCATCGACGCGCGCTTGGCGCTCGCGGATGGCGCACCGCTCGTTCACGTGCAAGCCGCGCGCAACGTTATCGTTGAAGGAAAGATGGAGACGCCGGGATTTGCCGCCGCGCAAAGCGCGGCGCACCGCCTGGTTGCGATCGAGGTGCGCTCCCGGCGCCAGAACGCGACGCCGATCGAGGCACGAGCCGGTCACGCCGTCTTCGATCCCGCGTCAGGGCGCGTGACACTCACCTGCACAACCCAGATGCCGCACCTGATGCGAACGGCGATTGCGGACCTGATCGGAATCCCGGAAAGCGAACTTCGCGTCATTGCGCCGGATGTCGGTGGCGGCTTCGGTCAGAAAATGTCGCTCGTTCCCGAATACGTCGTCCTCGTTTGGCTTGCCCGGAAGCTGCGGAACTCGGTTGCGTGGACCGAGGATCGCCGCGAGAACCTGATCGCTTCATTCCACAGCCGGGATCAATACATCCGGCTTCAGGGCGCGTTCAACGCCGGCGCCAAATTCGTCGCGCTCTCGGCCGAAGTCATTGCCAATGTCGGCGCCTATTCCTGCTATCCGACGACCTGCGCGGTCGAGCCGCTGATGGCGATGGCCGAGCTTCCCGGTCCATACGACGTACGTGCCTACGCCTGCGTCGCGCGCGGCGTGCTCACCAATACCTGTCCGATGGCGCCCTATCGCGGCGTATCGCGGCCCGTCATCACGATGGCGCTGGAGCGGCTGATGGATCTCGCGGCCGCGGAATTTGGTCTGGAGCCGGTCGAAATCCGCCGGCGCAATCTGATCGACAAATTTCCTTATACCTCGGTCACGGGCTTGGTTTTTGACGAAGCGACGTATCGGCAAACGCTCGATATGGTGAGCGAAGCGCTCGACGTGCCGGCGTTTCGGCGACGCCAATCCCAGGCGAGATCGCAGGGGCGTTATTTGGGCATCGGGTTTGCGACGTTCTCCGAGCGGACCGGCTACGGCACACCGGCCTTCGCCGCGCGCGGTATGGGTGTGACGCCGGGTTGGGAGACCGTCGAGCTGACGATGGATCCTTCCGGCCACCTCGAACTTCGCATCGGCGCCAGTCCGCACGGCCAAGGCCTGCCCACAACCCTCGCCCAGCTTGTCGCCGATGAGCTTGGCCTCTCTCCCGATCGGATCAAGGTCGTGCACGGCGATACCGACCGCACGCCGTATGGTTGGGGCACTTTCGCCAGCCGCTCGCTCGTCATCGCCGGCGGCGCGAGCGTGCTGGCTGCGCGCAAGGTGCATACGAAGCTGAAGAAGATCGCGAGCCACCTCCTCGAAGCAGCGACCGACGACATCGTGCTGGAGGACGGCGTGGCGCGGGTAGCCGGAACCGACCGCGCGATACCCATCGAAGAACTAGCGCGTGCCGCCTACCACCAGCTCCATCTTTTCAAAGGCGAAATTGACCCGGCAATTTCAGAGACGGCGACCTACGACCCGCCCGGCACGTTCTCGAATGCCTGTCACGCCAGCATCGTTGAAGTCGATCCGGAGACGGGGCGCGTAACCATCGAGAGATTCGTCGTAGCCGAAGATGCCGGCCGCCTGGTCAATCCGATGATCGTCGACGGTCAGGTCGTTGGCGGTGTCGCCCAAGGCATCGGCAATGCCCTGTTGGAAGAGATCGTGTACGACGACACTGGCAACATCCTGACGGCGACGCTCGCGGATTTTCTGCCGCCAACCAGCCGTGAGATTCCGCCGATTGAGCTCCTGCATCTGGAAACGCTAGGCGGAACGACGATCACCCAGTCCAAAGGTCTCGGCGAAGGCGGCACGATCGGTGCGCCAGCGGCGATCCTCAATGCAGTCAATGATGCTCTCGCGCCCTTCGGGGTGGTGATCAATGAAATGCCCGCGACGCCCCAGCGCATTCGCGCGGCATTGCGCGAAGCGGGAAAGAAGCAGGCATGAGTGAGCGAAGCGAAATCACTCTGACGATCAACGGGCAAGCGCATTCCATTCGCGTCGAGCCGCGCCGCACGCTGGTCGACGCGATTCGCGAGGATTGCGGGCAGACCGGAACCCATATCGGTTGTGAACACGGCGTGTGCGGCGCATGCACCATACTCGTCGATGGCGCGCCGGTGCGATCCTGCCTGATGTTCGCGGTCCAGGCAGAAGGCAAGGAAATTCGCACCGTCGAAGGTTTGGCGAACGGTGACGAGCTCAACACGCTGCAACGCGCCTTCATGGAGCATCACGGTCTGCAATGCGGCTTCTGCACGCCGGGCTTTCTCATGCTGGTCACGGGTGTGCTGGAGCGCGAGCCTGAAATCAGTGACGAAGACCTGGTCGACATTCTCTCATCCAATCTGTGCCGCTGCACCGGCTACCAGAATATCGTGAAGGCCGTACGGGCGGCCGCCAGCGAACTCCGGCAGCGGCGCACGGCATGAGCGGGATCGGATAGCTGATCGATGGCGTCTCCAAGTGCAAAGCCAAAGGCGAAATTCGTCGGCCGGTCGGTGACGCGCCTCGAAGATCGGCCCCTTCTCATGGGGCGAGGCCGCTTTGCTGCGGATGTCTCGTTTGCGCAGCAATTGCACATGCGCATCGTGCGCTCGAACTTCGCGCATGGGCGGCTGCGGGCGATTGATACAGCCGCGGCCCTTGCGACACCGGGCGTGCACGCGGTCTGGACCGCCGCCGACGTTGCCGATATTCCTCCGATCGATTTTCGTCTCAGCCGGATCGAAGGGCTCGAGCCCTACCGCCAGCGGCTGTTCGCGACCGGATTTGTGCGCTACGTCGGCGAGCCGGTCGCGGCCGTTTTCGCGAATGATCCGTATCTCGCCGAGGATGCAGCCGAACTCGTCACGCTGGATGTCGAGGAATTGCCGGTAATTTTGAGCGCCGACGATCCGCCCGGTGAATTCGAATCCGGGCGATCGACCGAGCCGGCGATTGTCCGCAAGGGGTACGGCGATGTCGACGCGGCCTTCCGCACCGCCCACGCCATCGTCGCCGCGACGCTGTCGATCGGCCGGCATTCCGGCGTGCCGCTCGAAACTCGGGGCGCCATCGCCCGATACGACGCGGCACGCGATGTGCTCGAGCTTCACGGCGCCGCCAAGGTGCCGCATTGGAATCGGGATCAGATCGCCCGCATGCTGGGACGCGCGTCCTCCTCGGTTCATCTCTACGAAGGCCACGTCGGTGGCGGTTTCGGCATTCGCGGCGAGATTTATCCCGAGGACGTGCTGGTGTGCGCGGCGGCGCTTCGGATGCGGCGGCCGGTCAAGTGGATCGAGGACCGCCGCGAACACCTCATTGCCGCCAACCATTCGCGCCAACAGCAGCATCACGTTCGCGCCGCCGTCGATCGCGACGGACGCATTCTCGCGCTGGAGGATGAGATATTTTACGACCAGGGCGCCTATATGCGCACCCACGCGGCGACCGTTCCGGATCTTGCTGCGGCGATGTTGCCGGGCCCGTACCGCGTTCCAGCCTATCGTGCCAACGCACACATCCGGCTGACGAACAAAACGCCGTGTGGAACCTACCGCGCGCCGGGCCGGTTCGAGAGCACTTTCGTGCGCGAACGGCTGCTCGATGCGATCGCTGCGAAACTGGATTTGGATCGCGTGGAGGTGCGCCGAAGAAATCTGATCGCCACGCACGAAATGCCGTATGCGCGTGGGCTCGAAACCCTGGGTACCGACATCGTCCTCGACTCGGGCGATTACGCGAAGTTGCTCGACAAGGCTCTCGACGCGATCGAATGGCCGCGCCTGCGCGAAACGCTGGCGGCGCGCCGGGTCGCGGGTGAACTTGTCGGCGCAGGCGTTGCGTTGTTCGTGGAAAAAAGCGGACTAGGACCTTTCGATCAGGTGAAGGTCGGCGTCGACGTCGATGGTCTGGTCGAAGTCGTGTCTGGCTCCGCGTCGGTTGGACAGGGGATGGAAACCGCGATCGCGCAAATTTGTGCGGATGCGCTGGGGATCGACTACCGGAAAATCCGGGTTACCCATGGGCAGACGGATCGTATCGAGTACGGGATGGGAGCCTTCGCCTCTCGCGTGACCGTTATGACCGGAGAAGCGACCCGGATTGCTGCAAGCGCCGTTAAAGCCAAGGCCATCGAAGTGGCCGCCGAATTGCTGCAGACTCCCGCCGCAATCCTCGACGTGGTGCAAGGCGAAGTTGTTCGCACCGACGCGACGTCGGGTCCCTCTATCAGCCTCGGCGCGATTGCCCACGCATTGTCGCCCGGTTCGCCGTTGCGTCACGGGCGCACGCCGGGGCTTTCGGCGGAAGGATGGTTCCATTCCAATCATATGAACTATCCCTATGGCGTCCATATCGCGGTAACGCGCGTGGATCGGGATACCGGCAACGTCGAGATCGAGCGCTATCTCGTCGCCTATGATGTCGGCAAGGCGGTCAATCCGATGCTGATTGAAGGCCAGATTGTCGGTGGATGCGCGCAGGGCGTCGGCGGAACGCTGCTCGAGGAATTTTTGTACGATGAGCGCGGCGAGCCGTTGTCGGTGACGCTCGCCGACTATCTCATGCCGACCGTTCGCGAGATGCCGCCGGTCGAAGTGATCATCTCCGAAGATGCTCCTAGCCCGCTCAATCCGATGGGATTGAAAGGCGCAGGAGAAGGCGGCGCGAATGCAGTGGGAGCGGCGATCGCGGCAGCGATCGACGATGCTCTCAGCCAGCATAACGCCGTCACCGAGCTTCCAATCACGCCACTGCGGCTCAAGCGGTTGATACGGCGAGGGACGAAGCGGCAATGCAATTTCAAGAAACCCAATGTGTCCTGATAGTCGAGGGAGAAGAACGCATGGACCTCAAGCTTAAAGGCAAGACGGCGCTGGTGACCGGTGGCAGCGAAGGCATCGGTAAGGGCATTGCGCTGGCGCTCGCGAGGGAAGGCGTCGATATCGCCATGTGCGCGCGTCGCAAAGAACCCCTCGACGCCGCCGCCAAGGAAATCGCACACGCAACCGGCCGCAAGATCGTTCCTCTCACCGCCGATCTGCGCCAGGACGCCGACGCCAAGAGCTTTATCGAGCAAGGGCACAAAGCGCTGGGCCGGGTCGACATCATGGTCAACAACGCCGGATCGGCGGCGGGCGGTGTGATCGAGCATCTGACCGAGGACGATTGGGAGAAAGGCCTTCAGCTCAAGTTCATGGGCTATGTGCGCTGCCTGCGCTACGTGCTGCCGATCATGGTCAAGCAGGGCGGCGGCCGCGTGGTCAACCTGATCGGCAATGACGGCGTGAAGCCATCCTACTGGGAAATATGTCCGGGCGCGGCCAATGCGGCGGGGCAAAATCTTACACTTTCGCTCGCGGGCCAATACGGCAAGAGCGGCGTCAGCTTTGTCGCCGTGAATCCCGGTCCGGTCCGCACCGAGCGCTGGGCGGGTTTGGTCAAGGCCATGTCGCGCGACATGAAGATTTCATATGAGGAGGCCGACACGCTGGCGCCCGCCTCCATTCCCATGGGCCGCATTGCGGAAGTCGACGAGGTCGCCAACCTGGTGGTCATGCTGGCCTCGCCGCTGATGCAGATGGTCAACGGCACTATGATCGAGATCGACGGCGGCCAGGACAAGCCGCTCATGGACCGCTTCCGCGACAAGAACCGCGATAGATAAGGCCGCCTACGCGGCTCTCGATCCCGTTTTGGTGGGATGGAGGGCCGTTGCAGTGACGCAGTCGGCCGTTGGGATCGATTTAGCCGATATCGTTCGACTGGATTTTCTTGACTCCGGCCGCTGTCATGTCCGCCCACGCCTTAGCTATCGATCCATTGATATCGATGCCGCGGCACGCATCGTCCACGACGTAGACATTCAGGCCCGCATTGCGAGCATCGATCGCCGTCCACGCGACGCAGAAGTCAGTGGCGAGGCCGGTGATGAACACCGTATCGATCTTGCGCTCCTTGAGGTAGCCGGCGAGACCGGTGCGGGTCTCCTTGTCGGCTTCGAGGAAGGCCGAGTAGCTGTCGACGTCATTGTGGAAGCCTTTGCGGATGATCAGCTCGGCTTGGGGAATACTGATGTCCTTGGCAATTGACGCGCCTTCGGTGCCCTGCACGCAATGATCAGGCCACAGCACCTGATTGCCATAGGCGAGCTTGATCACCTCGAACGGCTTCTTGCCTTCGTGGCTCGACGCAAACGAAACGTGATGCGCCGTGTGCCAATCCTGGGTCATCACGACGTTCTCGAAGTCCTTGGCGATGCGGTTGATCACCGGAATCACCTGATCGCCGTCTTTGACCGCCAGGCTGCCGCCGGGCAGGAAGCAGTTCTGCACGTCGACCACAATCAGCGCGCTTGAAGCGCCGGGTTTGATCTTGTCGGCGGCGAACGCCATGCCGGTCCTTCCGAGCAGTCCGTGCGC
The DNA here is from genome assembly GCA_049517455.1 of Xanthobacteraceae bacterium. GTDB lineage: Bacteria > Pseudomonadota > Alphaproteobacteria > Rhizobiales > Xanthobacteraceae > BOG-931. The sequence goes on from JBEKSB010000112.1 coordinate 6,648, forward strand.
CAGCGCTACGCCGGCAAGACCGAAGATTACCTCACGCCGTTGCAGATAGGCCATAGTTCCCTCCATCGGATTGACGCCCCGGACGATCGTCCCAATTGAAGCGCAAGTCCTGCCCTGTCCGCAATACCGATTGGCGGGTGAAAGGATCAAGCGGCTACCCGCGCCTCGATGCTCCGCTCGGTTTCTCCAGGCTCCGGACGAACCCCCGAAGCCGCCCAACTTGGCCGCGCCTTAACGCGCTCCATGAACGTGCCGATATGCCGGAAGCGCTGATAGAGATCGGCGAGACCAACCACCGGGAACATGTCGACGCGGGGAGCCAGCGCGATGTCGGCGAGCGTGAACTCATCGCCGCACAGCCACGTGCGGCCGTCGGCAAGGCGATCGTTCATTTCCGCCATCTTCTCAAGCATGATTTCCTGGCGATCGGCGACTAGCTCAACGTCGGAGGGCGCAGTCAGAACCTTACTGGCGAAGCGAAGATAGGCCTCGTTCTTGGTCCGCTTCGATATCTCCTGGCGCAATTTATCGGGCGTGACGCCCGTGCTCTTGAGCCGATCTTTGCCGAAAGTCTCGTAGACCGCGTCGCGGAACGGTTTGCCAAAATCGTTCTCAAACGCGAACCACATCCGCATTTGCGCCTGACCGTAAGCGTCCTTCGGGGCGAGCGGCGGGTTCGGAAACACGGCGTCGATGTATTCGTTGATGACGTTGGATTCGTAGATCGCTTTGCCGTCGTGAACGAGCGTCGGCACAAGTCCCATGGGATTGAGCTTGAGATAGGACGGCTCTTTCTGGTCCATTAAAGCGAGATTGAGCCACTTGATTTTGAACGGCAGCCCCTTTTCGAAAAGGCACATCCTCACGCGCCGCGGGCTTGGTGTACCGGCAGCGTCATAAAGTACGAGTTCAGTCACGGCGATCTCCCAGATGTGTTGTTTTAATCCGCCGCGAAGGCCGATTTAGTCTGCGTGCCTTCGTGGCCGTAGCTTGCCATCAAGTCCTCGACGATCTTGTTGAAGGCGGCCCAATCCGTCTCGCGAAAGGAGTGGTTGCGAATGATGAAGGAGGCTCCGGCGTAGAATTTTTCGTATTGCTGGTGGCGGCCGGCGAATTCCGATCCCACCATGTCCCATGCGAGCTTGAACAGCTTCATGCGTGTGAGCGCGTCGCATTGTGGCGTCTGCCAGAAGGTTTGAAATTGCCGTGCCAGATCGGGGTCGTTCATGATCGACACATTGGCGGGCATCTGAAAGACACCGCCGCCGCACAGTTCGCGCAGTTCGTCGACGAATTTGCTGTAGTTCTGCGTGCACCACTCGAGGGCGCCGTACATCATCCGCCGGTTGAAACAGACGTACCCTTCCCCTCCTCCCGGCCAGCTCTCGAACGCGTTGATCTGGCCGTGGACCATGCCGGCGATCATCGCCTCCTGTGCCGAAATGCGACCGAGGGTCTCTTTTACGGCGGGAACCTGGTCTGCGCCGGTCGCATTCGCGATCCTGCTGCAAAGCCCGACCAGTAACCGCATCTTCGACCAATAGCGGACGTTCGACTGATGATTGCCGAAGCAGTGGCTTGGCGTCTTGACGTAAATATCGCGCGAAAGCAGCGCGTCATCGTGCACGAAGACGCGCTCCCACGGCACCTTGACCTCGTTGCACAACAACATGCTGTCGGACTCGTCATAGCGGTAGGCAAGCGGGGAATCGAATTCCGACGTGCAATTGATCTCGACGGGCTGCCGCGACCAGAGTTGCAGGCCCGGCGCATTGCACGGGATGGCGCAGGTGATCGCTTCCTTCTTCTGGTCCGGCGCAAGCGGGATCACGTTGCCTATCCAGATTTCGTTGGCGAACACGGCGCCGGTGGCGAGCATCTTCATGCCGGAAATCACCACGCCGGAATCATCCTCGCGCACGACGCGCAACGTCGGCACCGGGATGTTCTGGCGGTGATAAAATTCCGGATTGCGCGCGGCCTGAGGCGGGACGACGGCGTAGACGGTATAAAGATCGTTGTCGCGTATATGGCGATAGTAGGTGAGCAGATTCTCCGGATGGCCGCATGGCGCTTTCAACTCTTCGGGCTTCATCGCCATCCCGGTGACGAATGAGGCGACGTGATCGGGCGAGCGGCCGAACATGCCATAGGTGAAATCGGCTATACGCTGGTGACCGATCATGCGCCGCTGCAAATCTTCGCGCGAACGCGCGCGCAGGAAATAGATAGCGTGTCGGCTACCGTCTTCCTCAAACGTCATCTCGTCGCGGAAGACGGGATCTGCCTTCATGTCGTAGAGCGCCGCCACGGTCTTCGCGGCGTTACGAAAGGCCGGGTGCCGCGTCACGTCATCGACCCGCTCCGATCCGATATAGACAACACGTCCGTCCCGGATCGAGTCGAGGTGCTCGTTGCCTGTGCGCAGCATATTGGAGGCCTCCTTTGGTCAGATCGCACGCATGATGTGATTTCGCGAAGACTCGATATGCGTGCGCATCGCCGCTTCTGCCTCGGCGCGGTTACCGTGTTTGATCGCGGCGAGGACCGCACGGTGCTCGTCGTCGACGCGGCGCAGTTGCAGGTCGTCGCCAAAGGCGATGAACCAGAATCGTAACGAGCGCTCGTGCAACATCGTCAGAATGTCGGCGAGGATCGCGTTGTGAGCGGCGTCCGAAATCAGCCGATGGAACGCGCGGTCGAGGTTCATCAGCTTTTCGCGATCCCGCGCACGGATCAACGGACCGGCTGTGGCCAATAGCTCCTGCATGCGCGCGACGTCCTCTCGCGTTGCGCGCTCGACCGCAAGCCCGACGCATTGGGGCTCGTTGACCAGACGGGCTTCCAGGATTTGCAGCACCTGATCGAGCGAGATCGATTGCACCACCACGCCCTTGCGCGGGATCACTTGGATCAGTCCCTCCAGCATCAGGCGATCGAGCGCCTGATGTACTGGCGTGCGCCCGATCTTCAACTGACGGCTGATCTGCGCCTCGTTGAGATACGCGCCCGGGCGATAGTCCAGCCGATTGATGCGCCGCTTGATCTCGAAATAAGCCTGGTCGCGAAGCGAGAGAGTTGGATCGGCGGCGTTTGGGGCGCGCTGTGCCTTTTGCTGCATGGAACGCTCAGCCTTCGCCGTAAAAATGCGTTTCCAAGAGGAGACAGCCGGTCTCCGACTTGAACGGCCCATGATAGACGCCGGGCGGACGGACGGCGTAAGTGTAGCCTTGGAATTTCTCCCCGCCCCTGCCCTGCTCGTCATTGCCGACGATCAGGTCGCCTGAAACCAGAAAGACCTCTTCCCAATATTCGTGCACAAAGGGCTTGGTGGTGTAGGTGCCGGGGGCGAAGCGCAGAAACCGGGTGCGGTTGCCGTGGCAAGCCTTTTCGTCCAGATCACCGGCGATGATCTTTTGTTGAATGCCCGCCGGATAACCGGCTGGTGTGTGCCAGCCCTCGCTCATGTCGAGGGTATGGAATTCCTTATGTCCCTTGTCATAAAAGCCCATCGTTGCCTCCTAACCTTGATCGGGTAGCGTTTGGATGCGGTAGCTGTGCGTGATCTTTCGGCCCAGCACCGGATCCTCCAATTCCATCTCGAATTTTTCGGCTGACATGATGCCGCCGCGGACGGCAAGCGTCCCGCAGAACATGGCGGTGCCTGCCGGCAGGCGTTCCCGCCCGGCGTAGAGCCGGAATAGCTCGCTGAGCGTTCTCATCGCCGCGACCGAGCCCTCCTGATAAAGGCGCCGCTCGCCGTTGACGCCAGCATAGGATCGCAGCACCAGCGCATCCCAATGCGGCGCCACGTCCTCCAGTCGCCAGATTTCGCGGCTTACCGGTTTGGCGCACATCTGTTTGGAGAGGGAGACCCCGACGGCTTCCGCCTTGCGATCGGTATGATCCGATCCGAGACCGACGAAGGTACCGCCCTCGAAGGAATAGGCAACGCACTCGACTTCTCCGCTCGAGTGATCGCCCAAGACTTCGATGGTGTCGTCGGTCGTGAGCAACGACGCCGCCACCCGGTAGAAAATCGGCGTGGTTTTCGGCCGCTTCACGCCAATGGCCTCGAGCTCGCGGATATGTTTTTCGAGCGCCGCAATGTCCCGGCCAGTCCAGCCGGCGACAACGAGTTGCCGGACGCGGCGGACATCGAGTATTTGCTGCGGATGCAACGCAATTCCTCCCACAAAGCCGAAAACGTGCGGCCAGTCGAACAGACTTGTCGCTGTCCTGCTCTTCAACCGCCGGCCGGATAATGGGCCAGCAGGTGCCACTTGCTGTCTTTCATTTCGATCACGTAGGCGGGCTTGACCGCGTCGCCGTTCGTGCCGAACGAGATCGGACCCTCCAGGGCAGGAAAGTCCTTCATCTTGCGCAGCTCATCGCGAATTGCAGTGCGCTCCGCGGCGAGCTTTGCCGGGTCGCCAATAACCTGCGCGGTCTTCATCGCCTGGGCGTAGATCAGGACAATGTCGTAGGTCGCGGCGTCGAATTGCGCCGCGGCGGTGCGATCGATGCCTGCCACCTTCGCGCGCTGGATGAACTCAGCCTCGAATTTCTTGGTGCGGTCGTCCAGCGCGCCGTAAAACGTTGTCGGGATCGTCGTTCTGTCACCCGCCGCGCCCATGAGTCGAGGCAGTTCCGGATCGGCGATCGTCGAGCCGGCGACGAGCCTGCCGTTGTGTCCCTGACGCCTCAGCTCCTGCACAAGACGTGTCGCCGCCTCGGGGCCTGAACCGACGCCGACAAGGTCGGTTGGCGTAGCGACGAGCTGTGACACCTGCGGCGCAAGATCGAAAGCCTGGTTCTGGAACGTGACGCTGAGCTTAATATCGGTGCCGGCCTTTTTCATAGCGTTGGGGAGAACGACCTCGCCCATCGTCTTGGAAACCACGTCGTCGGTGGCGTAAGCAAGCGCCGCGGTCGTGGTCGGTAAGTTGTGCTCCTGGAGCGCCCGCATCACGCGGCTGAAGAGATAGCCTTCATCGGAGGTGTTGCGGAATGCGTAGGTGAAAGGCTCCGCCAGCTTCGGCGCCGATGACGCCATCGACATTGTCGCGACACCGGCGCGTTCCGCCGCCGGGAATGCCACCCGGCATTCGCTCGAGCTGAACGGGCCGATGATCGCCAGCACTTGGTCGTCCTCGGCGAGCTTGCGAAGTCCGACCACCGCTTGATCGGGCTTGCCGGCGGTATCGAAAGAAGCAATGCGGATTTTCTTGCCCGCAATCCCCCCTGCCTCGTTGATCTCGTCCACGGCCATCTGGGCCGCAACGAGGTTTGTCTTCGAGAACGTGGCGAACGGGCCGGCGCCGGCGTACAGATAGCCGAGCACAATATCATCTGCCCGAGCCGTTCCCACCGCCGCTATCACCGAAGCGGCGGCGAGTATTGAAAGCGATAATCGCCTTATCATGTCCGATTTCTCCTTTGCCATCTCCGGTTCAACCGACTCGTTTCATACCGTCCGCGCTTGCGCCGGCTTCGCCGTGCTGCGGCCGAGATAAGCATCGAGCAGGGTCCCATCCGCGAGCAGCGTCTCAGGCTTGCCTTCGCTGACCACTCGTCCAAGCTCGATCACATAGGCGCGATCGGCGAGCTCGAGCGCACGCTGCGAGTTTTGCTCGACGAGCAGAATGGTGATGCCTGCGTCCCGACTGAGTGACCGGATGCAGGCAAAGACCTCTTCCGACAGGCGGGGGCTTAAGCCGAGCGAGGGCTCGTCGAGCATCATCAGCTTGGGGGCCGCCACCATGGCGCGGCCGATCGCGAGCATTTGCTGCTCGCCGCCCGAAAGCACCGCCGCGGGACGGTTACGGCGCGCCGCAAGGTTGGGAAAGCGCGCGTAGATGTCCTCGATTTCGCGAAAAACACCTCGTGTCAGCCGGCGACTGAACGCACCCATAAGCAAATTCTCATGAACCGTCAGCGTCGCCACGATGCGGCGCCCTTCAGGGACCAGGACGAGTCCCCCTGAGACGCGGCGGCTCGCCGGCCATGCGGTGATATCCTGTCCGTCGAATTCGATGCGGCCGCCGGCGAGCCTTTGGACGCCAAGCAGGGCGCGCAGGAGCGACGACTTTCCGGCGCCGTTTGCACCAAGCACTGCGATGATTTCGCCCCGCGCGAGGTCAAGCGACACGCCGCGAACCGCGTCGACCCGTCCGTAGCGCACGTCGAGATCACGCACCGTAAGGAGCACGGCGATACTCCATTTTCTCCGGCGCGGCGGGCGCGATCGGCTTCGCCGCCGGTGTGCCGAGATAGACTTCCTGCACATGCCGGTTCTGCCGGATCGCGTCCGGCGAACCTTCGGCAATTTTTTTCCCGAAACTCAGGACCACGACGTCGCGGCACAGCGCGCCGACAAAATGCATGTCGTGCTCGACGACGAGCAGCGTCAAGCCGCCAGTGACCGCGAGCTTTTCCAGATAGAGCTGCAGCGTTACGGTCTCCACGGGGTTGAGGCCCGCGGCCGGTTCGTCGAGGAGGAGGAGCGCGGGTTTCGCCATCAGCGCGCGCACCACCTCGATTCGCTTCTGCACACCGTATGGAAGGCTGCCGACCGAGGCGCGGGCGTAGTCCGCCAACCCCGCATCGGCAAGCGCGGCGCGTGCCTCCTCGCGCCAGCGGTTGCGGGGGACGAGATTCACGGGATGGA
>JBEKSB010000113.1:0-13244 GCA_049517455.1 Xanthobacteraceae bacterium
CGCCTCGGATTTCGGCGCGTCTCGGATTTCGCGCGCGCCCAATTCGGGCTACAAAGCCTCCGCATAAGACGACCTACAGGAGCTTGGCGCGTGACCATATCCGAAAGACCTTTCGCTCCACCCAACGAATTGGGGCGGGACCTCGCTCGCGTGCTGACCTTTTGGGAAGGGCTCAAGCGCGGCGATGCCGAAATGCCCTTTTGGGATGACGTCAATATGTCGTCGCTGCCGGAGCTTTCAGGCAAGCTGATCATGATCGACGCGTTGGGCAGGCCGGTGCGGTTCCGCTTCAGCTTCGGGGTCGTCGGCGCAGAGGTCAAACGGGAATACGGCGGCGATCTGGACGGCCGATTCTTGGATGAGATCGAGGTGCGGCACCCGCTGCAATTCTTGCTTTCTCAATGCGGCGCCACGGTCGAGAGCCGTCAGCCGACCTATTACCGGCACGCCGCCGACCGCGGCGGTTCGCATGCGACGCACGGCTATTCCAGGCTTATTCTTCCGCTGTGGGGAGACGGCGGCATCGGGCTCCTCGGGGCTTTCGCCTGGGAATAGCGCTTTGTGACGCGGCGCAAGCGCCGCCGGCCGTGCTGACTAAGGCAAGTGCGAATGGCGGACATCGTCACCCTCACCATGAACCCGGCGATTGATCTTTCGGTTTCGGTCGAACGCGTGGCGCCGTTTCACAAGCTGCGATCTTCGGATGAACGCCGCGATCCGGGCGGGGGCGGCATCAACGTCGCCCGCGTCATGAAGCGGCTCGGCGCTGACGTCACCGCCGTCTATCCAAGCGGCGGAGCGCTCGGGCAGTTGCTGCAGCGATTGGTCGACCGGGAAGACATTTCAGAATTGACGATTCCAATCGCCGGCGAAACGCGCGAGGATTTCACGGTCCTCGAACGCTCCACCGGCTTTCAATACCGGTTCGTCCTTCCAGGTCCGCAGCTCAGCGAACACGAGTGGCGCGCGTGCCTTGGCAAGTTTGACGCGCTCGATCGACGGACCAGCTTTGTCGTTTGCAGCGGAAGTCTTCCGCCCGGCGTTCCTGACGACTTCTATGGCCGTGTGGCACAGGCAGCGAAGCAGGCAAACAGAAAGATCGTCATCGACAGCTCCGGACCGCCATTGCAGGCCGCCCTGCAGAGCGGTGTGTATCTCGTCAAGCCGAGTTTGAACGAATTCAGAATCTTGATTGGCGATCCGCTGCAAACGCAAGTCGATTGGATCAAAGCCTGCCGTTCGCTCATCGACAAGAAACAAGTCGAGGTCGTTGCGCTCACGCTGGGTGAACAAGGCGCACTGTTGGTGACCGGCAATCAAGTTTTGCGCGCACACGCGCTTCCGATCAAGCCCGTCAGCGTTGTTGGCGCGGGCGACAGCTTCCTGGGCGCCATGATCTGGAGTCTGGCGGCGGGGCATGCCATGGAAACCGCTTTTCGCTATGGTGTTGCCGCCGGATCGGCGGCCTTGCTCATGCCGGGAACGGGACTATGCGAGCGAGAAGACGTCGAGCGTCTCGTCGCCGACGTCAAATTGCAGAGGATTTGAATGGTTGGCCTTCGTGTTGCGAGGTAGCCCGTCTTTCACGAAGCCTATTGGCGTTCGTTCAGCAACGCCGCCGCCCCGAGCAGGGCTGGAATCGGTCGCACTATGAGGTAAGTCGGAATTGCCGCCAAGTAGCTGCTTAGTCGCCCCTTCGCTTCGAACCGCGCGCGGAACTCGGATTGCGCGAAGAACGAGGCGATCCGTGGCACGATGCCTCCTGCGATGTAAATGCCGCCGCGCGCGCCGAAAGTCAGGGCGAAATTGCCGGCCACCGTCCCGAGCATCGCGCAAAACATTGACGTCGTTTCTCGCGCGCGCGGGTCTTTTTTCCAGATGACGGGGCTAGTAATCTGGTCCGCCGTATAAGATGCGGCCGGCTCTTTGGCCAGCTCGCAGCTCATGTTGTATAAATTGATGAGGCCTGGACCTGACAACAATCGCTCGGCCGATACATGGTCGTAGCGTTTGCGCATGAGATCCAGGATCGCGCTTTCTTGCGCGGTAGCCGGCGTCATGGTGACATGGCCTCCCTCCCCGGCGATCGTCACCGCCCCATTGCCGGAAGGAACCAGCGCGCTCACGCCGAGGCCGGTGCCAGGCCCAATGATCCCAATAGGAGCATTATTTGCCGGCTCGCCACCGCCGATCTGAATGCGATCCTTCTCGCCGAGGTGCGGGACCGCGGCCGCATTGGCGGCAAAGTCGTTGATCACGCGAAGTCGTTTGAGACCGAACTGTCGCCGGAGCGCATCGACCGAAAATGTCCATGGGTGATTTGTCAACGTGACCTGGTCGCCGGTCACCGGCGAGGCAACCGCCAACACCGCGCGCACCGGCAACGCCGGCGGGGACTCCTCTGTCAGGTACGCATCAATCGCATCGGGAAGAGAAGCATAGTCGCTCAACGCATAGACCCGCGCTGCACTCGCTTTGCCATCCGGCTGCACCAGTGCAAAGCGCGCGTTTGTGGCGCCAATATCTCCGATCAGACCGACATCGGACACAGTCGTCAGGGCGCCCGCCCCAATGCGATCCCGGCTTCCCGAACTCATGACCCGCAGTGAGTCCCTTTAGCTTCAGCTGCCGCGACGCGCTCCTTCACCGCGATGAAACTGTCAGGACTCACCGACATGGAGTCAATCCCGCACTGCACAAGGAACTCGGCAAATTCCGGATGGTCGCTCGGCGCCTGTCCGCACAATCCCACTTTAGCTCCAGCCTTATGGGCTTCGCGAATGACGTTCTCGATCATCCATTTTACCGCCTCGTCTTGTTCGTCGAAAAGTGCGGCCAATTCTTCGGAGTCGCGGTCGACCCCGAGCGTCAGCTGGGTGAGGTCGTTGCTCCCGATCGAAAAGCCATCGAAACGTTCGGCGAATGCCTTCGCCAGAATGACGTTGGAGGGAATCTCGCACATCACGTAAACTTGCAGGCCCTTCTCCCCGCGCTTAAGCCCGTTCTCCGCCATGACTGCGAGCACCTGATCTGCTTCCTTAGTCGAGCGGCAAAATGGAATCATAACAATGACATTGCGAAATCCCATCTCCTCACGCAGGCGGCGGATCGCGAGACATTCGAGCGCAAAGCCTTCGCGGTAGCGCGGCGAGTAGTAGCGTGAAGCACCGCGGAACCCGAGCATCGGATTTTCCTCCTTCGGCTCGAACGCGGCTCCGCCGATCAAGTTCGCGTATTCGTTCGTCTTGAAGTCGCTCATACGCACGATCACCGGGTTCGGATGATAGGCGGCGGCGATCCGCGCCAAGCCGCGGGCGAGGCGATCGACAAAGTACTCGGTTTTTTTCTGGTAACCCTCCGTGAGGTCGGCAATCATACGCTTCGCGCTCTCGTCGGCGAGCGTGTCGTAGCGCACCAACGCCATCGGATGAATCTTGATGTGGTTGCTGACGACGAATTCCATGCGGGCCAAGCCGACGCCATCGGCCGGAATCCGCCACCAGCGAAACGCGGCGGCAGGATTGGCAAGGTTCAGCATCACTTGAGTTCGCGTTTTCGGGATGCCGGCGAGGTCGAGCTCCTTGGCTTCATAGTCGGCAAAGCCCTCGTAGACGAAGCCCTGGTCGCCTTCGGCGCAGGACACCGTCACGTCCTGCCCGTCATGCAGAAGTTGTGTCGCATTGCCGGTACCGACAATCGCCGGCAGCCCGAGCTCGCGGCTGACGATGGCGGCGTGCGACGTGCGCCCGCCGTGATCGGTCACGATCGCGGCCGCCCGCCGCATGATCGGTACCCAATCCGGATCCGTCGTGCGCGTGACCAGGATCGAGCCATCGACAAACCTGTCGATGTCGCGCGGGCTGTCGATCAAGCAGACGCGCCCCGTGGTGACGGCCTCACCGATGCTCAGCCCCGATACCAGCGTGCGGCCCTTGGATTTTATCCAATAGGACTTTAACGCGCTCGCTTGCCGGCGCGACTGCACGGTTTCGGGCCGCGCTTGCACGATGAACAACTCGCCGCTCTCACCGTCCTTGGCCCACTCCATGTCCATCGGACAGCCGTAGTGCTTCTCAATCAAGCAAGCCCACCGCGCGAGCGCAAGGATTTCGTGGTCCCCGAGCACGAATGCACTCCGCTCCGCCTTGGATGTCGGCACGTTGCGCGTGGGGCGGTCGCCCTCGCTCGCATAGATCATCTTTTGCGCCTTCGCGCCGATGGCTTTCTCGATGATCGGGATCAGCGAAGGGTCAGACAATAGCGGCTTGTAAATCTGATATTCGTCGGGATCGACAGCGCCTTGCACGACATTTTCGCCGAGCCCCCATGAGGCGTTGATGACGACGACCTTGTCGAAGCCGGTCTCGGTGTCGATCGAGAACATGACGCCCGCCCCGCCGAGGTCCGAGCGCACCATATTCTGAATGCCGATCGAAAGCGCGATTTTCAGGTGATCGAATCCTTTGGCCTGCCGATAGGCGATGGCGCGGTCGGTGAATAGCGAAGCGTAACAGCGCCGGCAGGCATCGAGGAGTGCGGCCGCACCGCGAATATTGAGGTAGGACTCCTGCTGGCCAGCAAAGCTCGCGTCGGGCAAGTCCTCGGCCGTGGCGCTAGAGCGCACCGCGACGTCGGCGTCGGTCTTGCCGGATCGCCGGTTCAGCTCCTGATACGATGACGTGATCGCCTCGGCCAGGTCCGCCGGCCACGTCGCTCGCAAAAAGGCCCGGCGAATTGCCGATCCCGCTTCAGCCAGCGGCGCCTTGCCGCTATCGAGATCGCCGAGCAATCCCGCAATGGTCTCGCGCAACCCGTTCGCGTCGACGAAACGCCAATAGGCATCGGCCGTGGTAGCGAAGCCGGATGGAACCCGAATGCCTTGTTGAGTGAGATGGCATACCATCTCACCAAGCGACGCGTTCTTGCCGCCGACAAGCGGCACATCCCCACGCCCCAAATGTTCGAACCAAACAACAAAAGGCGTTGGCGTGGCCGCGCCGGACGCGCCCTTGGATTGCGGCTGGAACATCATCAGGTCCTCGATTAAGGTGCCGAATCGCGTGTTCCGGATGTCATGGCAACCACGTGAACTCTAATCCGACCAACCGACCCCTCATTGAGATAGATCAATGATTTCGCGATCGAACGCCCTGAGTTGGCAGCGTTTATTGTCAAGTCCTTAGGCTCGCATCATGATCGCCGGTCCGCCTCCTGCCAAATCGCCAGCTGATTTCGTGTGGGGCGTTTCAACGTCGAGCTATCAAATCGAAGGTGCCGCCAACGAGGACGGTCGTGGGCCGAGCATCTGGGATGTGTATTGTCGGCAGAGCGGGCGAATCGCAAACGGCGATACCGGTGACGTCGCCTGCGACCACTACCATCGCTATGCCGAAGACATCGGCCTCATGCGCAATCTCGGTGTCGATGCCTACCGCTTTTCCGTCTCGTGGCCGCGGATCATGCCAGCCGGCCGCGGCGCCGCGAACGAAGCCGGACTGGCTTTTTACGATCGCCTGATCGACGCGCTGATCGCGGCCGATATCGAGCCGTGGCTTTGCCTCTATCATTGGGACTTGCCGCAGGCGCTGCACGAACGCGGCGGCTGGACCAACCGTGATTGCACCCAATGGTTCGCCGACTATGCCGCGCTCGTCGGCCGCCGTTACGGCGACAGGGTGAAGCGATACGCCACCTTCAATGAGCCGTCGGTGTTCACGCTGTTCGGCTACTGCCTCGGCGGATCGGCGCCCGGAATTTCCGACCACGCGATGTTGTTGCGAGCGATCCATCACGTCAATCTCGCTCATGGCGCGGCCGTAGACCGGTTGCGCGTGAGCGTGACGGACGCTTCACTCGGCGCAATTCACAATTGCCAACCGTGCCGGCCGGCGGGTGGCGATCCCAGGGACCTGCTTGCAGCGCAAAAGCTCGACGCTTATTGGAACGGCGCATTTCCCGACCCGCAATTGCTCGGCTCGTATCCGCCGCTGCTGGCCGAGGTGATGGCGCCGTATCAGCAGCCCGACGATCTTACCCACATACGCCGTCCGGTCGACTGGTTCGGGCTCAACCACTATTCTCCGCACTACGTCACCGCGGACGCTGGCAAGCCGTTGGGAGTTGGCTTCGGTCCAGCGCCGAGCAATGTGCCTCGCAGCGCGATGGGCTGGCCGGTGGAACCGGACGCATTCCGCGAAACGCTGATTGGCATACATCGCAGGTACCGGCTACCGGTCTATGTGCTTGAGAATGGCACGGCAAACCACGATGCAATCGACGCGGCCGGCGTCGTTTCGGACGAACCGCGTATAGCCTATCTGCGCGCCTATACGGCCGCCATGTTCGAAGCAATCAAGGCGGGAGCCGACGTGCGCGGCTATTTCGTCTGGTCGCTGCTCGACAATTTTGAATGGGGCTCGGGCTACAGTCAGCGATTTGGGCTCGTTTACGTGGATTACCCGACGCAGCGGCGGATTCCGAAGGCGTCATTCCGCTGGTATGCGCGGCTCATCAAGTCGAGCTTGGAGCTTGCCGCGGATTAGCTAGAATGGGTTTGCAGCCTGTCAAATCTCGCGGCGTGACGTTTCAAACGCCGCGAGTTGGAGTTGCCTGCAATGGGGAACGGAAACCACTCGGGGCGAGATCACTTGTCCCGGTTCTGGTCGAGCGCATCGGGCTTTTGGCGAGGCAGGTCCGCGGTACTGGGCTGGTCTTTGACGATTGGCCTTTTGGCCATGGGCGTTGCGCAGCTCGTCGTGCAGTACCGGTTGAATTACTGGAATCGTGATTTTTTCAACGCGCTCGGGCAGCGGGACGGCAACGGTCTCTGGGATCAGGCCGTGATCTTTTTGCCGCTGGCATGCTTGAGCGTCGGGTTGAAGGTGGCTTCGGTGTGGGGCCGCATGACGATGCAGCGCAAATGGCGCGAGTGGCTCACGGCGAATATTTTGGACGCATGGTTGTCGCAGGAGCACTATCGTCGTCTTCAGTCGGTGACCGGCGAATACAAGAATGCCGAATATCGCATCTCCTACGATGCCCGTACTGCCACGGACGCGCCGGTCGATCTGGCGCTCGGATTCATCACCTCAGCGTTGACCGCCGTCGTATTCGTCGACGTACTCTGGAGCGTCGGAGGAAGCCTCACGGTCGTGGTGGGCCGAATTGAGATGACGGTGCCGGGATATCTTGTCGTCGGTGTCGGTATCTTTTCGCTGGCGTTCACAGGCGTGATGATGGCGATCGGCCGCAGATTACCCGCAGTCATTCAGATACAAAGCCAAGCCGAGGCGGAATTTCTCGCGGCGGCCAACCAGATTCGCGAGTCCGGCAACCACAACGGCGTCGCCGCTGGCGAAATCGAGAGGACGTGGGATGCGCTCCGTCGGGTCCTGGAGTCCTGGCGTCAGCTGTGCTGGCAGCTCATGGGAACCACGCTGGTCTCGCAGACGGACTTGCTGTTCGCCCCGGTCGTCGCGTGGGTCCTGTGCGCCCCGAAATACCTCGCCGGCACGATGACGCTCGGGGAGCTCATGCAGGCCTCGGCCGCATTCGTCATCGTGCAGCTCGCTTTCAACTGGCTGGTCGATAATTATCAACGCTTGTCGGACTGGCGGTCCGCGGTCAGTCGCGTCGCTACGCTGCTGATAGCGCTAGATGAGGTCAAGCGATTGGAGCACGAAAAGCGTGATGCGCAATAACCGCGACCAGATACGCTCCTTGAACTTGATGCAATGCGGAGCATCGAGATGATCGTTGGAAATTTCATGACCCACCAAGTCGTAACGGTCGCGCCGGACGCCTCGATCGTCGAAGCCGCCAAGCTGATGCTGGCGCACAAGGTGAGTGGCCTGCCTGTCGTCGACACCGTCGGTCATGTCGTCGGCATTGTCAGCGAACATGATCTCCTGCGCGAAATGGACGACGGCAGACACGGGCCGCATTGGATGCAATTGATAATCGAAGATGCGGAACTTCCGGGCGAATTGGCTCGCTTCCACGACCGAAAGGTGAACGAGGTTATGACTCCGAATCCCGCGACCGTCGCCCCCGCTTCATCGCTCAGCGAGGCGTGCCGCCTCATAGAAGATCTTGGCGTCAAACGATTGCCCGTGGTCAAGGATGGGAAACTCGTCGGGATCATTGCGCGCGCCGACCTGGTGCGAGCGCTTGCCCAAGCCGTGCGCCGCGACGCCGTTGCGACGACGCGGGATGTGAGCATGGATGAGCGGCTACGTGCGCTGGAGCGGCAGATTTGGCGCGACCGCGCGCGGGGGTCGAAGCCGCTTTGAGGCGCACGCGCGGCATTAGCGTCGAGCGTGGCGGCCGACGTGATAATCCGAGCACGCAAAGATGTGACCAACACTCCGTCCCGGATTTCGCTGGCGCTCAATCCAGGCTAGGATTGTTTAGGCCTTTATTGAGCAACGACGCTCGGCGGTTACTGGGCTTTCACGATCGGCGGCGGATTCCATCGTCCGGTGAGCGCCGCGGATTTCGGGGCGTAGAGGCGCATGGTCAGGTTGAACGGCCCCTTCGGCGCCGGCAGCCAATTGGCTTCCTTGTCCGTGCCCGGGCTCTCATTCTGGAAATACAGATCGAGCGAGCCATCCGGGTTGTAGCTGAACGACATCCAGCTCGACACCGCGAAGCGATTGAGGCTGTTGGCGACCTGGAAGCCCTCGCCGTCGTAAAGCGTGAGCGACCAGAATGCGTTCACCGGCGGCGTCGCGTCCTTGTCGAAGTGCAGCGTGTAGTTGTTGACGCCGTCGAGCGGAGCGCCGGTTTCGTCACCGAGGTTGAGCGGGTAGATCGCATCTTCCGGCACGTTGGCGCCGAGGCCGATCTGCGCGACCATGGCGCGTTTGAGATAATAGTTGCCATAGACGCCCATCGTGTCGGTATTCATCGACCAGTGGTTCACGACCTGGGCCAGCGTCGCCACTTTCCATTCCATCAGTTTGTGCGCGGCCACCGGCGCCAGTTCCAGCGATTTCCTCACCGCAGGATCGGCCTTGCCGATATCGAAGCTCTTGCCCGGCTCGATGCCGAGCCGCTTCATCTGCGCAATGATCGGCTGGTCGGTGAGGTGCGGCGGATGCAGCTTGAGAAGCTCGGCCGCGTAGGCGAAGTACTCGCCGGCCGGCATGGTGTCGACCTGCCGCTTCGGCGGCGTTTTCATATCGACGCTCGGATCGATCCGCGCCGCCACCGGGCTCGCCGGCTTGTTCCATTCGGAGAGCGGCGTGATCTTGTAGCCGGCCTGGATCTTGTGAACCGCGTCGTAATCCGCAGGCCCATCGGTCTTGGTGCGGCCGATGATCCAGACATAAGGCGTGGGCGCCTCAATACGTGTGAATCCCGCCGGCACCGTTCCACTCCAACCCCGCAGCGTCACGAGGAAATTGCCGGCCTGCGTCCCGGTGGTGCGCCAGCCCGGCGAGGCAAAAACATCCGACCACATGTCGAGCATCGGCAGCAGATAATAACGCCCGCCCGTGTCGGGGACTGAGACGACCATCGGCTCCTTGGTGAGGTCGAGATACCCGGAAGAGTACAGCGTATCGAAATTCGGCCGCACCACCGCCCGGAAATCCGCCGGCGGAAATGCCGGCGCGCTGGCGAACGTGTTCATCGGGCCGCCGAGAGCCGCTTTGCCGGACTCGACATTCGTGAGCTGCTTGCGCGTCAGGTCCATGGTGATCAGCGGGTAAAAATAAACGTAGGCCTCGACCGCAATGGCGGCCGCCTCCTGCTCGGTGATCGCAGCCGCTGCACTCTGCGCGATCGCCGGCGGCGCAACGGCGGAGCCGGCGAACAGGCTCAAACAGAGCGCGACCGTTGTTCTCTTCATGTGACGCTCCTGTCGGTAGGCCGATGCAATACAGGGCAGTCAGGTGGATTTGCCAATGCCGGCGATATTAACCCCTTGGGCCGAATGGCAAAATCCATCGCGGCGCTATGGTGAATGCTGCTTTAAGCAGATCGGTGACACCGCGCGGCGATTAGCGGATGCGCTCCGCACATCCGCACCAGCATGTCAGCGTGTAACCAATATGAAGCGCACGGTGTTGGATTCCGCGCTTCGCCCTGGCCCAACCTGCGGGCTATTGCGTTTCCGCCGCGTCGGAATGCTCGGATTTGAAATAAACGTCGACCTGCTCGCCGACGAGGAGCGGTCCGGGATCCGGCAAATCGACCACAACCTCCAGCACATCGACGTCGTTGAACTTGCGCGGATCGCCCGAATTGATCCGGCTCGGGCCGACGACGCGGGCAACGGACGAAACCTTGCCGTTAAACTCACGGCCATGAAACGCCGCGGCGCGAACCAGCACGCTCTGTCCGGCGCGGATTCTTCCAATATCCTGCTCGTTCACTTCGGCGCGCACGCGCAACGCCGACACATCGCCCATGACCAGCAGCACCGGCTCCACTGTCGGCACCGCCAATTCGCCTTTCCTGGCGCCGACGCGCAACACGACGCCGTCGGCCGGCGCGCGGATTTGCGTCTTTTCGAACGCCGCCTGCGCCATGCGCCATTCGGCCTGGGCGATATTGAGTTCGCCTTCCAGGCGGGTCGGCAATGGCGTGTCGGCAGAGGCTTTGAGCTTGGCGAGCGCGTCGTGCCGTTCGCGCAGACGATCCTGCGCATGCGACACAGCCGATCGCGCCGCGTCGAGATCGGCCTTCGGTGCGCTGCCGGCCCGCCAGTCGGCGGTCGTCTTGTCCAGCGCCGATCGTGCGTCAGCAAGGCTTCGCTCGGAATCGGCGGCCGCATCCTCGGCCTTTCGCCGATCGGCCGATGCCGCCGGCGCCGACTGATCGTTGCGGGCGCGCTTGTGCAGCGCGACCTGCGCATCGGCTTCGGCGACGCGCGCTAGCGCTTCCTCGTCATCGAGGCGAACCAACAACTCACCGGCAAACACGTCTTCGTTGGCTTTGACCAGCACCTCGGCAATCCGGCCCCCCGGCAGGGGCGCCGCGATCTTGATCTCGCCCGAGCGCGGCTCGACCCGTCCCAGCGTCACTGCTTCCCATGAGCCGGCCGCGGAAGAACCCTGGACCGCGGAGCCTTGCGCTGCCGCGCCCTGTGCCGCCGAACCGGACGACGCCGGGTGCAGTTCATCGGCGCGAAAATTTGGCGCGGATTCCGGTATTGTCGAAGCGGCGCCGAACACAACGACCGCCAGCAGCAAAAGTCTTTGGTTTCGCGTGTGCATAGAACTCCCCCGATCAGCTCGCGTATTTCAGAGTTGGGACGGCGCGAAGGTTTGCACCGCGCCGTTGATCGCTGACGATCCGGCCGTCCTCGATGCGAAGAATCCGGTCCGCGAACGGCATGATGCGCGGATCGTGCGTGACGATGAACATCGCCCGCGCCGGATCTTTGGCGATCTCCGCCAGCACCGTCATGACGGCCTGGCCATTCTCGCTGTCCAGCGCCGCCGTCGGCTCGTCGGCGAGGATGACGGAAGCATCTCCTACAATCGCGCGGGCAACAGCCACGCGTTGTTGTTCACCGCCGCTCAGCGCGCGGGGAAATGCGTTCGCCTTATGAGACAGTCCGACCGTCGCCAATGCCTTGTCCGCCTTGACCCGCGCGAGCGGCGAACGCTCGCCGCGCACATCGAGCGCCAGGCGGACATTTTCCGCGGCGGTCAAAGTCGGAAACAAATGATAAGATTGAAATACGAAACCCACATTGTCCCGCCGCAGCTCGGCCAGTTGTTCCGCGTTGAGCCCGGTCGTCGAGTGGCCGCGAATTTGCACGGTGCCGCTCGTCGGCGACAACATGCAGCCGAGCACGGACAAGAGCGTGGTCTTGCCACTGCCGGATGGACCCATCAGCAGGGTCAACTCGCCGCCGGCGAGCGACAGATTGATGCCTTTAAGCGCGTCGACGCGCCCGGCCCCCTCGCCGAGCGCCATCGCGATCTCGGTTGCCTCGATCATGGTTTGTGTCATTGCGCGAACACCAAGACGGGATCGATGCGCGTGACGACCCTGATGGCCGCAATGGCCGCTATCGCGCACATCATGACGGTGAGCCCGAACAATCCGACGGTGAGCTCGGGCGTCATGACAATGGGCAAGGCTGCGTCGCTGGTCATCTTCACGAGCGCAAGGTCGATGGCGGCCGCAATGGAAAACCCGACGACGGCGCTGATGAGCGCCTGGGCGAGAATGACCTTGAGGATGTACATGCGCGACGAGCCAATGGCGCGCAGCGTTGCAAACTCCTTGAGATGGTCTTTCGTGCTCGAATAGAGCGTCTGTGCGACGATGATCGTGCCGACGATGATGCCGAGGATGGCGCTGCCCAGGAGGGCCGCTCCTGCGCCGGTGTCGAACAGCCAGAATACGCGCGTGCGGTGACGGAACTCCTCGGACGTCAGCACCTCCGAATCGGACATGCTGGCCGCAAGCTGGCTGCGAACCACCGCGGCATTTGCATTCGGCGCGATGCGCACGATGTAATAATTGGCCCGATTGGGCGGCACGCCGAGATAGGCTCGCGCACGCTCGAGCGATGCAAATACGTGCGGCGTTGTCGTGAATGAGCGAATACCATTGGTGACCGCGACGACCCGCGCCTTTTGATTGTTGATCTCGGCGCGCCCTCGAATTTGCGCGATCCCGAGTTGCTCGAAATACGACCGGTCGATCGCAACGCCGTCGGGCATCGACAGATCGTCCACACTGCCTTCGACCATGTTCCATGGCTGCAGACCGGCGGAGGTCGTTGGCGCGCCGACGACGAGGACCGGCGTCGATGCGCCGCCATTCGGCTTGCGCCAGGACGCATAGCCGACGACGACCGGAATCGCCGCCGTGACCCCGTCGATGGACAAGGCCTGCAGACGCTCGCGCCCGGCCAGCAGCGAGGATTCTTCGAAGCTCTTGGTTTCGGCGGGCACGATCCAGAAATCGGCCTGCGCGTGGTCGATCATCGTCGTGACCATGCGCTCGAAGCTCAGGAAGACTCCGAGCTGAACGGTAACGAGCACGATCGAGAAGACGATCCCGACGACTGTGGCGATCAATCGAACCCGGTCATGAAACAGATTGCGGGATGCAAGCGTGAGGATGAGGGTCATCGCGCCAGGCAACGTGTCATGCAAAAAATGAAGGTCTGTAATTCGCGGAACGGCATGGCGTTGAACAAAACCTCACTGTCGATGCGGCCATGGTTGGCCGCCGATGATGACGAGATCAAATTCAGCGAACGCGCGATCGGCGGG
>JBEKSB010000114.1:0-13197 GCA_049517455.1 Xanthobacteraceae bacterium
GGCTGCTCGCGCGCGGCAAAGATCGCGAGCCACAGATACACGACAAGCAGCGTTGCTTCGGCGAGCACGATCAAAATGCTGGCGCCATACACTTGCGGGAAAAAGACCTCCACCACAGCCATGGACACGACGGCGGTAAGCCACACCACCGCCCCCCAAGCAGCCGCGAGCCACAGCCCGACCGCGGCCACGAGATCGATGACGGCAAAGAATACCGTCGCGGTCTGCCAGGCGACTGTGTGCGCCTCAAATCCGCCATCGGCCGGCGCGGCAATTCCGCACACTTGCGCCCAATGATAGAGGCCCTTGGTCAGCGATATTGCCGCCATGATCCGCAGAAACACCACGAGATATTCGGCCCAGGACCCGGCTGCGTTCGCGGCCTTGCCGGCATGCACGGGCTCGAGCATGTCGCTCGGCCGGGTCGGCCGCTTTTGCGTCTGATCGCTCATGACAGGGCGGGCTTTGACATTCGCCAAGGGCTTAAGTCAATCCACCGCCGTGCGGGCTAGGGGCAGTGGCAGGTCAAGGCCGGAGCGGGTAAAGGTAAAAACAGCCAGCACGGAGTGCACCCATGGCGATCAAATTCGGCCGCCCGCTCGAACGCATTCGCCCCTCGCCCGCCGAGACGGAAGCGCCGGCGAAGCATCGCCTCGACCTCGCGATCCGCCCGCGCCGCAACCGCCGTGCCGAATGGGCGCGGCGCATGGTGCGCGAGCACGTGCTGACAACCGACGACTTGATTTGGCCGCTGTTCCTGGTCGATGGAACAAAAGTCCGCGCGCCGGTCGCTTCGATGCCCGACGTCGAGCGCCTCTCGGTCGATGAGGCGGTGCGCGCGGCAGAGCGCGCGGCGAAGCTCACCATCCCCTGCCTCGCGCTGTTCCCTTACACCGACCCGAACCAGCGCGACGAAACCGGTTCCGAGGCGCTCAATGCCGAGAACCTCGTCTGCAAGGCGATCCGCGCCATCAAGAAAGAAGTGCCGGATATCGGCGTGCTCTGTGATGTGGCCCTCGATCCCTATACCAGTCACGGTCACGATGGCCTGTTGCGCGACGGTGTCATCCTCAACGACGAGACCGTCGCAGTCCTGGTGCGCCAGGCGCTGGTTCAGGCCGAGGCCGGCTGCGACATCATCGCGCCGTCCGACATGATGGATGGCCGCGTCGGCGCGATCCGTGCGGGCCTCGATGAGTCAGGCTTCGGCGATGTTCAGATCATGGCCTATGCGGCCAAATACGCGTCGGCCTTTTACGGTCCGTTCCGCGATGCCGTCGGCTCGAGCGCGACGCTGGTCGGCGACAAGCGCACCTATCAGATGGACCCGGCGAACGCCGACGAGGCCTTGCGGGAAGTTGAGCTCGACATCGCCGAGGGCGCCGACATGGTTATGGTCAAGCCGGGCCTGCCCTACCTGGATATATTGCACCGCGTGAAGGAGGCCTTCCGGATGCCCACCTTTGCCTATCAAGTGTCGGGCGAATATGCGATGATCATGGCGGCCGTGGGGAACGGCTGGCTCGACGGGGACAAGGCAATGACCGAAAGCCTGATCGCGTTCAAGCGCGCCGGAGCTGATGGCGTGCTGACCTATTTCGCGATGAGGATCGCGGAGAAGCTGAAGAAGGGCGGCGTACAAGCATGATCCGGAAAAGTGGCGACCGGTTTTCGGCAAGGATCATGCGCAAGCGATAGTACCCCGCCTGGGACCAAACAACGAAGGCGGATGTCATGCGTGAGAACGACGAGTTCGGGCATTATGTGCCGTTGCTGCGCCGGATCATCATCCTGGTTGCAGTAATCACGGCCGTGCCGGTGATGCTGTGGACCATTACCGCATTCGTGCGCACGTATGTCGGGCCGCCCAAAATCCCGACCTTCCACCAGCTCGCAGCGACGGCGTCGATCAACGCGCCGAGCACGAGTGCAAAACCGGACACCTACAAACAGCAACAAGCTGCCGCGCAGCAAGCCGGGCCGGCCGACCCTTCAGCGGCAAGGGCAACGGCGACGGACGCCCGCGACCCCCTTGGCCCGAAAGGACCGCTCCTCGGCGATCGCCCGCCGGAAGGCGACGCCAACACCCAGGCCGCGGGCGCGACGAAAATGGCCGATACTTCGATGGCCGTGCCGGCAGGCCCGAAAGCATCCGACACGAGCCCTTGGCCCTCCGCCACAACCGACGGCGCGGCGCAAACCACCGGAGCGCTCGCTGCGCAGCAGCCGGCAGCCGCCATGGAGCCTTCGACGGACAGCTTGGCCGCAGCAGCGCCGTTGCGCGGCCCCATACCGCTCCCGCGGCATCGTCCCCGCGACATCGGCGCGGTGCACATGGCGGACATCGCGCCGGGAAACGTACCGGTGCCGCGACCACGGCCTGACAGCGCCGGGCCGTCGTCGCCGCCCGAAACGCCGAGCGGCAGTCCCCTCGATTTTATTCAGAATCTCTTTCACTAGGAATGCAGCGAACAGCGAATAGCACCGCTGGCGCTCGCTGTTCGCTATTCGCCTCATTTCATCACGTATAACGCAGCGTTCCGCTGCCGGCGTAGGTCTGCGAGCCCGCCGTCGAATTTCTTAAGCAATGAAGCCGCGGGAGCATGCCGTGATCCGGGTCCATCATTTGAACAATTCGCGCAGTCAGCGGGTGTTGTGGCTGCTCGAAGAGCTGGGCATGCCCTACGACGTCGTGCGCTATCAGCGCAACAAAACGACGATGCTGGCGCCGGAGGAACTAAAGCACGTGCACCCGCTCGGGAAATCGCCGGTCATCGAGGACGACGGGAAAAATTTCGCTGAGACCGGATTGATCGTCGAATATCTGGTCGATCGCTACGGACCCGATCTGGCGCCACCGCGAGATTCCGATCTCTATTGGCGCTACAAATATCGGCTGCACTACGCCGAGGGCTCTTTGATGCCGCCCCTCCTTCTCAAGCTTGTCGTCGACCGGCTTGGCCTGCTGGGGCGGCCGGCGAAAGGCTTCGTGAACGCGCAGCTGAAACTTCACCTCGACTATTTGGAAGCCGAGCTGGCCGCGACTCCGTGGTTCGTCAGCGATCGCTTCTCCGCCGCCGGCATCATGCTGAGCTTTCCGCTCGAGGCAGCGACCGACCGCGCCGGCCTCGATCAGACGCGGCCGAGACTTATGGACTTCCTGCATCGCATCCACGCACGCGCGGCCTATAAGCGCGCACTCGAAAAAGGTGGTGCGTACAGATATGCCGGATAAAGGCGGAGCCTATTCCACATCCTCAACTGCCGTCGGCTCGCCGCCAAACGCTTTCTGCGCCAGCGCCGCTTCCATGAATTGATCGATGTCGCCGTCGAGCACGGCGCCGGTGCCGGAGGTGGCGACGCCGGTGCGCAGATCCTTCACCATCTGATAGGGCTGCAATACGTAAGAGCGAATCTGGTGGCCCCAGCCGATGTCGGTCTTGGCGGCCTGATCGGCGGCCGCTTGCACCTCCCGCTTTTTCAGCTCCAGCTCGTAGAGTTTGGCGCGCAGCATTTGCCACGCCTGGGCGCGGTTGCGGTGCTGCGAACGATCGTTCTGGCATACGACCGC
Organism: Xanthobacteraceae bacterium; assembly: GCA_049517455.1. Taxonomy (GTDB): domain Bacteria; phylum Pseudomonadota; class Alphaproteobacteria; order Rhizobiales; family Xanthobacteraceae; genus BOG-931. Next base: position 3,572 of record JBEKSB010000114.1, read on the forward strand.
GATGCTGGTCGGAATGTGGGTGAGGCGGACGGCGGACTCGGTCTTGTTCACATGCTGGCCGCCGGCGCCGCCCGAGCGCATGGTGTCGACGCGTACGTCGGATTCCTTGATGTCGATGTTGATGCGATCGTCGACCACCGGATAGACGGTGACGCTGGCGAAAGACGTGTGCCGGCGCGCATTAGAGTCGAAGGGCGAGATGCGCACCAGCCGGTGCACGCCGTTCTCGGTCTTGAGCCAGCCGTAAGCGTTGCGGCCTTTGACCTCGATCGTGGCAGACTTGATGCCGGCCTCCTCGCCACTGGTCTCCTCGATGTAATCGACCTTGAAGCCGTGCTGCTCGGCCCATCGCACATACATGCGCAACAGCATGTTGGCCCAATCCTGGCTCTCGGTACCGCCGGCGCCGGCGTGCACTTCGAGATAGGCATCGTTGGCGTCGGCCTCACCGCCAAGCAACGCCTCAAGTTCGCGGCGCGCAACCTCCGCCTTAAGCTTGCGCAACGCCGCTTCCGCTTCGGCGATGACCTTCTGGTCGTTCTCGGCCTCGCCGAGCTCGATCATCGTCACCTGATCGTCGAGCTCCTGCTCGATGCGGGAAAGCGCGGTGAGCTGATCATCGAGCGCGGTGCGCTCCTGCATCACGCGGCTGGCGCGCTGCGGATCGTTCCAGAGAGCGGGGTCTTCGGCCTGCCGGTTCAGCTCGGCAAGCCGGGCGCGCGCCTTGTCGACGTCAAAGATGCCTCCTCAGCAGCCCGGCGGACTGCTTGATTTCGGCGACGATGGTCTCGATTTCGGCGCGCATGATGATCTTGTCGCGATGTAATGGATTGCAACGCCCGGCGCAACGCGTCGCCCGAACATTTCACCGAACGCCGTGAGATGCGGAACGTCAGTACAATCCGCCGGTGCCGGTGCGAACCGCGCCGGCTGCAGAATCCGGCGAGACCGAGAGCGCCCCGCCGTTGGCGGACTCCGCCCCGATGACCGAATAGCTGTCGGGCGGCGCGGTGCCGGGCTTGAATGCTTCGAGAATGACCTTGGTGTCGCCGGGGCCTGCCCGCATGCCGGTTTTGGCGTCGACGCGAATGAGCTTGATGCCGGGCGGCACGCGGAACGGAATCGGCGGCTTGTCGGCAAGCGCGACCTTGAGAAAATCGCGGACGACCGGCGCCGCGAGATGTCCGCCGGTGGCGAGGCGTGCGATATGGCGCGGCTTGTCGTAACCCATGTAAACGCCGCAGACGATGTCGGGCGAGTAGCCGATGAACCACACGTCCTTCTCTTCGTTGGTGGTCCCGGTCTTGCCCGCGATCGGCTTGCCTACGTCGCGGACCACAGTCGCCGTGCCGCGCTGGACGACGCCCTCCATCATCGAGGTGATCTGATAGGCGGTCATCGGATCGATGACCTGCTCGCGGCGATCGATCAGCGTCGGCTCGGGCTGATTGTTCCACTTGTCGGCATCGCAGCCGACGCATTCGCGCTGGTCGTGCTTGAAGATGGTGTGACCGTACCGGTCCTGGATGCGATCGACCAGCGTCGGCTTCACTCGCCGCCCGCCATTGTCGAGCATCGAATAGGCCGTGACCATCCGCAGCACGGTCGTCTCGCCGGCGCCGAGCGCATAGGAGAGATAGGGCGGCAGATCATCGTAGACGCCGAACCGCTTGGCGTATTCCGCAATCAGCGGCATGCCGATGTCTTGCGCCAGCCGTACCGTCATCACGTTACGCGATTGTTCGAGCCCGAAGCGCAGCGTCGAAGGGCCGAAGAACTTGCCGCCGTAATTTTCCGGTTTCCAGACGCCGCCGCCACCTTGCCCAGTGTCGACTTCGATCGGCGCATCAAGGACGATGGTCGAGGGCGTGTAGCCGTTGTCGATCGCGGCGGCATAGACCAAGGGCTTGAACGATGAGCCCGGCTGTCGCAGCGCCTGGGTGGCGCGGTTGAACTGGCTCTGGTCGTAAGAAAAGCCGCCGACCATCGCCAGCACACGGCCGGTGCGCGGATCCATGACCACCATGGCACCGGAAATTTCCGGCACCTGGCGCAGCCGGAACTGCCCCTGCTCTTTCGCCGGCTCGACATAGATGACATCGCCGGCCGAAAGCACCTGGCTCACGCGCTGGATCGGCTTGGTAGGTCCGCTCGCCGGCTTCGCCCATTTGACGCCATCGAGCGGCAGGATGCCGACTTCACGCGCCTTGACCACGGCGCCACCGGGATCGCGCGGCGGCTGCAATCCGATGCGCGCCGACTGATCGTTGACCTCAAGCACCACCGCAAGCCGCCACGGATCGATGTCGGACAACGATTTCACGTCGGCGAGCTTGACGCCCCAGTCGCCGTCGATCTCGATCTTGCCGGCGGCACCGCGCCAGCCCTGCGATTCGTCGAAATTAACCAGCCCATCCGTCATGGTCTTACGCGCCAACACCTGCATCTTGGGGTCGAGCGTGGTGCGCACGGACAGCCCGCCTTCGTAAAGCTTCTTCTCTCCGTAATTCTCGAAGATGTAGCGCCGCACTTCCTCGGCGAAATACTCGGCAGCGAAAGTATGCGCGCCGGTCGGCCGCACGGCGACGCTGAGCGGCTCTTTCTTGGCCTTGTCGCCCGCCTCGGCCGTGATGTAGCGATCCTCGACCATGCGGTCGATCACGTAATTGCGCCGCCCGATCGCTTCGTCGCGGCGGCGGAACGGATTGTAATTGTTCGGGCCCTTAGGCAAGGCGGCAATATAGGCGGCTTCGGCGATCGTCAGCTCGTGCACCGATTTATCGAAATAGAGAAGCGAAGCCGCAGCGACGCCGTAAGCGCCGAGTCCGAGATAGATTTGGTTGAGATAGAGTTCGAGGATCTTGTCCTTCGAATAGGTCCGCTCGATGCGTAGGGCGAGCAGCGCTTCCTTGATCTTGCGCGTGATCGACAGCTCGTTCGTGAGCAGGAAGTTCTTCGCCACCTGCTGTGTGATGGTCGAGGCGCCTTGCGGCCGCCGGCTGCTGCCATAGTTTTCTAGATAGAGCAACGCGGCGCGGCCGATGCCATAAACGTCAATTCCGGGGTGTTGGTAGAAGTTCTTGTCCTCCGCCGCGAGAAAGGCGCTGGTGACAAGCTTCGGTATCGCTTGGATCGGCAAATAGAGGCGGCGTTCGTTGGCATATTCCGCAAGCAGCGAACCGTCGGCGGCATGCACCCGCGTCATCACTGGCGGCTCATAATTCTGCAGTTGAGAATAGTCCGGTAACTCCTTGGAAAAATGCCACAACAGGCCTGCGGTCGCGGCAATGCCGACGACGAACAGGATCGTGCCCGCCGCGAACAGAAAGCCCAGGAAACGCAGCAAGATTTTCATCGCAAAAGTCCCGCCCCGCCTGGACCTGCGCCGGATCGGTTCTCGCCCGGCCATGGGGCGAACGCCAATCGTGCCACTTTCGGCCTCAACCGCCCGAAAACCCCGCTAAGCATCGCGTGTCGTCGCTCCGTTTTTTGTTCAAACTGAGGCCATTGAGGCATCAGTTCGTGCCGGCGCGGGCGCCCCCCATGTGAGCCGCGAAATAGCCGTCGATCGCCTGCGCGATCGAATCCGCTGTCCGGTTGCGCCAAGTCTCGGACAATAGCGATTGCAGGTCTTGCCGATTGGACACATAGCCAAGTTCAACCAGTGCCGAAGGCACATCCGGCGCCCGCAAAACGCGGAAACCGGCCGATTTCAGCGCCGTCTTGTGCAATCGCGTCACGGCTTTCATTTCGCCCGCCAGCTTATGCGCGAATTGCACGGAAAGGCTCTTGGTCTCCCGCTCGGCAAGATCGATCAGGATGCCGGCAACGTCATCCGGTTCGCTTTTGAGGTCGACGCCGGCGATGACGTCAGCCCGGTTCTCCTTTTCGGCAAGCCGCGCCGCCTCGGTATCGGTGGCGGTCTCCGACAGCGTGTAGATGCTCGCACCCTGCGCATCGCCCTCCCCCCGCGGCAACGAGTCGGCGTGAATGGAGACGAACAAAGCTGCGCCGGCATCGCGCGCTATACGCACACGGTTGCCCAGCGGCACGAAGGTATCATCCGAGCGCGTCATGAGGACGCGATATTTGCCGGTCTTTTCGATGCGGTCGCGCAAGCGCTGCGCGAAATTCAAGACAATGTCCTTTTCTTCTTCTCCGGCCGGCCCCTTGGTGCCGGTATCGATGCCACCGTGGCCGGGATCGAGCACAACGAGCGGACGCGGATCTTCGCTCTTTGCTTCCGGACCATTCGGGCGCGGCAAATCCGTGCGCGTGAGCTTGTTTTCGAGAGCGATCCGCCGCAAAAACGCTTCGCGATCGGTCGCCGCGAGATCGAGCACCAGCCGCGCCGGCGCGCCATCTGTGGCATCGACGACGAAAGCCTTCTCGATGCGCGCGGGCTTGGCGAGATCGAAAACCACGCGCGAGCCGCCCTGCATCACCAGGCCGAAGCGAAAGGCCTTGATCAGGCCGCGCCCGTTCTCGCCGGCTTTCGGCGGCAGTTGAAATGTGACCTGCGGAATGTCGAGGACGACCCGATAGGGATCGGCGAGCGTAAAGGCGTGAACATCGATCTTGCGGCTTAAATCCATAACGAACCGCGTCTGCGCTTCGTCGCCGCCAAGTCGCTCATCCGTCGCGACTGGAAACGAATCGGCGCCGGCGGTTGGCGGGGCCGCCGGCCGTTCAGTCGCCGAAGCGGCCGCAGCGAAGAGAAAGCCGAGAAAAGCCCAGCTCGCTGCCCGGACAGCCATCGGTTTGCGACCCTCCGTGCCCCTCTTACTCCAATAGGCAGGCGTGGTTAATCGAAACTTAAGTCCCTATATCAGGGGGGCGCCAAAGCCGGCGCGTTTGAATGAAAACGGTGCTCCCGCCGGTAAATGTTACAGGCGACTTGCCAATTCCGTCCCGGCGGCCTTAAGAAGATATGGCTGACGGTCAAATGGTTCCGGTTGTGTCCCGTCAGGACATCCGGCACGTCCGCCGCGATGGCTCCCGATAGCGGGAGAGGAGGCGGACGCAGCTTCGATCCGTTCCGGCGCAATGATGCGCCCACCGATTCGGATGAAGAAGCGAGCCCGATGCCCTTAAAGGAGCAGGGCAGCCGGAGCAGACCGAGCGGCGCGCGTGCCGGCGGCGATATGCACCGCCGAAGCGGTATCGTCGATACCGTAAGCGCTCAGAGTAATCGCGGCGGCGCCAGCGCTGCCGTCCACCACGGTTTGGAGTTCATGTTCGAGGCGCAACAGGTTCGATCGGATCGGTACGGCGGCGTTCATGCGACGCGCGCCGGCCGCCGGGATGATGTCCGTTTGCCGCGCTCGGAGTTCCGGATCAGTTCCCTTCACCGACAAACGGGCGGCTCGCCGTCATCCGTCGCCGTTCCGGCGCGGAACGTCCGGCCACGCCAGCCTTCACGAGATTTGCAATGGCCAACAAAATGCTCATCGACGCGACCCATCCGGAGGAAACCCGGGTGGTCGTCCTGCGCGGCAACCGCGTCGAAGAATTCGATTTCGAGTCCGCGCAGCGCAAGCAACTAAGGGGCAACATTTATCTGGCGAAGGTGACGCGCGTCGAGCCGTCACTGCAAGCCGCGTTTGTCGATTACGGCGGCAACCGTCACGGCTTTCTTGCTTTCAGCGAAATTCATCCCGATTACTACCAGATCCCCATCGCCGACCGGCAAGCGTTGATCGACGAAGAAGGCCGCGCCCAGCGCGCCGCCGAAGACGAGGCGGATCGGCGCTCGCGTCGTCATCGCGGTCGCGGCAGACCCTCCGCCCGCCGCGACGAGGAAGTCGCGCGCGGCGAGGTGGCTGAGACCCCAGCCGCGGATCTGGCCACGGCGCATGATCATGCTGACGCGCTATCCGCTAACGAAACCTCGATCGAGGACGAAATTGCCGTCGAGGCCGAAGACACCGAGGGACCGACCACCACCGAGCCGCCGTCGGCCGCAGAGCCGGAACAGCCAATCGCGGCCGAGCCTGTGGCCGAAGCATCGGGCAGCACCCCATCGGCCGAGCTTGAATCCGAATCCCTTCTGCCGTCGGTTTCGATGACGATCGACGCCGAAGCCGAGACCGAGCAAAGCGCGGTCGCGGCGGGCGAATCCGAAGCCGCCGAAGACATCCACGGCAGCGAAGAATCCGGCGACACGCGAGAACACGCCGAGCACGGTGACCACCATGAGAACGGCGACGACGAAGAAGAGATCGTCGAGTCCGTGGGCGGCGCCGACGCGCTGGAGGAGGTTCCCGACCGCGCGCCGCGTTACCGCCGCCAGTACAAAATCCAGGAAGTGATCAAGCGCCGGCAAGTCATGCTGGTGCAAGTGGTCAAGGAGGAACGCGGCACCAAGGGCGCGGCGCTGACCACCTATCTGTCGCTCGCCGGCCGCTACTCGGTGCTGATGCCCAACACTGCGCGCGGCGGCGGCATCAGCCGCAAGATCACCGCCGGCGAGGATCGTTCCCGGCTCAAGGAAATCGCGCAGGAGCTCGAAGTTCCGGAAGGAATGGGCGTCATCGTGCGCACCGCCGGCGCCAGCCGCACCAAGACCGAGATCAAGCGCGATTTCGAGTATCTGCTGCGGCTGTGGGAAACCGTGCGCGACCTGACCCTGAAATCCACGGCGCCGAAGCTCGTCTACGAGGAGGGCTCGCTGGTCAAGCGCTCGATCCGCGACCTCTACAGCAAGGAGATCGACGAGATCGTCGTCGCCGGACCGGACTCCTATCACGAGGCCAAGGACTTCATGCGCATGCTCATGCCGAGCCATGCGAAGAACGTAAAGCTTTACGCAGAAACGCAGCCGCTGTTGTCACGGTACGGGGTCGAGAACCAGCTCGACGGCATGTTCTCGCCTGTGGTGCAGCTGCGCTCCGGCGGCTACATCGTGCTCAATCAGGCCGAGGCGCTGGTCGCCATCGACGTCAATTCCGGCCGCGCGACGCGCGAGCATCACATCGAGGACACCGCGCTCAAGACCAACCTCGAAGCGTCGGATGAGATCGCACGCCAGCTTCGGCTGCGCGACCTCGCCGGGCTGATCGTCATCGACTTCATCGACATGGACGAGAAGCGCAACAACCGCTCGGTCGAGCGGAGGTTGAAGGAGTGCCTCAAGCAGGACCGCGCCCGGATTCAAGTCGGCCGCATCTCGCATTTTGGCCTGCTGGAAATGTCGCGCCAGCGCATCCGCACCAGCGTGCTCGAAAGCTCCACCGAGAAATGCCCGTATTGCGGCGGCAGCGGCCATGTCCGCTCGGTATCGTCGCTCGCGCTGCAGGTGTTGCGCGCGCTCGAAGATCAGCTGATGAAAGGCGCGACGCACAACCTCATCGCGCGCACGCGCCCGGACGTTGCCCTTTACGTGCTCAATCAGAAACGCGCGCATTTGCGAGCGCTGGAAGAGCGGTTCGCCATCACCCTCACCGTCAGCGCCGACGAGACGCTGACCGCGCCGCTGGCCTTCGCCGTCGATCGCGGTGAGCAGGTGCATACGGTCGAAGCCGCCAAGGCGATCGCCGAAAAAAGCGAGGCAACCGCCATACCGCTCGAAGAGGAAGACGATCTCGAAGAGACAGCTGAGTTCGAAACCGAAACCGAGGAAGGCGAGGCGCCCGTTTCGGACGTTGCCGCCGAGCAAGGCGAAGGTGAAGGCGCAGGACGCCGCCGCCGGCGCCGGCGGCGCCGCGGAGGACGCAACGGCGGCGAAGCCCATGCGCAGCCGAACGGCCATCAAGACATCGGCGAAGAAGCCGGCGAATCCGGCCCGGAGGCCATTGGCGAAATGGCGGCCGACGATGTCGCGGAAGAGGTCGGCGAGACGGTCGCCATCGATAGGGGCGAGACGCACCGCGAAGGAGAGCGGCGGCGACGGCGGCGCGGCCGACGCGGCGGCCGGCGCAATCGCATGGACCGGGAGCGCGAGGGAACGCCGGGATTGAACGAGCACGACACGCAAGAGCCGCAGCGTGCCGTGACGACCGCCGAAGCATTGACGGCACCGCCTTCGATGGAGCCGGATTTGACGGAGGCCGTTGCCGACCTCGATGCCGCACCTGCATCAGCGCCTTCGCCCGCAGAGCCCGCGGATTTGGAAGTGGCACAAGCGTCGCCGCCGCCCGCTCAACCGGAGCCGCTGCGCCGGCGCTCGACGGTTCGCGAGCCCGCCCCGATCGCCAGCGGCCCTGAAGTATCACAGCCGGCGCCACCGCAACCCACCTCTCCCGCTCCGGAGCCGGTGATCACCGAAGTCGGCGACAGCCAAAACACCGATCGGCCGCGCCGCAGCGGATGGTGGTCACGCCGCATCGCCGGCAGCTGATGAAACGGTCGCTGTAGTCTGGTGGAGCATGATCTTTTCGGAAAACCGGTATCCACTTTTCCGGATCATGCTCCCATGAAAAGCGGGTGGGTCGACCGTGATGCCGACGCCATGGTCGCGCACGGCGCCAAGGCTGGTGTCGAACGCGATCTGGCGCTCCGCCTCTACACGACCAAGCTTCTCGGCCGCGATCCCAAGCTGGTGCTGCATGGCGGCGGCAATACTTCGGTGAAAACGCACGCGCGTGACCTTTTCGGCGAAGAGGTCGAAGTTTTGCGCGTCAAAGCCTCCGGCGCCGACATGGCGGCGATCGAACCCGACGACCTGCCGGCAGTGCGGCTTGCGCCGCTGCGCCGATTACGCCCACTTGAGGCGATCGCCGACGACGAACTGGTGGCCATCGAGCGCGCCAATCTCATCGATACGACTGCGCCGAATCCTTCCGTCGAGATCATGCTGCATGCGTTCCTGCCGCACAAATTCGTCGACCATACGCACGCGACCGCGGTGCTCAGCGTCATCGATCAGCCGAATGGCGAAGAACGATGCGCCGAGGTTTTCGGCGGCCGGCTGGCATTCGTGCCTTATCTCATGCCGGGCTTCGGCCTCGCCAAGAAAGCCATCGACGCTTTCGAGCGCGCCAAAGCCAGCGAAGGGCTCATTCTCGGTAAGCACGGCATCGTGACCTTCGGCGAGAGCGCACGCGAGGCCTATGAGCGCATGATCGAGATGGTGTCGCTCGCCGAGGATTTTATCGCACGCCATCGGCAAGCAGTTGCCACAGCGTCGCCGGTACCGCGCGACGTCGCCACGGTCGCCCAAGTCGCGCCGATCGTGCGCGGCGCCTGCAGCCAAAAGGACGAAAGGATCGAAGGCGCCTGGCGCCGGCTGGTCCTCGATTTTCGCAGCGGCAACGCCGTGTTGAATTTCATGAAAAACAACGATTTAGGCCGCTTGAGTGAAAGTGGCGTGGTAACGCCGGACCACACCATCCGGACCAAGAATTGGCCGCTCGTCCTGCCTCCTCTGGAGAGCAGCAAACTCGAAGCGTTCGCGCGCAATACGCGTGAAGCGGCGGGCCAATTCGCCGACCGCTATCATCGCTATTTCGAGCGCCACAATGAGCGCGCAGGCGGCACGAAACGAGAGCTCGATCCCCTGCCCCGCGTCGTACTCGTTCCCACGCTGGGCCTATTCGGTCTCGGCCGCTCAAAGCGTGACGCCGCGATTGCCGCCGATATTGCCGAAGCCTGGATCGAAGGCGTCGGCGATGCGGAAGCAATCGGCC
>JBEKSB010000115.1:0-22765 GCA_049517455.1 Xanthobacteraceae bacterium
TCGCGTTCTGCGCTGATCTCGTGCTGCATCTTCATGGCCTCAAGCACGACGACGCGTTGGCCCTTGGCAACGCGGTCGCCCGGATTGGCGAGCACACTCACAATCGCGCCATTCATCGGCGCGACAAGCCGCGAGGAGCCGTCCCGGCGTCCCGAACCGCCGGCCTCAAGAGCGGTTTCACGCACCGCGACGACGATACCGTTGAGGTCGAGATACAGCACGCCTTCGTGCATCGAGAAGCGCGCGGTCTGCTGCCTGCCTTGCGTCGCGAAACGCACGGATCCGCCGCGCCGATCCACGATGGAAATCTCGACGGTCTCATCGCCGAGCGTGACCGAATAACGATCGGCGCCGGCGGCAACAATGCTGGCGGGATGGTGAATATCGCCCAGCGTCAGCCGAACCGGCCACGCAGCAATGCCGGTCGAGGACCAAGGCAGAGCCATGCTCAGCGCGCCCGCCGTTTCGTGCCCGCGCGCCTCGAACAACACTACCGCCGCCAGCGCGAGCATACGCACGTCGGGCTGCGGGCGCCGCATCGCGTCGCTACCCGCAGAAAAGTGCCGGTCGATGAAAGCCGTGGTCGCCTCGCCGGCCACGAAGGCGGGATGCCGGAGCACAGCAATCAGGAAGCTGCGGTTCGTGGTCATTCCGAGCGCGACTGTGTCCTCAAGCGCCACGATCAAGCGGCGGCGCGCTTCCTCGCGGGTCGCTCCGCGAGCGATCACCTTCGCGAGCATCGGATCGTAGAACGGGCTGACGCAGAAGCCGGGCGCCAGACCGTGATCGATGCGTACACCTCTCCCCGATGCCGGCCGCCAATCGATCACAGTCCCGCTCTGCGGCAGAAAATTCTTGTGCGGATCTTCGGCGTAAAGTCGAGCCTCGATGGCGTGACCGCTGAACTGAACCTGATGCTGCTCGAGCGGCAACCTTTCGCCGGCGGCCACCCGCAATTGCCATGCGACCAAATCAATGTTGGTAACAGCCTCGGTCACCGGGTGCTCGACCTGAAGCCGGGTATTCATTTCGAGGAAATAGAATTTTCCCGCCTGGTCGAGCAGGAACTCGATGGTTCCGGCACCGACGTAGTCGATAGCACGCGCGGCGGTGACCGCGGCCTCGCCCATTTGTGCCCGCAGTTCGGTCGACACAGCCGGCGAAGGCGTCTCCTCGATGATTTTCTGATGCCGACGCTGAATCGAGCAATCGCGCTCGCCGAGATGAATGATATTGCCGTACTGGTCGGCAAAAACTTGAACTTCGATATGGCGGGCGTCGGTGACCGCTCGCTCGAGGATCAGCTCGTCCGACCCGAATGCGCTCGCCGCTTCCGATCGAGCTCGCGCCAGCGCATTGGCAAGATCGTCGGCAGCGGTCACAAGCCGCATACCGCGCCCGCCGCCGCCCGCCGCGGCCTTGACCATCAGTGGAAAACCGATGCGCTCTCCCTCCGCCACCATCTTGTCGTCGGGCTGATCAGGCCCCTGGTATCCCGGCACGCAGGGAACACCCGCTGCCGCCATCAAGTGTTTCGCGCGCGCCTTATTGCCCATGGCTTCGATCGCCGCCGCCGGCGGACCAATAAAGACCATGCCCGCCTGCGCGCATGCGACCGCAAACGCAGCGTTCTCCGACAGGAAGCCGTAACCGGGATGCACGGCATCGGTACCCGCGAGCCTCGCGGCCGTAAGCAGCGCATCGATATTCAAATAACTGTCGCGCACCGGCGGCGGCCCAATGCGGACGGCCTCGTCCGCCTGACGCACATGCAGCGCGCTGGCATCGGCGTCGCTGAAGACTGCGACGGTGCGATAGCCGAGCGCCTTCGCGGTGTGGATCACGCGGCAGGCGATCTCGCCGCGATTGGCGATCAGGATTTTGGCGAATTTGCTCATGTGTGGCGTTGCTATGCGCCCCACTCCACCTGCATGAGCCAGGAGGGTTTGCGTTTTTCGACGAATGCACCGGCGTCTTCCCCGCCCTCCGCGCCGCGAAACGCAGTAGCAAAGCGCTCGTCCGGCGATGTCTGCGGCAGATCAGGCATGACCGGCTTTCTGCTCGGGAGCGTTAGATGTGCCTGGCAGCGTTCCCATCAGCTTGCAGATGATGGTCAGCATGATCTCGTCGGCGCCGCCACCGATCGAACCCAAGCGTCCATCGCGGTACGCCCGGCTCACCGGCGTCTCGTTCATGAAGCCCATACCGCCCCAGTATTGCAGACACGAATCTGCCACCTCGCGGCGCAGCCGTCCGGCCTTGAGCTTGGTCATGGAGGCAAGCCGCGTTACGTCGGTGCCGGCGAGGTAGAGCTCGCAGGCTCGGTATACGAGCGCGCGTAACAGCTCGATCTCGGTCGACAGTTCGGCCAGCCGGAAATGCACCACCTGATTGTCGAGAATCGACTTGCCGAAGGCCTTCCGGTTGCGCGTGTACTCGATCGTCTGCTCGATCAGCCGCTCCATTGATTTCAAGTTGGCGGCGGCCGCCCATAGCCGCTCCTCCTGGAACTGCATCATCTGGTAGGTGAAGCCTTTACCTTCTTCGCCGATCAGAAAGCTCTGCGGCACCCGAACATTGTCGAGGAAGATTTGCGCGGTGTCGGAGGAACGCATGCCGAGCTTGTCGAGCTTGCGGGCGATCTCGACGCCTTTGGTCTTCATCGGCAGGCAGATCAGTGATTTATTCTTGTGGACCGCACCTTCGGACGTATTGGCGAGGAGGCACATCCAGTCGGCTTGGGTGCCGTTTGTGGTCCACATCTTACCGCCGTTGATGACGTAATCTCCGCCGTCCTTGCGCGCCGTGGTCTTGATCGAGGCTACGTCCGATCCGGCCCCGACTTCCGACACGCCCAGACAGGCGACGTAATCGCCGGAGATCGACGGCGCCAAGAACTCTTGCTTCACCAAATCGGAACCGAAGCGCGCGAGCGCGGGTGTCGCCATGTCGGTCTGCACGCCGATCGCCATCGGCACGCTCCCGCAGGCGATGTTGCCGAGCTCCTCGGCCATCACCATTGCGTAGGAATAATCGAGTCCCTGGCCGCCATATTCGACCGGCTTGGTCAGGCCGAGAAAGCCCAGATCGCCCATTTTTTTGAACAGCTCATGGGCGGGAAAGATGCCGGCCTCTTCCCATTCATCAACGTGGGGATTCACCTCCGCGGTGATGAATTTTTGCAGGCTGCGGCGCAGCTCCTCGTGTTCGAGCGTGAACAGCATGACGTTTCCTCTTGTTACATTCGTCCGACACCGAACGTATTGGGCTTGAGCGGGCGAAGTTCCGCCTCGCGGCAGATTGACAGACAGAAGCCTAGCACTTTGCGGGTGTCGCGCGGGTCGATGAGCCCGTCGTCCCATAGCCGCGCCGTAGCATAGAGCGCGGTGGATTCGCCTTCCATGCGCTTGATGATGGCTTTCTCCATCACATCGAGCTTGGTCTTGTCGACCGGTTTGCCCTCACGCTTGAGCTTCTCCTCGGTGACGATAGCCATGACCTTCGCGGCCTGCTCGCCGCCCATGACAGCGATGCGGTTGCTTGGCCAGGCAAAAATAAAGCGCGGGTCGTAGGCGCGTCCGCACATGCCGTAATTGCCGGCGCCGAATGACGCGCCGACATGCACGGTGAGTTGCGGCACCGTCGCGTTGGCGACCGCCTGAATCATCTTCGAGCCGTGCTTGATGATGCCAGCTTGCTCGGCCTCTCGTCCGACCATATAGCCGGTCGTGTTCTGCAAATACACGATCGGCATGTTGGCCTGGCAGCAAAGCTGGATGAACTGCGCCGCCTTGCTCGCGCCGTCGGCATCGATCGGTCCGTTATTGCCGATGAGCCCAACCGCGTGGCCCTCGATTTCAGCTTGGCCGCACACCGTGTGCGGACCATAGAGTGTCTTGAAATCCAGGTAATCGGAATCGTCCACGATGCGGGCGACGATCTCACGCACGTCATAGGGTTTGCGGTAGTCCGTCGGCGCGACACCGGCGAGGTCTTCGGCGGGATAGCGTGGCTTCTTAAAGGACCTTGGCTGCTGGAGCGGAAGCTGCGCATTCCACGGCAACTTGGCCATGATTTCGCGCGCGATGCGAATTCCGTCGGCATCGTCCTCGGCCAGATATTCGCCAAGCCCGGAGATGGTCGCGTGCATCTCGGCCCCACCGAGTTCTTCGTCGGTCGCGATCTCGCCGGTCGCCGCCCGCAGCAATGGCGGCCCGGCCAAGAACACCTTGGCCCTGCCGCGCACGAGGATGGCGTAATCCGATAGGCCGGGCAGATAGGCGCCACCGGCCGTCGCGGAGCCGTGGACCACGGTGACCTGCGGAATACCGGCCGCCGACATGCGCGCCTGATTGGCGAAACCGCGGCCGCCCTCAACGAACATCTCCGCCTGATAGAGCAGATTGGCACCGCCGGATTCGACAAGCCGTACGATCGGCAACTTGTTCTCCAGCGCGATCTGCTGGATGCGCAGGTGTTTCTTGACGCCCATCGGTGTCGACGTGCCGCCCTTGATGGCACTGTCGTTGGCGGAAACGATGCAACGGATGCCGGACACATAGCCAATGCCGGCGATGCCGCCGCCGCCCTGAATGCCCTCGGCACCGTCGTCGTCATGCATGCGAAAGCCCGCGAGCGTCGAGAGTTCAAGCCACGACGCGCCGCGGTCGATCACCAGCGCGACACGCTCGCGCGGCAGCAATTGCTTACGGGCACGGAACCGGTCACGCTTAGAATTTGAAAAATCCCGTACCTTCTGCTCAAGCGCGCGAAATTCGCCGACCAGCGCCAGCATCTCCTCGCGATTGGCGCGAAAGCTCTCGGAATTGGGATCGACCCGGCTCTCGATGATTGGCATGGCAATTCATTCGCGCTCTAGGGCGTGCGATCGGTTAGCGTATGAGTATAGGATCGATTTCCATGTTATCTGGACAATTCGTCAACGCACAAGCCGAATGAGCTTGCCAGGCCCGGCGAAGGCGCTTGTTGCCGTGCCATTGGCGAAAGCAGCGGCGGTTGCAGGCTGTCAAGCCACGCCACGTCCCGTCCGCTTCAAAAGGCGCGCGTCGCATTGAACGCATATCGCTGAATCTCGACCGCGCCGGCCCCCGTTCTGGCGGCCCGGCCTGCACGCCCGCATCTGCGACACAACAGCTGTTGGCCCCTTTTACCTTGCATCGTGCTCCGCGCCGGTCGGTGATGTAATAGCTGTCGAGGGCCAAGCCCTCTTAGAGGCGCGAGGGCGTCTCGACCTCATCGGAATCGCGGTCTGTGCGAGATTCCACTATGACGTTGCCGGCTTCAGGCTGACGGCGCAGATTGTTGGCAGCAAGTCTCTAACCCGAATTCCATGCTATCAGCGAAATAAAGGGCGAATCTTGCCGCTTCGCGCCTCTTTGCCGACCGGGCGGTTTGGCAATGTCAGCGCGCGAATATCGGCACGCTCGTCGGTCGCCGGCTCGCCGTGCGGTCCATGTACACGATCTTGTTGCTGGCCAGACGATAGTCCGGAAAGCGCGCCAAAAAGCTCGCGACGGCGATACGCAGTTCGAGCCGCGCTAAAGCCGCGCCAAGACAATAATGTACGCCATGGCCGAGTGTCACGTGCCGATTAGGGTCGCGCGCGATGTCGATCCGGTCAGGGTCCTTGAACTGATCCGGGTCGCGGTTGGCGGCGCCGATCATGATATGGATGATCTGGCCCTCGCGGATTTTCTGGCCGCCGATCTCAAAGTCCTCACGTGCCGTGCGGATACCACGTTGGGTGGGCGCGTCATAGCGAAGGAATTCCTCCGCGGCGAGATTGATCAGCTTCGGATTTGCCTTCAGCTTGGCGAGCTCATCGGGGAATTGGTGCAGCCACCACAACGACATTGCGATTGCGCTGCGCGACGTGCCGCCGCCGGCGGTCGCCATCATGTTGCACGTTGCGAGTATTTCGAGGTCTGTTAGCCGCTCACCGCCGACCTCGGCCCGCGCCATTGCGGAAATCATGTCTTCGCCAGGATCGCGGCGGCGTTCCTCGATCAAGGGCATAAAGTAGGCCTGTTGAGCGTCGAGTATATCCCGCTGCTCCCGCGCCATCGCGTCCTTATCGGGGGCGACGGGCTGGAACAAGAAATTGGAGCAGCGATCGCTCCAGTGCCGCATCTTCAGTTCATCGGAATCCGGCAGGCCGAGGAGATCGAGCATGACTTGGGTCGGAAGACGGGCGGCAAAATCGAGATAGGCGTCAAACGTGTCCCGCTGTTCCAGCATGTCGAGGATCACGTCGACGCGGCGTTGCATCATCGGCCGTAGCCGCTCGACCGCGCGCGGCGTCATCGCCTTCAGGAATAGCGCCTTCAGTCGGTCGTGATAGGCGTCGTCCCGGTAAAGCAACCACCGATGATAGTGTTCGACGATGTCGCTGAAGCGCTCCGGATTCGTGCGCGGCAGATAGGAATAAAGCGTTTCGATCCGGTCAACGCTCAAGTCCGGCCGGTCCTGCAATTCGAAGACATCGCGGTAACGGGTGAAATACCACGCCCGCGCTCTTTCCGACCAATGCACGGGCTCTCGTTCGCGCATGGCCTTGTAGTACGGATAGGGATCCTGCACCGCCTCGGCAGTGAACAGCCCATAGCTGTCCGGATCGGCGCGTGCTTGATTCACACGTGGCCCCATGCGCGGCGGCCGACTTCGACCAGGAGTTCGATCTTGAGCGTCTGAATGTCGGTGGTGACTTTGCTCGGCAAGACCGCGTATTTCGACATTGCCGCGCTTGAGAAACCGCATTGCGGGCAAATGCCGAGCCGCTCCATCGGCGCATAGCAGGCCGCATCGTCAAGCCGCCGCATCAGATCGTCGGGTGATTCAAGAGCGGGTTTCTTAGTGCTGATAATTCCAAGATAGGCGCGCTTGTCGGCTGGCAGATGGCGCAGTGGCGAAAAATCTCCGGCCCGTTGTGAATCGTATTCCAGCAGAAAGGCGTCGACGTTGCACCGCGTGAACAACGCTTCGGCGATCGGCGCATAACCGCCGTCGCCCATCCACAGGCCTTCCATGTTGCCGCGGCATAGATGCATGCCGATCGTCATGTCCACGGGCCGGCCCGAGATCGCGCGATTGAGAACGTCGATATAGAGTGAGACCAGCTTCTCGGGATCGTCGCCTTCGCTCTTCGCCAGCGCCCGGATGTTGGGGTCGCAGAGCAGCGCCAACGGGACTTCATCAAGCTGAAGATAACGGCAGCCCGCGGCATAGAGAGCCGTGATCTCCTGCTGAAAGACCGCGACCAGGTCGCTCCAATACATTTCCACGTCGGGATACACCTTGGGATCGACAGCATCCTTGAATTGGCCGAAATGCATGTGTGACGGCGTCGGCATCGTGACCTTGGCGCGCTTTGTCGCAATCGATTGGACGAACTTGAAATCCTCGCTGACGATCGGCCTGGCCCGCCGAACGGGCTTGCTGGCAACCGGCGCCGGAGAGGCGGTGGCAAATCCGTCGTCGTTTCGGAAGGTCAGCTTCGAGGCGCGGAAGTCGAAGCCCTCGACGGCATTCAGGAAGCCGCGCGACCAACCGCCACGGCGAAATTCGCCATCGGTCACGATCGGCAGGCCGAGCGCCTCCTGCATAGCGATGGCATCACGTATGGCGCGGTCCTGCACCTCGCGAAGCGCTTCAGGAGAAAGCTTGCCGCTTTCCCACTCGCGCCACGCTCCGACAAGTTCCGGCGGCCGTTTCAGACTGCCGACGTGATCGACGGAATTGGAAGGAACACGAATCGAAGCCATACGAAACCTCCCGGAGTTCAGATAGCTGCCGCGGGTTGTTGCGTTCGCCTTGAATTGCTCGCAGCTTCCGCGTGCGGAACCCGATGCGCGAGAACCGCATCGAGTTCGGCCGGCGTCGAAGCAACACCCAATATGTATCGGTCGGGGCGGATGACGACGGCCCCTGCCCCTAGATCGGCGAGGTAAGCGGCTCCCTCCCCTTCGGCGACAACCAGAACAGTGCTGCCGTCTATTTTTGCGCGCGTCGCCGCCGGAAGCGCATCGAGAAGATGGCGAGACGCCAACACCGCGAAGCGGTAGCCAACTTGGTCGTCGAGCAACTTTCCATCTTTAAGCTTGGGCTGTCTGGAGCGCGTAGCTGCAGGCGACGGCGCTTCGCCATGCAAGCCGCGGCCCAGGCGCGGTGCAAGCGGCCGCAGCATCGTCGGATTGGCGATGAGATCGCGGTCGCGCTGCCGGGCTTTCTCCGGATCCGTGGTCTGGATCACGCTTCCCAGTTCGACGGCGAGCTCGATATAAGCGCGCACGTGCTCCGCGCGTTCCGACTCGTAGGTGTCAAGCAGGCTGTCCGGCGCGTCGCCGGCGATCACGTCGCGCAGCTTCCAGGCTAGGTTGCCCGCGTCCCGCAAGCCCGAGCACATGCCTTGGCCCAAAAACGGCGGCATTTGGTGGGCGGAATCACCCGCCAGCAGCAGGCGGCCGCGCCGCCATTTGGTCGAAAGCGCGGAATGGAAGGTGTAAACCACCGCGCGTTCAATTATCGATTTGGCCGGATCGATGTTCCACGGCTTCAGCAATTCGTAGATTCGCTGCGGCTGAACGATCGTCGCGGGATCGTCGTGCGGCATCAGCATGAATTCCCAGCGATGGCGTTTTCCAGGCATCGGGACGAAGGTTGTCGGCCGCGCCGGATCGCAATACTGGATCGCATCGATGACCCGGCCGGTCTCGTCCGCCGCTTCGGGAACCCCGGCCGGCGGTTGATCGAGGACCATGTCAAGCACGATCCAGCGCTCGTGCGATCGCAGGTCTTGCAGCGCCGCGCCCAAGAAGCGCCGCACCGTCGAGCGGGCACCGTCGCAGCCGACGACGTAACCGGCGGTTACCTCCGCAAGAGTGCCCGACGCCAGATTTTCGTAACGCACGCGGACGTGATCGTCGCACTCATCGAGCGCGAATACATCGCTCCGCACCCGTACGTCGACGGACGGAAAACGCGACACGCCGCCGCGGAGAACGGACTCGAGTTCCGGCTGATAGAACCGATACGCGTTGTTCCAGCCTTCAGATCCGATTCCACTGCGGGTGATCAACAACAACAACTTGCCGTCGGCGCTGACGTGACGAATGTTGCGGCTGACGTCGAGGCGCGGCAGCAATTCGTCCGCCAGCCCCATGGTCTGAATGAGACGCATGCCCTCGCCGTCGAGAGCCACTGCGCGCGGCAGGTGATACGCGGACGGCTCGCGTTCAAGTACAACGGTCTTCAGGCCGCTCAGCCCGAGCAAGTTCGCCAAGCTCGCGCCGACCGGCCCATAGCCGATGACGCAGACGTCGAACTCGGGCGGTGCCATGACCGGCTCACATCGCCATCAGGATCTGTTCAATCCGATCTTCGCGGCAATTTCCGCCTGGTAGTCCGCGATCGGCCTGAAGCCGGGTGCGGCACGGCAGAAGGCGTCGGACTTGGCCCGAATCTGCTCTGCCGGCTGCGAAAGATCGAGATCCTCAATACACGGTTGCTCGATGTACCATTGGGTGTCGCAGAACACTTCGAGGCGGTTGCCTTCCGGGTCGCGAAAATACAGCGACCATGCGTTGCCATGATCCATCGGCCGCATGTCGGTGACGCCGGGCTCGTTCTTCAGACGCCGCCAAATCGCTTGCAGGTCCTCTACCGTCGCAACGCGGAAGGAAATCTGGTTGATGTGATTAAAGCCGAGGTCCTTCGGTCGTCCGCTGACCAGGGCGACTTGGTGGTGGTCCTTCGGATCCCAGCTCGTGAACACGATATCGGCGCCGCGCACCTTGCCGCGGTCGGTGACCGTGAAACCAAGGACGCGGGTGTAGAAATCCTCCATCGTCGGCAGATCGTGAACATAGAGCCCAATATGGCTCATGCTCAACGGCACTCGTCGCGCCGGCTCATTGCGAGATGCTGCCGCGGACATGATCAGTTCCTCCCTGCAATTTTGTGGCAAAAGCTAAAGCCGGCACGCGGCCGCCGCCAGCAGTCTTGACTGGCTGTCCGCAGAGTGGACAATGAGGCGACCGAGACAAGGACGATGGCGCAAGGCGGGAGCAAATCGCGAGGCGGGAGCGTGCGTTCGCTCGAACGTGGCCTTGCGTTGCTGCTTGCCATGAATCGCCGCAAGCTCCCGTCCGTCGTCGAACTCGCCCGCGACACACATCTACCGCGGCCGACCGTGTACCGCCTCTTGGAAACGCTGAGCCGTGCTGGATTCGTCACCCGTAGCCGGCCACTCGACCGCTACTGCCTCACGAGCCAGGTGCGAGCCTTAAGCGACGGCTTCGCTGAGGACGATTGGATTGCCGACATCGCAGCGCCGCTGATGAGTCAATTAACGCGCCAGCTTGTCTGGCCGGTCGCGCTGATGACTTTCGAGGCAGGCCGGATGCTGGTGCGCGAGACCACCCACGAATCCAGTACCCTGTCGGTCGATCACGGCATGGTTGGACGGTCACTGCCGCTGCTCCGCACCGCCGCCGGCCGTTGTTATCTTGCGCTTTGTCCCGGCAAAGAGAGACGCACCATCCTCGAGATGCTTGCGCGGTCGAAGGCACCGGAGGACCGGAGAGCACGAGAGACGCAGCGCTTGACCAAGTTGTTGGATGCGATTCGCGCTAAGGGTTACGCAATCCAGGACCGCGAGATCAATCCGAAGACGACGGGCATAGCCGTGCCCATTCGCCTCGGGACGCGGATGCTTGGAAGCATGTCTCTCATCTGGATATCGTCTGCGCTGACGATCGAACAGGCGGAGAACGAATTTTTGCCGTTGCTGAAGTCGACGGCCAGCTGCATCGCGGACGCTGTGCGCGATCGCACGCTGATAGAGCCGCTGCCTACCGGTACCTGAACTTCAATGCACCAGCGCGTGCGGCAGCCACAGAACAATGCCGGGTAATAGAATCAGAATGATCAGCACGGCGAAATCCGCGAGCAGAAACGGAACGACGCCGCGATAGATCGTACCCATAGAGATCTTTGGGGCGATCGCGTGCAGCAAAAACACGATGATCCCCATCGGCGGATGAATCAGCGCCATTTCGACTTGGATCAGACAGATTACTCCCCACCAAAGCGGGTCGTATCCGAGGTTGACGATGATCGGTAGGATCAGCGGCAAGGTAATGAGGATCGAAGACATCTCTTCAAAGAACGTTCCGAGCAGGATGTAAACGGCCGTCAGGGTGAAGATCACGCCGAGCGGCGGGAAATGATGGCCGTCGATCCAATGGACCAAGGCATCCGGCACGTGCGCCAGATTGATGAAATAGGTGAAAATCGGAGCGGCCATGAGGATCAAATACAGCATGGCGGTGATCGAACCCGCCTCGTACATGCCGCGAACAAGCCCTTCCCAGGTCAGCCTGCGTCGCGCCAACGCAAACAAAAGCGCGAGGATGGCCGCGGCAGAAGCCGCCTCGTTGACGGTGAAAACGCCGCTATAGATGCCGAGGAAGACTCCGATTAGCAGCGCGAGCGAAGGCGCCGCGCGCCATGCCGCGTCGAGGCGCTCTTTCCACGGCAGCCGCGCGCTGACCGGCGCTATCTGCGGCCGAAGGCGCACGACGATGGCGATGGCGACAAGGTTGAACGCGATCGTGATCAACGCCGGCACGATGGCGGCAACGAACATATCGAGAATGAACGTCTTCGCGACCACGCAATAGATGATCATCACCAGCGAAGGCGGGATGAGCGATTTCAGGGTTCCGCCGGCCGCGATCACGCCGGTCGAAAAAGCCGGCGAATAGCCGCGGGCAAGCATTTGCGGCAGCGCGACTTTGCCGAATGTCGCCGCGGTCGCCGTACTCGACCCGCAGATCGCGCCGAATGCCGCGGAGCCGCTGATCGTGGCGTAAGCGAGCCCGCCGCGACGATGTCCAATGAATGCCGCCGCGGCGCGGTAGACGTCCTCGGAAAAGCCGGCCACGCTCGCGAAGACGCCCATCAAAAGAAAAAGCGGCACGGCGGCGAGATCCGTGCTGGAAAGCACATAGGACGGCTCCTGGGCTAGGAACGAGAAAGCCGGCATCCAACCGCCGCCCTCGAGCGCGAAACCAACGACTCCGACCGTCATCATCGCGAAGCCGATCGGCACCTGCAGCAATATCAGTGCGAACAGCGCAGCGATCCCCAACGCGCCAATCACCGCCGGTTGCAAATCGTCCTCCTCGAGCTTCAGTCGGCGCTTGTCGGTTGTCCGTCCAGATAGTCGCCGTGGAACGTCTTGATGCCCACAACGATCTGCAACAATGCGCTGATACCCAGAATCAGCGCGACCGCCGCCCACACCGGAGCGGCGGGAATGCGCAGCATCCACGTCGCGGTGCCGGTCAGCCGCGCCTGGTTGGCGAATACGACGAATTGCCAGGTCATCAGGATCAAGATGATTTCAACCAAGATGGCGGCGGCAACGTCGGCGATTCGTCCGGCACGTGGACCGGCAATGCTGGACAGAAATCGGATTGTGATGTTGCTGCGTTCGACGATGGCCACCGGGATGCAGCAGGCGACCGCAAAAGCGGCAACGAGCGCACCGGCATCACGGACAGCATCGATTGGGCGAGCGAAGAAAAAACGCAGCAACCCGTCCGCGATCGTCATCGCGGCAAAGCAAAGCAGAGCGCCGAGGCCCAATGCCGCCAGCGCCCGTGCCAAAACTTTGGAGGCCCAATCGATCCTCGCCATCACCGCTATCGTCCCGCGATACTCGCCGTTCGGCAACACAATCATGCACAAAAAGGCCGGCATGCCGCAAAAGCCATGCCGGCGCGCATTCGCTTGCGAAATGATCGACTCGAAAAAGGGCGTGAGTCATTTCCGGGTTAAATGCAGGAAACGGGCAATCCCCGGCCTCAACCCTTCCCTTCTCCGCGCACCGCGGCGAGTTCGGTATCGAGCGCGGCCTTCAATTCCTTGTGCCGGTCACTTACCGCAACCCACTCGTCGCGGACCGGTGCGAGCAGTCTTTGCGCTTCATCGAGTTCGGCTTGGGAAGGAAACACCACCTTGTTCTTTGGGTTGCTCTTCAGCTTCTCAAGATTGGCCGCGTTGTAACTGGTGATCGAATGGTGAGCGCGTCCCCCGCGTTGCGCTCGATTGCCGCACGCGCCGTTTCCGGCAGCGCGTCGAATTTCTTCTTGTTCATGAGGACTGCGAGCGGAACAATCCCAAGGCCGATGAAAAAATGATTGTTGGTGACCCGATCGAGCCCGAAATCGAAGAACGGCGACAAATGCGACGTCGTGCCGCTGATAGTGCCGCGGCTGATCGCTTCCGGGATCTCGGTCACCGGCATTCCAATGGGTACAGCGCCGAAAGCACGCAGCGCGGCGCTCTCGTTCTTGCTCGATGCACGAATCGTCTTGCCCTTGAGATCAGCGATCGAATTGACCGGATAGTTGGTGTGGATGGAATAAGGCGCGGTACCCCACAATCCGATTACATAGAAGTCGCCGTAATCGTTCAGTACTTTGCGCTTATTGAGCCGCGCGGCCACAAGCGAAGACTCGCGCAGGTCCTTGAACAACCCAGGAAGCTCGAGGACTTCGGTGTCGGGGAAGCGGCCGGGCGAGTAGGACTGAACCACCCATGCCACGTCGGCAACACCGTCGATGACCATCTGCGGCTGCTGCCCGGGATTGCGGCCGAGCGCGCCGTTCGGAAATAGATCGAAAACAACGGCGCTATCGGTTTCGCGCTGAACCGTCTCGGCAAACGGCTTCATCACGGTGCGGAACGTCACTTCACTGTCGGGAGTAAACACCGCCCATTTAAGATGATCCTCAGCCCGGGCGAGTTTGCCGCCGAGCATCGCGGCCGCGGGCATCGCCGCGGCAGTGGCAAGAAACTTGCGCCGGTCCATTCTATCCTCCCTGTTTGTCGCTTGCTTCTTCTAGTGTCCGATTGCGGCTCACGTCTCGGCCTGTGCTTGCTCCCAGGTGATTGGAAACACGCCGTCGAGAACGAGTTGGTCGCCGGCGCGCAGCTTGTTCTCCGGCTCACCTTCGATTTTCATCACGTTCGGACGGGGGTCCCACCGGGCGTCACGGCCCGCGTAGCGTATGGAAATCGCGACGCGGCGGCTCGATGATGCATTGCCGCTGGCGCCATGCACGGTTAGCGGGTGATGGCAGATGACGTCGCCGGCGTCGCACTCCCAGGACAGAAACCGGTATTTCGGATCGCCCTTGAGCTGCGAGAAATCCGGACACTCTTCCAACTTGACGTTGCGGAACCGGGCGTCTTTGTCGGGCGTGACAGCCCGGTAGAATTTGCCCCATTTGTGCGACCCGGCCACATATTCGACGCCGCTGCCCTCCACCGTTACCGGCGTCAGAGCGACCCAGAGCGATATGATGTCGTTACCTAACGCCGGCCAGAACGGCAGGTCTTGGTGCCAATCCGTCACGGACCGCGTGCGGGGCTCCTTAATGAAGGCCTGATCGTAGAACAGCGAAACGCGATCCGCACCGAGCAGCCGCGCGCCGAGTTCGGGCAAGGGCGAGTGCAGAGCAAACTCGCGAAAGTCCGGATCCCACCGCCACATGAACGCGTTCATATGGAAGCGGCCTGGATCCCCGGCTTTCGTCGCCTCGCGCGCCCGCTTACCGGGATTCAGCAATAGTCGCTCGACGGCGACATTCATACGCTCGCACCATTCGCGGTCGAGAACATTGCGCATGCAAATTGCGCCATCCTCCCGGAATCGGGCAACGTCGTCCGCGGTGACCGGACGCAACGGATGCTTGTTCACGGCGTCTCCCCATGCGAACTTTTTTGCAGCTGTTCGCTAGATTAGGATACTGCCCCGGCAGACCCGGGCCCGACAATGTTGGTGCCGATGGAGTCCGAGGGGTGGACAGGCGATAAGGATTGGAGAAGTCGCGATTTGCGTAGCAGAGTCCGGACTGGCTAGCGACAAATCTAAGTTACCGGCCGCCGAGTTCTCTTGATGCGTTAAGCCCAGCGGAACCCGCCAACGAACACCGAAATCTGGATTCCGGGTTCGCTGCGCGAGCGCGGAATGACAAATCCATCAGTCCCGCATTGGCGCGAGGCCAAGCCGGTCGAGCAGGAGCATGTCGCGGTCGCGCCCTGGATTGGGCGTAGTGAGGAGTTTGGGGCCGTAGAAGATCGAGTTGGCGCCGGCGAGGAAGCACAACGCCTGCGTCTCGTCGCTCATATCCTCTCGTCCGGCAGAGAGCCGCACCATGGATTTCGGCATCGTGATGCGCGCGACCGCGATCGTGCGCACGAATTCGATCGGATCGAGCGTCGCGCCGGTCGCGAGCGGCGTCCCCTCGACCTGCACCAGCAAGTTGATGGGTACACTTTCCGGATGCGCCGGCAGCGTCGCCAGGGTCGTGATCATGCTGGCGCGGTCCTCGGCGTCTTCGCCCATGCCGACAATGCCCCCGCAGCAAACGTTGATGCCCGCCGCCCGCACGTGCCCAAGCGTATCGAGGCGGTCGCGATAGGTCCGCGTCGTGATGATCTCGCCGTAAAATTCGGGCGAGGTATCGAGATTGTGGTTGTAATAGTCGAGGCCGGACTGCTTTAGGAGCAGCGCCTGCGAGGCGGTGAGCATGCCCAGCGTGGCGCAGGTCTCCAGCCCCATACGCTTCACACCCTCGACCATCGCGCAGACCTGTTCCAGCTCGCGGTCTTTGGGAGACCGCCACGCCGCACCCATACAGAAGCGCGCGGCTCCTCCCGCCTTGGCGGCGCGCGCCTCAGCGAGCACCGCCTCGAGCGACATCAGTTTTTCCGCCTTCACCCCGGTCTGGTATTGCGCGCTCTGCGGGCAATAGGCGCAATCCTCCGGACAGCCGCCGGTCTTGATCGACAGCAACGTCGAGATCTGCACTTCGCAGGGATTGAAGTGGGCGCGGTGTACGTGTTGCGCCTGGAACATCAGTTCCGGAAACGGCAGTTCGAACAAGGAGCGCACTTCCGCGCGCGTCCAATCGCGGCGGACGGCGCCGGGCGGCGCGTGAGCTGATGCGCGAGCAAGATCAAGGACGGCAGGCGGCATGTAAGGCTTCCGCGCAGAGGTATGGACCGGAACATTTGGGCATAATGACCAAGGCGCCGAGCGTCAACTTCGTTGGTCCATTTTGTTCGCTTTACTGGCTTGTCCCCAAGTCGTTTCGTCACAAGCCGATCTTGGCAACCCCATCCTCCGGAGCAGTATCAGATTATCTTCGATGTGCCAGTTGTCGGTAATGCTCAATGTGGTTGTGCGGTTGCCGCCGAGGTGACCGCTTCAAGTGCGGCGGTAAGGGCCTTGATCGTTGCATCAGCCTCAGGGCCGAGGCCGTGCCGCGTCGCGATCCACTTTGGATCATTGTAGGAAAGCCATGCTTTGCGCGAGGCATCCTGCCAAACCAATACCTTTAGCGGCAGATCGATTCCGATCGTCTGGACCGTTTGCATCAGCGGCGTGCCACCCTTGGCATTGCCGAAGATCAGCAGGTCGGTCGGCGACAACGACAATCCAACCGCTGCGGCGCCCGCCGCATGATCGACGTGGGCAAATACGGTCATGCCCTTTTTCCTCACCTCGGCCTCGAGCCTGTTCATCGTTTCCTCGGGCCCATAGCTGCTCGGTATTGTTATCAATCCGTCGGCCATTGCGTGCGCTCCTATGGGCATATCAGATCACTGCGAAGCCCAAGTGCCTATGCATGCCTGCCGTCCGCCCGATTCGCGGAGGCGTGCTGTCGGTTGGCAACCGGATTCGATTTTTCCACCGTCCCAGAAGCCATAGTGTCTGGAAAGATATCCTTGAGCCGAGGGTAGACTTCACGTGCGAACAAGCGGATGCCATGCACGGTATCGTCGTGATCGAGGAACCCAGCCTGTCCCATGATGAGCAGGTGGCCGTAGCCGCCGACATGGTCCCAATGCTTGTTTATCTGCTGAAAGACCTGATCGGGCGTTCCCGCGAACATCGTGCCCGCTTCAATCGCGCCTTCGACTGTGGCTTGCTTCGTGCCGTAGGCGCTGACTACGTTGTGCGCGCCGCGCGCCAATTGCACGTTCATTGCAACCGGCACATAGCCCGGCGGATTTGAGAAGTGTAGCGGCACCTTGTTGGCCGTGACGTACCACAATAACTTCTCCGCGCCAGCATGGGCGCGCGCCTCAGTTTCACCCACGTAAATCAGCGCCGCATAGGCCAACCGGTCGATCGGCACATCCTGACCGCGGCCGGCCTCGCGCCAGCCGCGACGATAGGCTTCATAAATGCGCTTGGTGGCGTCAAATCCGGTGAGAAACGTCGCCTGAACGTAACCATGCGCGCCCACCTGCGCAGCGCCGACCGTGCTCGTCGTGCTGACCCACACTGGTGGATGCGGCTGCTGAATGGGGCGCGGCCAGATATTGATCGAGCGATGGTGGAAGAAGCGGCCCTCGTGACTGAACGGGCCGTCATGGTGTGTCCAGCATTTGACGATGAGGTCGAGCGCCTCCCAGTGACGCTCGTTCATCCGCACCGGATTACTGTTCGCCGGCAAAATCTCATATGGAACGCCTCGCACGAAACCGGCCTCCAGGCGGCCGTGTGAAAGCACGTCGATCATCGCCATCTCTTCGGCAACCCGAACCGGCTGTCGGCGGTTTGCAATTGGATTGCCGAGGATCAAGAGACGGGCCGTCTTGCTCAGGCGCGCGAGCGCCGCCAGCATCAGCGGAGCGGCGGGATCGACGCAGGTCGCGGTTTGATGATGCTCATTGAGCATGATCTCGACGCCTTCGTCTTCGGCGATCAGCCATTCATCGATGAAGCGGTCGTACAGCGCCGCACCCTTGGCCGGATCGTAGACGCGATTGGGCAGCGACACCCGGATGGACGGATAGCTGTCCGCCGGCGGCAAGTAGGGATAGGCATTCTCGCTGAAGTGCCACGCTCTCATCTCACTCTCCGAGAAATTCGAGTATTGCGGTCGCGAAGACCGCGGGCTGCTCCAACTGCGGCATGTGGCCGGCGGTTTTTATCGTCAGCGTGCGCGCATCCGGCAGCATACGGGAATAAGCGTCGAGATATGTCTGCGACACGAGGCCGTCGCTCTCACCCCGGATGAACAATACCGGAGCAGCGACGCGCTGCAGACGCCGCCTGAGCTTCGGATTGTGCATCCACGGCTCCCAGGTCAACAGCGCGAGCGTCTCACGTGCGCGGAACATTGCGGCAAGCTCGTCGTCCGACATTTTTGCGGTATCGGGCTTCATCCGCTCGGGGTCGTCATAGAGCAACTTCTGCACCTCCGACTCCGGCATGGCGTAGATGTCTGGAATATCGAGCTTATCGGACGGCCCGACCTTGATGCCCACCGGACCGACCAGGACGAGGCGGCGAAAGCGCTCTGGCGATTTGGTCGCCATTTCGGCGGCGATCCAGCCACCGATCGAGCATCCGACGAGGTCGACGCCATCGAGCTTCAGGATATCCATCAATTCGAGATAGAGATGTGCGATATCGTCCACACTGTCGAGCCAATCAGGCAGGCCCGACTTGCCAAAGCCCGGGTGCGACGGCGCGACAATCCGGCGCTTGTCGGATAAAAGAGCAACGAAAGGTTGCCGCCAATCGAAGCCTTCGCTGCCGTGCAGAAATAAGACGGGGCGCCCTTGACCGGAATCAAACAATTCAAGTTCGACCTCTGCCACCCCTAGCTTTGTCAATTGCACGCAAATGCCTCCCGTCGCGGCGCCCTTTGAAAACGCATGCGGCTTAAGATCGCCTTGTATTGGAAAGCGTTGCACATCGACGTGGCGAAGGGAATGCCGTCGCGGGAATAGCTGAACCGCGCCGGGGCGTCACACGCTCAGATAATTACGCAGCACGAAATCATTGCCTTCGAGTTCCGCTGAACTGCCGGTAAAGCAGATTTCGCCCTTGTTCATGACGTAGTGGCGGTCGCCGACCGCAAACGCGGTCCGCAAATTCTGCTCTACCAACAGAATGGCCAGGCCCTCCTGCTTGAGCCGTGCCAGTATCTCGACAATCTGCTGCACGATCATCGGCGCCAGTCCCTCGGAGGGCTCGTCAAGCAGGAGCAGTGCGGGATTGAGCATCAACGCGCGCGCAATCGAAAGCATCTGCTGCTCGCCGCCGGAAAGCTGAAAGCCGAGATTGCGTTCGCGCGCATGCAAGACGGGAAAAAGATCGAAAATTCGCTGTAGCGTCCAATGACCCTTGCCCGCCGTTCGCGCGAAAACGGTCAAGTTCTCGCGCACCGTCAGACTAGGGAAAATGCCGCGCTCCTGCGGCACGAAGCCGAAGCCCAACCGCGCCACCGCGTAGGGCGGTAGCCCGGCAATGTCGCGGTCGTTGTATCGGATACGGCCGGGCCGCGGCTGCAAGTAGCCCATTACTGTGAGGATGGTAGTGGTCTTACCTGCACCGTTGCGACCGAGCAGGCTGACGATTTCGCCCTGCCGCACGGACAGTGAGACGCCGTGAAGGACGTGGCTGTCGCCGTAATATGCATTGATGTTCTCAAGATCGAGCATCAGTGCGCGATCCCGAGATAGACTTCGCGCACGCGACCGTTCGCCTGAATTTCCGCCGGCGTACCCGTGGCCAGCACCTTGCCGTAGTAAAGCACGGTGATGCGGTCCGCGACTGAGAACACCACTTTCATGTCGTGCTCGATCATGAGGATCGAGAGCGTTCGGGGCAGCGTGCCGATCAGATCGATCATTCGCGCGGTCTCGGTTGGCGACATACCGGATGTCGGCTCGTCCAGAAGAAGAAGCTCGGGTTCGCCGGCAAGGGCGACTCCGATCTCGAGCTGCCTCTGCTCTCCGTAGGACAGATTGCGCACCAGGCGCGCACCATCGCCGTCCAGATGAACCTGCGCCATCAAATCCCCCGCACGATTGGACAAACTCTTGTCGCGGCCGACCGGCCTGAAGAAATTGAGAGGATTGCCGCGATGGACCTCCAATGCGAGGCGGATATTCTCGGTCACGCTGAGATTCTGGAACAGGTTATTCCGCTGAAACGTGCGCGCCACGCCCATACGGCTGATCCGGTTCGGTGATGACCCGGTGATGTCCTGATCCTTCAGCGAGATGCGACCCGAATTTGGCCGCAGCTGACCGCCGATCTGATTGATGAGGCTCGTCTTGCCGGCGCCATTTGGCCCGATGATTACGTGCCGCTCGCCCGCCGCGATGGTGAGGTTGACGTCGTCCGTGACGACCAAGCTGCCAAACGATTTGTTGAGATGGTCGAGGCGCAGGGCGTTCATTGCCGCACCCGCCGCCACTGCACTTTCCGCAGGGTACCCCACACGCCGCCGGGGAAAAACATCACGCAGCAGATGAACGTGATGCCAATGATGGAGAGCCAATGCTCGCTGTAGGAGCTGACCACGTTCTTCAACAGCAGGAAAATGGCGGTGCCGACGGCAGGACCGATCAACGTACCCGCTCCTCCGAGCATGGTCATGATCAGGATGTCGCCGGACGCCGTCCAATAAACCGCGTCGGCGGAGATGAAGCCGTTGAAGATGGCATAGAGCCCGCCGGCAAGACCGGCGATCGCCCCGGCAATCGTGAAGGAAAGAAGCTTGTAGGCGCGCGTCGGATAGCCAATAGCCATCATGCGCTGTTCGTTTTCACGGATGCCGACAAACGCATGACCGAGCGGCGCGTTCAGGAGGCGACGTAGGCCCCAGTACGCCAGCACAAAGAAGCTCAGCGCCATGAAATACATCACGAGCGAGTTCGACAGGTCGTAACCAAAGAAGCTGGGCTTGTCGGCGATCGCCAGTCCGTCCGAACCGCCGGTGACATCCCGCCACCTTAACGCCGCCGAATAGACGAGTTGCGAGAAGGCGAGCGTGAGCATCAAGAACGGAATGCCGCCGGTGCGGACGCAAAAGAAGCCGATCAATGCCGCGCCGCAGCCGGCAACGGCCACGCCGGCGGCGACGCCGACCCATGCGTTGATGCCGAATTGGGCGCCGAGAACGGCGACCGCATAAGCACCCAATCCGAAAAAGGCCGCATGCCCGAGCGACATCAGCCCCGTGAAGCCAAGGAGTAGATCGAGGCTCATCGCAAAGATCGCGAAGATGAAAATCTCCGACACCAGCGCACGAGGATAGTCGGTCATCAGGAACGGCAGTACCAGCAACGCTAGCAGCGCCACAAGCTCGCCGGTGCGCCGCTGCATCGTGGTCGGTCTGTTCGTCGTCGTAACGGCTGGCGCGACGGAGACATCGGAGTACTTGATGCCAAACAAGCCCTGCGGCCGGATCAGCAGCACGGCCGTCATCGCAAGATAGATGAGAAATAACGCGATGCTTTGGAAATAGGCCTTGCCGAACGTATCGGCGATGCCGATCAGCAAGCTGCCGACGAACGCGCCGCGCAGGCTGCCCATGCCGCCGATAACGATCACGATGAAGGCCGGAATGAGGATTTCGGTATCCATTCCCGGATACAGCCCAAGCACCGGCGCGGCCGCGATGCCGCCAAGCGCGGCGAGCGCCACGCCAAATCCGAAAATGCCGGTGAACAGCGCCGGGATATTGGCCCCAAGGCCCGCGGCCATGGCGGCGTTGTCGACGCCGGCTCGGACCATCGCGCCAATTCGACTGCGTTCCAAAAGCAGCCACAGCAGCAACGCGATCGCGAAGCCGAAGCCGATCAGAAACAGCCGGTACGCGGAGAACACGCCCAGTCCAATTTGCACGGTGCCCTGGAGCGCTTCCGGTACCGGCAAGCGCAGAACCGTGCGGCCCCATAGCGTCTGCACGAGATCCAGGAACACAAAGGTGAAGCCGAACGTGAGCAGCACCTGGTCCACGTGGCCGCGGCGATAGAGCGGGCGCAGGAACAATAATTCCATCAGAATGCCAAGCACGATCACCGGAATCGGCGCCAGAACGAGCGCCAGCAAGAAGCTGCCGGTGATCCTAAAGATCGAAAACCCGAAGAACGCGCCCAACATAAAGAACGAGCCGTGCACCAGGCTGACGACGTTCATCAGGCCGAAGATGAGCGAGAGGCCGGCCGCCATGAGAAACAGCAGAACGCCGTATACCAGCCCGTTCAAAAGCTGGGCGACAAACAACTCCATGCGTCCCTCACGCGACCGGTCAGCGTGATGCGGTCAAGGTTGTCAATAGATCTTCTTGCCCGGATCCTGGACGTCCTTGGCCGTCGAGAGGATTTTGGTCGAAATCCCGCTGCCGCTGTCGATGACCTGACAGATGTAGATGTCCTGAATTGGATTATGCGTCGCCGGATCCATGCGGAACGGCCCGCGCGGCGCATCGAATTTGACCTTGGTCATTGCCTCGGCGAGCTTGTCTTTGTCGGATGCGTCGCCGTCCGTCATCTTCAGGGCCTCGCCGAGCGTCTTGGCGGCCACATAGCCGTAATCCGCAAACAAGTCCGGCGCATATTTGTATTTCGCCCGAAAATTCGCGGCGAATTCCTTGCTTTGCGGGTTGTCGACGGTGTCGGTGTATGTGAGCGCGGAAATAACGCCGACGGCGGACTTTCCGAGAGCACTGACCGTCTGCGAGTCGATGATGGTGAAGCCAGTCAGCGGCATTTTCTCTTTCAGGCCGAATTCGGAATATTGCTGGATGAAGCGGACCGCGTCGGCGCCCGGCATGAAATCGTAGGTGACCGGCGGATTGATGGACTTGATATCGGTCAGGTACGCGCTGAAATCCGTTGTGCCGAGTGGCGGCCAGATTTC
>JBEKSB010000116.1:0-20958 GCA_049517455.1 Xanthobacteraceae bacterium
CACCGAGAACTGTTCGCCGGGACGGCGCAGCGCCAAGTCTGCGGGACCCGCCTCGCGCTGATCGATGGCCGCCACGCGCGCGCCGGGCGGTCCGTCTCGGCACAATTCAATCATGGTGAGGACGACCTCTTCCGAGCCGGCCAATACCGCTTCGACCGACCCATCGCGGCAGTTGCGTATCCAGCCTTCAACGCCGAGTTCGACGGCGGTAACCTCGGCCCAGGCGCGAAAGCCGACACCCTGCACCTGGCCGCGGATCATGACCTGAAAGATCACGTCCATCTGAATTCTCCGAGCTTGCGCGGGCCCGCCCCGGCCGGACGCCTCGGCAACCAGTGTTCCAAAGAGGCAGTGTAGACTTGCGGTAACTGCCACTCCAGCGCCGCCGCGATCACAAGTTCCATGTAGCCGGCCTTCGCCCACCCGGTTCGGCGCGCCCGCGCGACGTAGGTGAGCGCCATCCGCCGGCGGCCGGCATGCTGCACCGGAAGCGTCATGGCGCGGTAAAGCCCGGCGGCGATATTTTCCCAGGCCGCAAGAGTGACGTAATCGCGCGGGGTCAGCCGCCACAGCACGCCATAAACAGTCTCGGCATGCTTCGGCGCGACCGAGGCATGTCCGTGCGGCGCGATCACGAAACGATGATCGGCAAGCGCCGCGACGCCAACCGGCTCGGCGCCCGGCGCGTGCCTGCGCATGACCGCGCGGCTCATATTCGAGCCATAAGCAAAGTGGAGGATCACGCCGTTGGCCCTTCGGTGCTCGGCCACGTCGCCGCCCACAGCGTGACCACGACCGCGAGCACAAGCGGCACGAAGGCAATCAGCACCAGGATCACCACCATCAGCCAGGCCAAATCGTAATGCGGCGAGCCGAGCAAAATCGCGATGATCGATACTAAGAGAATTAAGCCAAGCGCACTCGCCGAATTCGCGTCCGGCACTTGTCCAGCCAACGCGCTGTAGAACGACGCGGCCACGATCACCAGGAGCGCGATCGAGAGGGCGTAAAGGACACTCACCGCTGCTGCGAGGCCCGCGCCGCGATTGGCGTCATGAAGCCGCTTGGCGTGCACCGTAAACCAAATCCAGGTGAGCAGCGCCTGGAACGCCAGGAAAGGCCACAACCCAGCGCGTGCAATGACGTCCGGCACCGTGAGCAAGTGCGAGGCGGCACCGGCCAGATAAACGACGACGGCGGCAAATACGAATGCTTGCGGCTGCAGCCGCCCGAACGGCGAAAAAAGGAGACGCAGTGGTCGCATACCGGTCAATCGTCATTTCCGGGGACACCGCGCAGCGATAGGCCCGGTGTCCATGGCCACAGTATTGCAGGATTCGCGCGTGAACGCTTACTGCACTGACTGTGAATTCCGGGCTCGCGGCGTCGCCCGCGCCCCGTAATGACGATTACGCGAACTCCATGATCACCGCGTCAACGGCGACGCTATCACCCTGCTTGACGCGGATTTTCTTGATCGTGCCGTCGCGCTCGGCGCGCAGGATATTCTCCATCTTCATTGCTTCGACGACGGCCAATGTCTCGCCCGACTTGACCTCCTGCCCTTCGGCAACTGCAAGCGAGACAATGAGACCGGGCATCGGGCAGCGCACGGACTTTTCGCTGCCGGAGAGCTTCTTTGCCGGCATCAGGCGCGCGTAGCGGGCCTCCCGCTCGGTATAGACAAAGGCCTTCACCTCGATGCCGCGATAAGCGAGCTCAAATCCGTTCGGGATCATCCGCACATGCATCGCCACGCCGGCGCCATCGACCGTGCCCGACCACACCGGCACCCCGGGACTCCAGTTCGAGGACAGAACGTGACTGTTGCCGTCCTCGAACAACACAGTGATGGCATCGCCTTCATGCGCGACGTCGGCATGAAGCTCCTCGCCGCTGAGCCAGATCGCGCGCCGGCGTTCGCGAGTGACCGCGCTGTTGAGCTGTCCGGAAATGCGGCGCTTTCGCTCACCCAGTACGTGATCGATCGCGGCAGCGACGCCGGCGATGGTGCGCGCCATCGCGCCTGTCGGTGTTGCGCGCTCGAAACCTTTGGGAAATTCCTCGGCGATGAAAGCGGTCGAAAGCTTACCGGCGCGCCAGCGCGGATGCTGCATGATTGCGGCGAGAAACGGAATGTTGTGGCGAATGCCTTCGATAGTGAAGGCGTCGAGCGCATCGGCCTGCGCGTCGATCGCCTCGCCGCGGGTCTTCGCGTGAGTCACGAGCTTGGCGATCATCGGATCGTAGTAGAGTGAGATTTCCCCGCCCTCGGCAACGCCGGTGTCGTTGCGCACCGTCACCCCATCATGCTCGCCTTCGGCGGGCGGGCGATAGCGCACGAGCCGCCCAATCGACGGGGCAAAATTGCGATAAGGATCTTCGGCGTAGATGCGGCTCTCGACTGCCCAGCCGCTGAGCTTGATGTTGCTCTGCTTCAGCGCAAGCGGCTCGCCCGCGGCAACGCGGATCATCTGCTCGACGAGATCGACGCCGGTGACGAGCTCCGTGACCGGATGCTCGACCTGAAGCCGGGTGTTCATTTCCAGAAAATAGAAACTGCGATCCTGCCCGGCGACGAACTCGACTGTGCCGGCGCTGTCGTAGCCGACGGCCTTCGCCAGCGCCACCGCCTGTTCGCCCATCTTCGCGCGCGTCGCGGCGTCAAGGAGCGGGCTCGGCGATTCCTCGATGACTTTTTGATTGCGCCGCTGGATCGAGCATTCGCGTTCGCCGAGATAGATGACGTTACCGTGCTTGTCGCCCAACACCTGGATTTCGACATGGCGCGGATCGGTGATGAATTTTTCCAAAAAGACGCGATCGTCGCCGAAGCTCGATTTGGCCTCTGAGCGCGCGCGCGCAAATCCGTCGGCGAGGTCCGCAGGACTGTGGGCGATACGCATGCCTTTGCCGCCGCCGCCGGCGGAAGCCTTGATCATCACCGGGTAGCCGATCTCATCGGCGATCTTCGCCGCCTGCTTGTCGTTCTCGATCACGCCGAGATAACCGGGCACCGTCGCGACTTTGGCGGCGGCGGCCGCGCGCTTGCTCTCGATCTTGTCGCCCATGGCGGCGATGGCCTTTGGATTCGGCCCGATGAACACGATGCCGGCCTTGGCGAGCGCTTCGGCAAAAGCCGCCCGCTCGGACAGAAAGCCATAGCCCGGATGCACCGCCTCGGCGCCGCTTTCCTTGCAGGCGGCAACGATCTTCTCGATGACGAGGTAGCTTTGCGCCGCCGGTGGCGGCCCGATCGGGACCGCCAAGTCGGCCATTTCGACATGCAGCGCGTCGCGATCGGCCTCGGAATAGACCGCGACGGTCGCAATCCCCATTCGGCGGGCGGACTTGATGATCCGGCAGGCGATCTCGCCGCGGTTGGCAATCAGGATTCGCTTGAACATTGCGGCATCAAAACTCGCGAACCGTCCCCTTTGGCTTTGCGGCGTCGGCGCGAAAATGTCAATGACCGCAGCCCACTAGCTGGCGGCTTTCGGCCGGCTAACATACATCATTAGGCAATCTATTCAGCATTAGTGGTCTTTCGCGGTCGTCACGGCTTCGTCACAAGTTACGCTCGAAAGGCGCCCTTTTCCGCTACCGGAGTCTTCCAATGCGCAGGCCGCTTGTCAGCATCGCCGGCATAGTGATCGGCAGCATCGTGACGACCGTCGCGACGTCTCAAGCTTTCGCGCAAGCGCCGGCAGCGCGGCCCCATAATGTGGTTCTGTTTGTCGCCGACGGCTTGCGCGCCCGCATGGTCGACGACTCGACCGCCCCGACCATGGCGGCGATCGCGCGCGAGGGTGTGAGCCTGCGCAACAGTCACGCGCTGTTTCCGACCTTCACCACGGCGAACGCGTCCGCGATGGCGACCGGTCACATGCTTGGCGACACCGGGGATTTCTCCAACACCATCTATGCCGGCTTCGAAGTCCCGGGCGCCGGCAAGAGTCTGACGCCGTTTCTGGAAAGCGACCCGGTGCTCGCCGACGTCGACGAGCACTTTTCCGGCAATTATCTCGACGAGGCCACCATCCTCAAGCTCGCCCGCGACAAGGGCTACAGCACGGCGGCGATCGGCAAGATCGGACCGACCTTGATCTTCGACCACACGGAGCGAACCGGCGCGCAGACAATTATCGTCGACGACGTGACCGGCAGCGGCAAAGGCATCCCGCTCTCGGCGGAAATGACGGAACGGCTCAAGGCCGCAAACTTGCCGCTTGCAACTCCGTCGCGCGGCGCCAACCGAAATTTCGGCAACATGACCACGCCCGGCACCCTCACGCCCAATACCATGCAGCAGGATTATTTGGCTGCCGTCGCCGCCCAGGCGATCCTGCCGCTGTTCAAGGAGCGCAATAAGCCGTTCATCCTGGTGTTCTGGTCGCGCGATCCCGACGGCACGCAACATTATCAAGGCGACAGCTTGAATTCACTCGTTCCGGGCATCAACGGCCCGACATCGCTCGCCGCGATCCGCAATGCCGACGACGACTTGGCGCGTATCCGCGCGGCGCTGCGCGAACTTGGACTCCTTGATACCACCGACATCATCACGGTCGCCGACCACGGTTTCTCCACGATCTCGAAGGAAAGCAAAACAAGCTCGACAGTGAAGGCAAAGTTCGCCGACACCCCCGAAGGCCACCTGCCTCTCGGCTTTGTCGCGCTTGATCTCGCGCAAGCGTTGGCCCTGCCGCTGGTCGATCCGGACGACAATTACAAAGCGATCACAGCTGGTGAGCACACCAGGCACGGCAACGGCCTCATCGGCGGCGACAAAAATAATCCGAAAGTCGTCGTGGCCGCCAATGGCGGATCGGACCTCATCTATCTGCCCGACAGCAATCGGGACATGGCAAAGCGGGTGATCGACGCGCTGCTGACGCAGGACTATGTCAGCGGCATCTTCGTCGACACGAAGCTCGGCAAATTTTCCGGCACGCTCACGCTCGACGACATCGCGCTAGAGGGCAGCGCCCTGACGCCGCATCCGGCGATCGCCATCAGCTTTCGTTCATTTGATACGGTGTGCGGCGAACCGGTGCGCTGCACGGTCGAAGTCGCCGACACCGTTTTGCAGGAAGGCCAGGGCATGCACGGCTCGTTCAGCCGCGCCGATACCTGGAATTTCATGGCCATGCAGGGACCGGATTTCAAATCGCATTTCGTCGATCCGGCGCCCGCCAGCAATGCCGACGTCGGCCGCACAATCGCACAGTTGCTGCAGCTTGACGTCAGCGACAAAGGTAAGCTCGTCGGCCGCGTGCTTTCTGAGGCGCTGCCGAACGGCGCGGTGCCGGCGGTGACAAGCCGCGTACTGGTGTCGGACCCTGCCGCGAATGGGCTCGCGACCGTCATCGACATGCAGATGGTCGGAGAGACGCGCTATTTCGACGCTGCAGGATTTCCGGGAAGAACCGTCGGCTTGTCCGCTACGCCGCTGGCAAGCGGCTCGCGCTGAGTACGATTACATCAAAGCTAAGCCCCGGCCGAGGCGCCGCCCTTCGGCGGCTATCCAATCGAGGATCGCCACGTCCGTTTCATCGAAGCCTTCCGGAAGACGCGCCGTCGGGCGCGTTACTACAATCGGCGAATGCGCAATCGCCGCAAGGAGCGCTTCGACAGTGGGATGATCCTGATCCACCAAGAGCTTCATCGTCGCCTCTGGCTGCCCTGGGGCATGAGACTCAAGCCTTGGCACGGAGTTTGAAATCCGAGGCTGGCCGCGGAAAGGCAAGGATGCGGCAAAGTCGGGGCATCTGCTGTGATATTGATCACGTGTATGCGTGAGCGGCGGCGGTAAGCTGCCTGCCAAGGCGCCGCTCAAAGTTTCAGAAAATTCTTCCACTTACGTGGGCGAGCGCACTTCAATTCTTCTCAAGCTGTCGCCAATTTCGGACGGATAATGCTCGGTGGAAGCCCTAGTATTGGCATTGTGCGAGGGCTATGTAATGGGAGAGAAGCATTCCTCCATAATTGACATCAGCCCAGGCGACGGAGGTTTTCATGGCGCTCAATATTGGCGATACCGCCCCA
This sequence comes from Xanthobacteraceae bacterium, assembly GCA_049517455.1. Taxonomy (GTDB): domain Bacteria; phylum Pseudomonadota; class Alphaproteobacteria; order Rhizobiales; family Xanthobacteraceae; genus BOG-931. The sequence continues at coordinate 6,049 of JBEKSB010000116.1, forward strand.
GATTTCGAAGCCGACACGACCGAAGGTAAAATCCGCTTTCACGACTGGATCGGCGACAGCTGGGTCGTGCTGTTTTCTCATCCCAAGGATTTCACGCCGGTTTGCACGACCGAGCTTGGCACCATGGCGCGGCTGAAGCCCGAGTTCGACAAGCGCGGCGTGAAAATCATCGGGCTGTCCGTAGACCCGGTCGACAACCACAAGAAGTGGTCGCAGGATATCAAGGACGTCGTCGGCTTCGCCCCGAATTATCCGATGATCGGCGATACCGATCTCAAGGTCTCGAAGCTCTATGGCATGCTGCCGGCCAGCCTCAACGGCACCTCGGAAGGCCGCACGCCGGCCGACAATCAGACCGTGCGCAACGTGTTTATCATCGGACCCGACAAGAAGGTCAAACTTGTCCTGGTTTACCCGATGACGACGGGCCGTAATTTCGACGAGGTGCTGCGCGTGGTCGACTCGCTGCAACTCACCGCCAAGCACCGGGTCGCGACGCCAGCGAACTGGAAACAGGGCGAGGATGTCATTCTCACTGGCGGCGTAACTGACGACGAAGCCAAGAAACTGTATCCGCAGGGCTGGAAGACACCAAAGCCCTATATCCGGATCGTCCCACAGCCGCATTGAGACAGCGGGCAGATTTGCGTATCAGAGCGCGGCTACGGCCGCGCTCTTTGCTTTTACGGCGACCGCGCGCTCACGCAGCAATTCATCCGGAGCGGCTTCACGGGACCAGCAGAACCTTGCCGATATTTCTGCGATCCTGAATGAAGTGATGTGCTTGGGGTGCCTCGTCGAACCCAAAGCTGCGCGCAATCTTCGGCTTAATGACGCCTTGAGCCCACAAATCGAACAGCCGATCGGCCCATTCGCGGATGCGGTCAAGCTCGCCCCACAGGTGGCCCAGGTTGACGCCGAAGACGCCTTTGTTCGCATTCATGAGCGAAATCGGATTGAACTGAAACCAGGGCGTTTTCGCGAGCATGGACAGCATCGCAAGAATGTTTCGCTCCTTGCGATCCGCCGCAGCGGAAATGCCGAACATGCCGAGCCGTCCCGTCGGGGCCAGAATCCGATATCCCTTCTTCCACGAGTCACCGCCGACGGCATCGAGAATAAGCTCGACTCCGCGGCCGTTGGTGATCTCGCGTACCCGCGTCTCGAAATCCTCCGTTCGGTAATCGATGAGGTGGTCGACTCCCAAAGCGCGTAGCTCGGCGTGCTTGGAAGCGGAGGCCGTGCGATGACACGGGCGCCGAGATGTTTGGCGATCTGGGTTGCGGCAATGCCGACACCGCCGCCCACCGAATGGACGAGAACGGTCTCGTTGCCCTTCAAGCCGCCCATGACGACGACAAGCAGCCAAGCCGTGAAATAATTGACCGGAAGGGCGGCGCCTTCCAACGCCGACACGCCGGCGGGCCGTGCGAAGACCTGGGTTGCAGGAACGCAAACCGTGTCCGCGTAGCCACCAAATCGCGTCATCGCGATAACATCGCGTCCAGCCCAAATCCCGTCGACGCCGGCGCCAACGGCATCGATGCGTCCGCTGACTTCGTAACCGGGCACGACCGGGATCGGAGGCAGGTCCGGATAGATCCCCATGCGGCCTAGAAGATCGGCGAAATTGATCCCGCTCGCTTCGACGCGTATGCGCACCTCGCCGGCTTTAGGTTCGGGATCGGGCGCTTCCTTGACCTGGAGAACCACAGGCGCACCGACTCGCGTAATCCAGATCTGCCGCATGACCGTTGTCTCCCTTGCGCCGACGCGCGTTCACTCTCGAGGCCAAATCGTCGCAATCATACACGGGAGCGGTTTTGGCCGCGCTCTTGCATTTGGCATCTGCGCATGCAGACGATAGCGCGTCATCGCTGCTGACAAGACGATGCGACTGCGAGGATTACCATGGATGTGCGCGCGGCTGTGGCATTCGCCCCCGGCAAACCGCTCGAAGTGACCAGCGTAAAGCTCGACGGCCCACGCGCCGGCGAGGTTCTCGTCGAGATCAAGGCGACCGGCATCTGCCATACCGACGAGTTCACGTTGTCGGGCGCCGACCCTGAGGGACTTTTTCCCGCGATCCTCGGCCACGAGGGCGCCGGAATTGTCGTCGACATCGGACCCGACGTGACATCAGTGAAGAAGGGCGACCATGTCATTCCGCTTTACACACCGGAATGCCGGACCTGCCCGTCCTGCCTGTCGCGCAAGACCAATCTCTGCACCGCGATCCGCGCTACCCAGGGCCAGGGAGTCATGCCCGATGGCACCTCGCGCTTCTCCATCGGCGGCGAAAAAATCCACCACTATATGGGTTGCTCGACGTTCAGCAATTTCACCGTGCTGCCGGAAATCGCGGTGGCGAAAATCCGCGAGGACGCGCCGTTCGACAAGGTTTGCTACATCGGCTGCGGCGTCACCACCGGCGTTGGCGCGGTGATCAACACGGCCAAAGTGGAGCCCGGCGCGAAGTGCATCGTGTTCGGCCTGGGCGGCATCGGGCTCAACGTGATCCAGGGCCTACGTCTCGTCGGCGCCGACATGATCATCGGCGTCGACCTCAACCCGGACAAGCAGGCCTGGGGCGAACGCTTCGGCATGACGCATTTTGTCAATCCGAAGGAAGTCGGCGGCGATCTCGTCGCTCATCTGGTGAACATGACCAAGAGCGGGGCCGACCAGATCGGCGGCGCCGATTACACCTTCGAATGCGTCGGCAACGTCAATCTGATGCGCGCGGCGCTCGAAAGCTGCCACCGCGGCTGGGGCCAGAGCATCATCATCGGCGTTGCCGGCTCGGGCCAGGAGATCGCAACGCGGCCGTTTCAGCTCGTCACCGGCCGGGTGTGGCGCGGCACCGCCTTCGGCGGCGCGCGCGGCCGCTCCGACGTGCCGAAAATCGTCGACTGGTACATGCAGGGAAAGATCGAGATCGATCCGATGATCACCCACACGATGCCGCTTGCCGACATCAACAAGGCGTTCGATCTGATGCACGCGGGCAAAAGCATCCGCAGTGTCGTGATTTACTAGATTCTGAGCGAGAAGCCGTCATGAGCATCGATCTGAAAACGCCTTTCGCCGAATTTCTAGGCGTCAAGCTCACCCATATTTCACCGGAACGCGTCGAAGCCGAACTCGCCGTTCGTCACGAACTCGCAACCGTCCCCGACATTCTTCACGGCGGCGCCATCATGGCGCTCGCCGATAATCTCGGCGGCGTCGCGACGGCGGTGAACATGCCGAAAGGCGCACGTACGGCGACGATCGAGAGCAAGACCAACTTTTTCGCCGCCATCCCCGTTGGTGAAACGGCGCGCGCCGAATGCACGGCGCTGCACCGCGGCCGCACGACGATGGTTTGGCAGACAAAGATCACACGCAACGACGGCAGGCTTTGTGCGCTGGTGATCCAAACGCAGATCGTCATTCCGGCGGAGAAGAACTGAGGCCGTCGCTACTTACTGACGAGTTCCTCCGAGGCGGCGCCGAGCCGAAGCGCAAGGCGCGGATCGAACCGCTCGGCCAATGCATCGTGTGCTTCGCGCCAGACCGGGATGGCCGCTTCCAGACGCCGGGCGCCCTCTTCCGTCAGCCATACCGCGCGGCGCCGTTGATCCTCGCCGGTAATCGCGATTTCGACGAGCCCCGCAGTCTCGAGGCCGCGCAGGTTTCGCGACAGCGTGGATTGATCCAGGCCGGTACGTTCCGCCAGCGCGCCGAGCGTGTCGTCCGGGGCGGCTGCGATCTGAGCCATCAAGCCGAACTGGGAAATGGTCAGGCCGCTGCCAAGCATGCGCTCCTCCAGAAAGTTCGTGATCCGCCGCGCCGCAAGCCGGCTGGCCCAGCCGGCGCACGCCGCCATCGCAGCCTGTGCATCGCTGACGAGCGTCTTCCTGGGGGCTTGCGGCCGCTTGGTCATGGTTGTATGTAGATACATCATTTGTATCTACATGGAAACAAAATCATGCTCCCGGCCCCGTCTTTCACATACGGCACCGCGAAACCCGAGGACGTTGCTGGCATGACCGGCAGGCAGATGATGCAGGCCTTGATCGACGGCACAATTCCGGCCCCGCCGATCGCACAAACACTCAGCTTTTGGCTCGTCGAGGTTGGCGATGGCTTCGCCGTTTTCGAGGCCGATACCGGGCCGCATTTGCTCAACCCATTAGGCGGGGTACATGGCGGTTGGGCGCTGACCTTGATCGACAGCGCGGCGGGCTGCGCGGGGCACACGCTGCTGCCGCCCGGCGTCGGATACGCATCGATCGAAACCAAGGCCAATTTCACGCGTCCTATCAAACACGACACCGGACGCGTGCGCGCCGAGGGCCGCGTTATTGGCCGCGGCCGCCAGATCATGTCCGCCGAAGCGCGCATCCTCGATTCCGCTGGCCGCATCCTCGCACACGGCACATCGACCATGATGGTGCTCGGCAAGAGCGAGGAGCGAACCCCGGCCGCCGCCGAGTGAAAGCCAGGGAGCCGCGCAAGAGAGAGACCGGCGGCTTTCGCATCAAGCGTGTTTACGAGCCGGCGGCCGAAGACGATGGGTTGCGCGTGCTCGTCGACCGGCTGTGGCCACGCGGGATCGCGAAGGAAAAGGCGCGCATCGATCTTTGGCTCAAGGAAATCGCACCGAGCGAGACACTCCGCCGCCGCTTTCATGGCGATCCGACCAAATGGCAAGAATTCGTCGCGGCGTATGATGGCGAGCTTAAACAGGAGCCGGCGAGCACGGCGGCCGCAAGTCTGCGCGAACGCCTCCGCAGCCAACCGGTCACGCTCCTCTACGCGGCGCGCGATGAGACCCACAACAATGCAGTCGCATTGAAAGGCTGGCTGGAGCAGACGAAATGATGACGTGGAGCATGGAACGTGCTTTGCGCAGCGTTCATAGCATCTGAAAAAATTTGAGCTGCACGCCGGACGGCTCGCGCGCGCCGGTGCACATAATAATGTGTTTGGTAATCCAGGCATATTGGCCGGCGCTGGTTTCGAAAAACGTGGCGCCGCGAAAATAGTAGCTCGCGTGATCGACCGGCCGACCGGCGGCAAGCGCGGCGATCACTTCGGGTGGGCCGTGGCGCAGCGCGAGATTGCGTACATAAATCAACGCTCCGTCATCGGTGCGCAGCGTATAGCGCGCCTCAAGCTCGGCCACGCCGTCGTGCCGTAAGACCTGCCAATCGGCGCCGCCCGGCACGACCGTGCCGCGAATCTTCGGCCCGGAAAAATCGCCGCCGGTGATCGGGACGATGCGCCGGCCGCCCTTGGCGACATCGCCGAGATCGAGTGGCGTATCGACCGTAACGTGCGCCGCGAAGATGAATTCGAGCTTCGGAGGAGCTTCCGTGGTCGCCATGGCACCCTCCCGAAGCGATTGCATATTGCCGGTTAGATTTCCGATAATCGGCGCCGCACGTCAGCGTCAAGACATATGCGCGCCGGGGGCCATGATGTCAGCAAGCACCACCATCGTTTTGTTTCCGACCGCGATCGCCGGCAGTCTGCCGAAACCGTCGTGGCTCGCGGCGCCGAACCGGCTATGGGCGCCGTGGCGCCTCAAAGGCAGCGAACTCGACGAAGCCAAGGATGACGCCACGTTGCTTGCGCTGAAGCTGCAGGAGGATGCGGGCATCGATATCGTCGGCGACGGCGAGCAGGCGCGCCAGCATTTCGTGCACGGCTTTCTCGAAGCGGTCGAAGGCATCGACTTTAACGGCCGCGTCGAGATGGGCATCCGCAACAACCGCTACAAGGCGATGTGTCCGACCGTCGTCGGCCCGCTGCGGCTAAAGTCCCGCGTGCATGCCCGCGAAGCGCGGCTCGCGCGCGCACACACGGCGCGGCAGCTCAAATTCACCCTGCCCGGCCCAATGACCATCGTCGACACCATTGCCGACGCCCATTACGGCGACCGCATCGCGATGGCGATGGCGTTCGCGGCGCTGCTCAACGAGGAGGCCCGCGGCCTTGCGGCCGACGGCGTCGATGTCATCCAGTTCGACGAGCCGGCCTTCAACGTCTACGTGGACGAGGCGTCCGGCTGGGGGATTGAAGCGCTCCATCGCGCCATCGAGGGCGTCGCCGCAACGAGTGCGGTGCACATCTGCTACGGCTACGGCATTCCGGCAAACATCGAGTGGAAGGCGACGCTCGGGACCGAGTGGCGGCAATATGAAAAGTTCTTCCCGGCCTTGGCGCGGAGCCGCATCGACCAGGTCTCGCTCGAATGCATCAACTCGCATGTACCGATGAACGTGCTCAAATTGCTCGAAGGCAAGGATGTGCTGATTGGCGTCATCGACGTCGCCACCGATGCGATCGAGACACCCGAGGAAGTGGCCGCCGTGATCGCGCGGGCTGCGGACTACGTGCCGAAGGAAAAAATCATCGCCTGCACCAATTGCGGCATGGCGCCGATGCACCGCGACGTCGCGGTGAAAAAGCTCAAGGCGCTCGCTCAAGGCGCGGCGTTAGCGCGGAAGAGGTGCGCCTGAGCCCTCACCTGTCGCTGCGCGAGAGAACGTCGATCAATTCGCCGACCTTGCGGCGCTGTTCGCCCTTGTTGCCGGATGCAATGGCATGCTTGACGCAGTGCGCGACGTGGTCGGCGAGGATCTCCTCTTCGGCGCGGCGCAACGCGGCGCGCGCCGCCGAGAGCTGGGTCACGATGTCGATGCAATAACGGTCATCCTCGACCATGCGCGCAAGCCCACGCACCTGGCCTTCGATGCGCCTCAGGCGCTTGAGCACCGATGTCTTGGCATTTGCTCGCATGCCCGCTATATACCCCTACCGGGTAACCGTTTCAAGCGAGATTTGCCGTGGAACATTTGGTTCATTCGCACAGTGAGCAGGTGGCCGACATCGACCCGGTGTGCGGGATGAAGGTCGATCCGGCGACGAGCCCGCATCGCTACACGCAAAATACCTCAGCAAGGCGGACGCGGATCAGCCGCCCGCAACGCCCGTGCCGGAAGGGACGATCTACACCTGCCCCATGCATCCGGAAGTCCGGCAGATCGGGCCCGGCGCCTGCCCGATCTGCGGCATGGCGCTCGAGCCCGAGGCGGGCGGCGAACACGACGGCCGCGAACTCGCCGATATGAGCCGCCGCCTCTGGATTTCCGCCGTCCTCGCGTTGCCGGTCGTGGTGCTGGAGATGGACGGGCATTTCGGATTCGCGCCGCTGTCGCACGACGGATCGAGCCTCGTGCAGCTCGCATTGGCAACGCCGGTGGTGCTCTGGGGCGGCTGGCCGTTCTTCGTACGCGGGGCGCAATCGCTGCGCACGCGCCATCTCAACATGTTCACGCTTATCGCCATGGGCACGGGGGTCGCGTACGCCTACAGCGTCGTCGCCGCGCTCGCTCCGGGACTTTTCCCCGCGGCATTCCGCACCGCGCATGGTGGCCCTGCGCTTTATTTTGAAGCTGCCGCCGTCATTACCGTGCTTGTGCTGGTCGGCCAGGTGCTGGAACTGCGGGCCCGAGCCTCGACCTCCGCCGCGATCCGCGCCTTGATGAAACTTGCACCCAACCGCGCACGGCGCTTGCGTGACGACGGCAGCGATGAGGATGTGCCGGTCGAAGCCGTCGCGGTTGGCGACCGGCTGCGCGTGCGCCCCGGCGAAAAAATCCCGGTGGATGGCTCTATCGTCGACGGGCGCTCCGCGATCGATGAATCGATGGTGACCGGAGAATCGATGCCGGTGACCAAACGTGCCGGCGCGCGCGTCATCGCCGGCACGCTGAATCAGAGCGGCGGCTTCGTCATGCGGGCCGAAAAGGTCGGCCGCGACACGCTGCTTGCACGAATCGTGCGGATGGTCGCCGCGGCGCAGCGCTCACGCGCGCCGATTGCGCGGCTCGCCGATCAAGTGGCGTCCTGGTTCGTGCCGCTGGTGATCGTGGTTGCAGTCGCCGCCTTCGCGGCATGGTCGATCTACGGACCGGAACCACGCTTCACCTTCGGTCTCGTCGCAGCGGTCAGCGTGCTCATCATCGCCTGTCCCTGTGCGCTCGGTCTGGCCACGCCGATGTCGATCATGGTGGGTGTAGGACGCGGCGCGCAGGCCGGCGTGCTGGTCAAAAACGCTGAAGCGCTGGAGCGGATGGAGAAAGTGGATACACTTGTTGTCGACAAGACCGGAACGTTGACCGAAGGCAAGCCGAAGGTCGTTGCCGTAGTTCCGGCCGATCGTTTCAATGAAGCCGAGGTGCTGCGGCTTGCCGCCAGTGTCGAGCGCGCGAGCGAGCATCCGCTCGCAGCCGCGATCGTTGCCGCCGCAGCTGAGCGCGGCGTCGCGCTTGCCGAAGCTGGCAACTTCGACTCACGCGCCGGAAAAGGCGTGGTCGGCACTATCGAAGGGCGCACCGTCGCCCTTGGTAATCCAGGCTTCCTTGCTGAACTCGGCGTCAACACGGCTTCGCTTGCAGCCGACGCCGACCGGCTGCGCCGCGACGGCGCGACCGTGATTTTCCTCGCAATGGACGGCAACCTCGCCGGCATTCTCGACATCGCCGATCCCATCAAGGCGACGACACAAGAAGCGTTGAACATGCTTCGCGCCGACGGTCTGCGCATCGTCATGCTAACCGGCGACAGCCGCGCCACCGCCGAGGCCGTGGCGCGGCAGCTCGGCCTCAGCGAGATCGAAGCCGACGTGCTGCCCGATCAAAAAAACGCGATTATCGACAAGCTGCGCCGCGACGGCCGCGTCGTTGCGATGGCCGGAGACGGCGTCAACGACGCCCCGGCGCTTGCTGCCGCCGAAGTCGGCATTGCCATGGGAACCGGCTCCGACGTCGCCATCGAGAGCGCGGGGATCACGCTCATCAAGGGCGATCTCCTCGGCATCGTGCGCGCACGGCGGCTCTCGCACGCCACCATGAGCAACATCCGGCAAAATCTGTTCTTCGCCTTCATCTACAATGGCGCCGCCATCCCGATCGCGGCCGGCGTTCTCTATCCGGCTTTCGGGATTCTGCTGTCGCCGATGATCGGCGCTGCGGCGATGGCGCTGTCCTCGGTGAGCGTGATCGGCAACGCGCTGCGGCTGCGGCGCGTTGCATTGTGACCACTTTCGCCCGCAGCCGGACTTAACCCCAGCTTCTGCGCACGCGCGCGCGGATATCGACCGGCGCGCGTGCTGGTTTTGCCGATGATTGCCCCGGTGTGGCTAGCGGCCAAGCGCAACATTCAAACCGATCGAGCAGAGCCGACGGAATAAATCGCGTGCGCGACGCGTACATGTGCCGGTCGCCGTTGCTTCTCTGCCCATGCACGAAGAAGCGCTGCGGCACGATCACGTGCAGATGATCCTCGGCGCGCGTCATGGCGACGTAGAACAGCCGCCGCTCCTCCTCGATTTCGGCGCTCGTTCCGGTCGCTAGGTCGGACGGCAGACAGCCATCGACCGCGTTCAAGATGTAGACCGACTTCCACTCCTGCCCCTTCGCCGAATGAATGGTCGAGAGGATCAGGTAGTCCTCGTCGAGCAGCGGATCGCCGGCGCGATCGCTGGTGGAGTCCGGCGGATCGAGCGTCAGTTCGGTCAAGAATCGCTCGCGGCTCGGATAGGTCGAGGCGATCTGCACAAGTTGCAGAAGATCGGGCTGGCGTAGCGTCGCATCCTCATGGATGCGATCGAGATGCGGCTCGTACCAGCGGCGAACGAGCTCGAGCTCCGCCGGCCAGCCCGCCGCCCGGCTGCGGACGAGACGAACGGCTTCGACGAAGGCCGGCCAATGCTCGGCCGCTACAGCCGGCGGCTTGACATCGCTTAGACCCTCGGCTGGATCGGCCTGCGCGCCGATACGCTCCAGCACGCGCGATGCCGTCGCCGGGCCGACGCCCGGCAGCAATTGAACGACGCGGAAGCCGGCGACGCGGTCGCGCGGGTTTTCCGCCCAGCGCAGGAAGGAGAGCATGTCCTTGATGTGTGCGGCTTCCAGAAACTTCAGCCCGCCGAATTTCACGAACGGAATGTTGCGGCGGGTCAATTCCACTTCCAGCGGCCCGCTGTGGTGCGAGGCGCGGAACAGGACGGACTGGGTCTTGAGCGCGAGCCCCTCCTCGCGGCGCTCCAGAACTTTCTCCACAATGTAGAGCGCCTGATCCGCTTCGTCGCGCACGCTGACTATCTGCGGGCGTTCGGCTGACTTTCGCTCCGACCACAAATTCTTGGTGAAGCGCTCGTCCGCCAGTTCGATGACGGCATTGGCCGCGGCCAGGATCGGCTGCGTGGAGCGGTAATTCTGCTCCAGCGTCACGATGTCCGCCGCCGGGCTGAAATGATCCGGAAAGTCGAGAATGTTGCGCACCGTCGCGGCGCGAAACGAATAGATCGACTGCGCGTCATCGCCGACGACGGTGAGGCCTTTGCCGTTCGGCCGCAGCGCCAAGAGAACCGAAGCCTGGAGCTTGTTGGTGTCCTGATATTCGTCGACCAGGACGTGATCGAAACGTTCCGCGACTTCCCCCGCGATCGAGGGTTCCAGCATCATGTGCGCCCAATAAAGGAGGAGATCGTCGTAATCGAGCACGTGCTGCCGTTGCTTGATGTCGACATACTGCGCGAACAGCGCCCGCAGCTCGTCCTGCCACATCGTGCACCACGGAAAGGACGAGCCCAGAACCTCGTCGAGCGGAAGCTCTCCATTCACCGCGCGCGAATAGATTGCGAGGCAGGTATTTTTCGTCGGAAACCGCTTCTCGGTTTTGGAAAACCCCAGATCGTGGCGAACGAGGTTCATCAGATCTGCCGAATCCTCGCGATCGTGGATGGTGAAGGCGGGCGCGAGACCTATTGTTTCCGCGTATTCGCGAAGAAGCCGCGCGCCGATGGCATGGAATGTCCCGGCCCACACCATTGCGTCGGCCATCGCCCCGCCCCTGCCCCGCATGAATTCGGCGAGGATGATGTCGACCCGCCGCGTCATCTCCGCCGCCGCGCGCCGCGAGAAGGTCAAGAGCATGATGCGGCGCGGATCGGCGCCCTGTTCGATGAGGTAGGCGACGCGATGCGCCAGCGTCGAGGTTTTACCCGACCCGGCACCGGCGATGATGAGGAGCGGCCGGGCATCGGCAAGCGGCAGTCCGCCATGCTCGACGGCGCGGCGTTGTTGCGGATTGAGCTTTTCCAGGCGCGCCGCCGACATTGGACCGAGTGATGTGGGCCCGAATCAGTTACGGGCCGAGCCCGGACTGAATCACGATTCCTGTTTTGTTCGCAATGGAGACGGGATCGAGCGCTCGGGGTGCCGGAGGAATCGCGCTTAATTCTCCGGCAGCGGAATGAACTCCATCTCGTCGCCCGGGATCCGGGCAAAGCGCCCGGTTTTCCATTCCTCCTTCGCCTGCTCGATGCGCTCCTTGCGCGAGGAGACGAAATTCCACCACAGGTAACGCGGGCCTTCGAGCGCCGCGCCGCCGAGGAACATCAGCCGCGACGGCCGCGTCGCCGTCACCGTGATGCGGTCGCCGGGACGAAATATCAGGAGCCGCGGCGCCTCGAACTTGTCGCCGGCGACGTCGACCTCGCCCTCGGTCACGTAGATCGCACGCTCCTCATGGTCGGCATCGAGCGGCGCGCTCGCGCCTGCTTCGAGCAGGACTTCGGCATAAAACCATTCCGACACCATGCCGACCGGGGATTTTTGCCCGAAGGCAGAGCCGGCGATCACGCGCGCGCGCACACCGCGGTCTTCGAAGGTCGGCAGAACCGCGGCGTCGAAATGCTCGAACAGCGGCGCCATTTCCTCATGGTCTTGCGGCAGTGCGATCCAGCTCTGGATGCCGAACATTCCGCCGCCGCTCGTGCGCATGCTTGGGGGCGTGCGCTCGGAATGGGAGATGCCGCGTCCGGCGGTCATGAGGTTCATGGCGCCCGGCGTGATCTCTAGCTCGTTGCCCTCGCTGTCGCGGTGCGTGACCCGGCCGTCGAACAGGTAGGTCACGGTCGCAAGCCCGATGTGCGGATGCGGACGAACGTCCATGCCCCGGCCGGCCATGAGTTGCACCGGTCCCATCTGGTCGAAAAAGATGAAAGGGCCGACCATCTGGCGTTTGCCGTGCGGCAGCGCGCGGCGCACCGAAAAGCCGTCGCCGAGATCGCGCACGCGCGGAATAACGATCAGTTCGAGCGCGTCGCATGAGTGCTTGTCGCCGAGCACCGGGTCCTTGTCGGGTAACCAGCTCATCGCTTTTCTCCCAAAATCCTCAAGCTTCCGGCCAGCCTAACGTCAGGTGAACCGCCCAGCCGATCCGGGCTCCTTCGTTCGCCCTATCAGGCTATGTATGATAGGCCCAATCAAGCTGCCACGGTCCGCCGTTAGCCAACACCTCGGCCTTTCGATGATTTCAGCACCTTCACTGACGGGCGTAGCGCTCCTTCTCGGCTTGAGCCTGTTTCTCGGCCTGGCATTCGAGGACTTTTTCGGGCGCACCAACACCAAACGTCCGGGCGGCATCCGCACGTTTCCGATGCTCGCGTTCGGGGGCGGCGTGCTCTACCTGTTCGACCCGACGCATTTCATTCCCTTCACCGGCGGCCTCATCGTGCTCGGGGCTTGGCTCGCGATCTTCTATCGCCAGCATGTCCTCGAGAAGGACGAGGTGGGAGAGCCGAATGTCGGACTGGTCGTGCCGGTGCTCAACGTCCACGCCTATCTTCTTGGCGCCATCGCCTTGGCGTTGCCGCCCTGGGTGGCGGTGGCTTTTACCGTCGCCGCCGTCCTGCTGCTCACCGGCCGCCAACAGCTTCACGCGCTGGCGCGGCGCGTCGAGTTGAAGGAGATCGTCACCGCCGGCGAATTCTTGATCCTGACCGGGATCATCCTGCCGCTCCTGCCGAACACCCAGGTGACGACGCTGACGACCATCACGCCGCGTCAGGCGTGGCTCGCGCTCGTCGTCGTCTGTAGCCTTTCCTACGCGAGCTACCTGGCGCAACATTACTGGGCCGCGGCGGCGCGCGGATTATGGATGGCGGCCTTGGGCGGCCTTTATTCGTCGACGGCAACGACGGTCGTGCTGGCGCGCCAGGCGAAATCCGACGCTGCGATGAGAGGGCATGCGCAAGCCGGCATCACGCTCGCCACCGCCATCATGTATCTGCGTATTCTGGCGGTCGTGGCGTTCTTCAATTTGACGCTGGCGCGGGAGCTGGCGCCTTCGCTTTGCTGCCTTTCGCTGGCCGGTCTCGTGATCTGCGCGCTGCAATACCGGTTTGCAAAACCGCCGCCGCAGGAATCGAAAGCGCAGGCGTCGACGCTGCAGCCGTCCGGCGGAAATCCGCTGGAGCTTGGTCCCGCGGCGCTCTTCGCCATTCTCTTCATTGCGGTGTCGTTCGTGTCGAATTGGGCTAAAGCGCAGTTCGGAACCTCCGGTATCTACTCGCTCGCCGCCATCGTCGGCGTGACCGATATCGATCCTTTCGTGCTGAATTTGGCGCAGGGCGGCACGGCCGGGATGTCGGAGAGCGCGCTCGCGGCGGCGATCCTCATCGCCGCTTCGTCCAACAACATCCTTAAGGCCCTCTACGCCGCCTTTTTCGCCGGCGGGCGAGCGACCGCGGGAAGCGCCGCCGTGCTTGTGCTGCTCGCCATCGCCGGTGTCGTGCTCGCCATGGTCATAGGCGGTTTGTAGATGGTCGTTACTTGGACCACTTTTTGGCCGCGGCGCGGCTACGGCGGAATTCCCGAACGCCGGTGAATTGTTCGACTTACGCGAGGTGACGAGGCCGGCGTCGCTCACCACCTGTTACGTTTGTCTTGCACACGCGTCAGCGGATACTTTGGTCGCTTTGAAATATTGGAACCGTGGCCGAAGTGGGCGGCACCGAAGATGTGGCTGGTGCGGGCGCCGTGGAATACGCAGCCGGCGTCGGCGACGTGGGAGAAACCGGCGGAGGAAGCTCGCATTTCTTCTCGACCGCCGCGCGCCGCAGCACTTTTTCCTCGCCCAAGGCGTTCTCGTAATCCGCACGATAGGACAGCGTACCGATTACAGTGCCGCCGGGGCCTTCGCTTGCCTTGTTCATAAGATTGACCAACTCCAGTTCCCGCGCGAGCAAGGCCTTCAATCGGGCCACGAGGCCATCGCAGTGATAGACAGAATAATGGCCGGGATCGACGGTGAAGCTGCCGACGCCGTCGCTCATAGAACAGCCGGCGACAATGCCCGCGGCAACCACGCAGACCGATCCGATCGCCCCCGGCCGGCGGTGCCAGCGGCGGGCAATGGATCCGTGACCTGTGTCGCTCGATGTCATGGAAGCGTCCAACAAAACAACCGATGCACCGACGCCGCTCCATCGGCGCAGATTTCCCCGTTTCGTTTGCAGCTTCCTGCGCCGCAAATAAGGCAGACATACGCAAGTACTTTTGCTAAAGAGATGAGGCTCAAGTTGTGAGGGCGGTTCACGCGCCTTGGGGAGAGCGTGACTCGCGGTGGCGCGCGATCAGCGGTTCGCGAACTCGACGCCAACGGTCACTCCGGCGCGCCAAACCACCCGACAGCGACGCCGCGCGCTGCCATTGCCGGTGAGCAGCAATAGAAAGCGGTTTGGCAACTCGGCGTCGGTCTCCAGCACGAGACGCGCGCCGGTATGCGAAACGTCGGACATCGTGCAGCCTCGCGCCGGCTCATTTCCGTCCGTGATGATCTTTGCCAAATGATGGAATTGCCGACGCGGCTTCTTTCGCAATTCGGCGCGGTTGCGATATTTTCCGAACATCATCATCGGCGCAAAATGCCTCAACTGAGCGGCAACTAGTGGTCTGATTCATTCAGACGATTCCCAAATCGCCCGAAGCAGTTCAAGCTCTCGTCATGAGAGCAGGAATTGTCGTGAACGTTACACAAGCAGACCGCCATCGGCTTGAGGCGATC